>JBDNIG010000803.1:0-7938 GCA_041688415.1 Rhodopirellula sp. | reverse complement strand
TACGCTTCCCCCTGCACGGACGCTCAGCACGACGTCGTTACCTTCATCGCACCTCCGCCGGAGGCCGAAGTAGTTGGTTAGACCTTCCTCGTAAGAAACTTTCATTCTCTATTCCAAACCGGTTTTATCCCGGCACTCCATAACTCAAATGTCCAATGATTTTTTTAGAAAACGTCCTCGGCGAATCGAAACTCGCCGAGAACCGTCGGCACCGTTGGCGCACAGCTTGTGCCGGAAATCGCGGGCGACCGGGATATCCCTTGTCAAGCCCGCACCTCTGCAGAGCTTGACTGGCGTTTCTCCCGGCAGATCCTGTATATGCTCCAGTGCCAACGCACACAAATGATCATTGGACATTTGAGCCATGCCTAAAAAACCTCCGGCGCACACTTCCGTCGGATGAGCCGGTTTTCGTTTGTCCGACCATCCTTCTAATTGCTCTGTGGCGATCGTCGCTGCCACGGCGGCGGAGGTGGTTGATCGGGGGCGCCGAAGGCTTGATTATTTTCGCTCACTTCATTGCGTTGGCGCCCAGCGTGCAGTAGCGATGCTCAGGCGTGAACCGGGGCGATCGATACACGTTGGTCGAAGGAGTCGGTATCGTTGGCCGATCAGGATCGTTTGGTCGATCAGACAAGGCGAAACGAGAACCGCTCGTCATCGGTCACTTCGGGGAGAGGAGCGATCCACTGGATCGGCTCGGTGAGCACGTCGTCGATCCCGACGGGGGCGGGTGTCGGCGTGTCGGCAACGATGTCGTAGCGGGTTGCTGCGGACGAGGAGGCGACGGGGACGGGTTCGCCCGAGGTCGCTGGCCCGTTCTCACCACCATTGAGATAATTGATCACCCGCAGGGCATCGAGCGCCGTGATGACGCCGTCGTTGGTCACGTCGAGTTTGCTACCGGCGGTATCGGCATGCGTGAGAGTTCGCGGGCCGAAAGTGTTGAGGTAGTTGATGACTTGCAAGGCATCGACGGCGGTCACCATGTGGTCTTGATTGACATCGGCCGCCAGAATGGAATTGTGCAGTGGACTGTCAACGGTGCGACCCAAGAGTTTGATCGGAGTGCTCGTACTCGACGAAACCACGATAGGATCAAACCCGTAGGTGACATTCTCGCTCGTGGCGGTCAACTTATAATCGCCCCTGGGCAAGTCCGCGAGCACAAAGGCACCGCGCGCGTCCGTCGTCCAGTCACTGGGAATACCCGCACGAATGGCAGACGCGCCGATCTCCGTGCCAGCATGTCCCATGATCCGTACCGATGCGATCCGGCCGCCCTCGTCACGCAGCGTGAGCGTCTGTCGTTCGCCGTAGTCGAGCCAGCCATCACGATCATTGCGGAGGTCGGTGGTGGCTCGATCGATGAGTTTGCCAGCGGCGTCAAACGCTTCGACCCGGGCATAGGCGGTGCCATTCGTCTCCAAGCCAACCACGTCGACTTCGACGTGGCTGGTTGGATCGTCCAATGTGGCCAGCGCGGTCACTCGCGTGTCCAGGTTCGCCCTCCAGTAGCGGAGCTGGGAGTCGTAGATATGGATCAAGGGCTTGTCGTCGAGTTTCGTCACCGTCCGAACTTGTGCGTCCGTGTTGAGTGCGCCGATTTTGCCGCTCAGCGAAATACCCGCGACGGATGCCAATTCGGTATTGAGTGGCATCGTCGCCGCGTCGAAACTCTCATGCGGCAACTCGCTGCCATCGGCGCTCGTCACGTGGATGCTAACACTGCTCAACAGCGGTTCACCGGAGGCTCGATGAGATTGAGCGGTCGTGTCCAGAACGGCATAGCCAAACAGCGGTCCCGAGACGGGCAACAAGGGCGTCGTTGGCGTCGCGGCCCAAACGTCGCTGGTGATTCCAGTTTCGGCGTCGCGAACACGAAACGCGATCTTGCTGAAGTCACGCGGCACGTGCACGGCGAGATTGAACGTTGCCGTGTAGGTATCCGGTGCGGCAATGCTCGCCCAATCGCCGTCATCGATCGCGACGTCCAGGCTACTAATGCGATTGATCGTGATGTCGCTTTGATGGCCCGTAGCGTTTTGATTTTGGAGCGTCCCGACCGCCGCCTCACCACTGAATTCGAACTGAGATGTTTGCGGATTGAATCCGCCCGAGCCAGACAGGTGCAGCGGGACGTCGAGCACATCAAAAACGCCATCGCCGTCAGAATCCTGCCATCCGACCAACGCGAGTGTCGACGCGGCCGAGGTGTGGGTGCCAAAGGCGGCGATCAGGCGATCGTAATCCGCCATGATGCTGACTTGTTGTTGAAAACCTGGGGCTGGGTTATCTCGAGCGTTCGTGTTCTGCGTGTTGTAATAGCCACGAGTTTCATCGTAACTTCCGCCGCCGGCATATTCATCAAACGCCCAAAAAATGTGGCCGATCTCATGGGCGAACGTGCTCGTCGGACGCGTCGAGGGAGCGACAACGTACATCCCCCCAGGGAAGCTGAAAGCACCGCGAAAGGAGCCACCATCGGCGAAATAGCCGTCCGGATCGTCGGAAGCGTCGGAGATGAACAGTGAGAACGCCCAGTCGGTACCGAATTTCTCGCGTTGGGAATTGTTGAAGGCCAACATCCCGTCATCCAGTTGCATTGACGGATCGACGCCAACCGTATCGAGAAACTCACCGACGTAGCGATTGTAGTGGTTGCTCGGTTGATCGATCGGTTCGTATCCCGTCTCGACGGGATTGCGCGCGTACGTGTCGTCGACGGTAAAACTCAGCGAGTGGACGCTGCCGAGCGTGTCGAGCAGATCGCTCCACCAATCCGCGCCCGCGGTGATCTTGGCCAACACGGAATCGATTTCCTCGGCGGACCAGTTCTGCGTTTGGCTATCGATCGAGCCGTCCGATTCGAGAAAAATCGGCGTAACGGTAACCGTCCCAAGCAAAAACTCAGCGGTATCCTGAGGCGTCGCTCCGAGCGGCAATCCAGCCGCCATCACCCGACGATGCTCGAGGGATTCGAGGCGGAGAGGGCGGCGGAGTTGGCGTTTGGGGCGCGGCACTGGCAAGGTCGAGAGAAGAGGAGAACGGTGATTTTCACAATCCTTTGTCGATTAGACGCCGGGAACGCTCAAAAAGTTTCCCGACGCCGTTCATTCGCACCCTCTCTAATCGATCCAATCCGATCCACGTCACCTCAATTCAGTGAAAAACTCGTCGACGGCAGACATCTCGTCATCCGATTGTGACGATTGGGCATCTTGTCGGTCCTGAGCGATCGAATCGACAATAGTATCGAGCTGCATCGTCACGGGCGAATCAAAAATGCTCGTCTCAGACGACTTCTTCAGCGGTTCGGCGATTTCGGAAACTTCCACTGGCCGAGCGTCGTCCGCGGGATTTTCCTCGCTCGATGAGAACATCGTCGACGTCGTCGGGTCGAAAGCGACCGTCGCATTCGTTGCCATTACCCCCGTCGCGACGGGGTTGTAAGTAACCGAATTAGTGGGTTCAGTGTCGATCGGTTCACCACCCGGGATATGGTTCGGGTTTTCCGAATTGAGCCGGTCAATCACTCGCAAGGCGTCGAATGAGGTGATCATGCCATCGCCGTTAACATCCGGGAATTCTGGCAAAACCAATCCGGCGGGCACATTCGACAAATCAACCGGGCCACCGTTGGCGTTGAGCACGTTGATGATCAACAATGCGTCGAGCGGGGTCACGTTGCCACTGTTATTGACGTCTTCGGCATCCCCGGGACCGGTGAACGGATTGTCGACAACGGTATACACGTAGTCTTCGACCTCACCGGCGCCAGCGGTCCCGAGAGGGCCGAGGTTTTCGGTGTAGCTGAGCCGGAACCGAGCTTGAACATCACCGAGCTTGGCACCGGCGGGCACATTGACCGCGATCGTGTTGATCAGGAACGGGTTGTTGGCCGGGAAAGAGACTCGCGTCACTTCGCCGGGACTGTTCCCGAACACCCCGTCACCGTTCCAGTCGAACCACGCGTCGAGATAGCTCGCACTGGCGGGCAAGGGGGCGTTGGCACCCTGGTTGATCGAGACTTGGAAATCGGTGGTAAAGCCAGGCTGGAGCGTGCCCACCAACTCGACACCGTCGTCGATATCACCGTCGTCGTTGGCACCGTTGACATCAGCGGTAACGGTGGCACCGAGGTACAACGCGTCGTTCTCGCGGTTAAGGATTCCATGACGTGGACCGTTGTCTTGGATCGTGACCGGGTAATGTTGGCCGTTGCCGAAGGTCAGCGATGCGTCACCGTAGTCATACAAATCGCGAGTTGGATCGCTCGTGAGGATTTCGACTTGCGACGGACTTCGCTCGGAGGCCGGTTGCAATCGATTGCCCGCTTTGTCGGCGATGAAATCGGTTACGATCGAATCACCCTGTGGCGTGCCATTCGTTTTCAGCAGCACGCGGTTGTCGACCAACTTCGCGTCTGAATTGTTCGGACCGCCGAGTTCATCAGCAAAGCTCGCCGCGACGGTGGAGGCATCATCGTTGTAGCGGATGACGACCGGCTTGGCAGCGGGATCGCTGGCCGAACCGATCTGTTGGAGCACGGTACTGGCAATGTTCAGACGCGTGTCGTCGTCGCCCCCGAGTGTGACCTGCCCACCGCCGCGATTGATTGGCGTCAACGATGGGAAGGCCGCCGAGACGGCTGCGACGATGGCATCGGCGAGCAGGTCGGGCGAGCCGCCCTGGCCGCCACCCAATACGCTTACCGGAGTCGCACCGGGATCGAGCAGGTTGCCGTCGAAGTCAATCTCAAACGTGACGGGAGTGCTCAGTCCGAGCGCGATCGTAAACGATTGACCGTCCTGCACCGCCAGCGATGTTTCACCGTCGGTCGTCGGAATCTGCAGACCGAATCCGGGCGACACACCAATCTGACTATTGCCGGTCACGAGGGCTTCACCGCTCTGGCTCGTTACTGAGATCGGGCCATTGGTACCACGAACGCGGAACACACCGGACGCACCCGACGCTTGCACGTCGAGCCCCACATCCTGGAAGCCTTGCAGCAGCGTTTGCACAAGTTCTCGCGGCGACGCGTCAGGGTCGACTTGCAAGACAACTCGATTGACGTCGGGGCCGACGACATTGACGGCGCCATCGGAATCAAACTCGAACGCAATCTCGCGCGTCCCATCGAAGACGTTGATCGTCGCGTTATAGTTGGTCAAACGCGTACCATCGCCGGCCTCCGAAATATCCGGCAGCAGTTGCACGTCGAGCTCTTGGTTGACGTGTCGGAAGATCGAATCTTCGTTCAAGACAACGTAACTCAACTCACTCGTGGGATTGCTTGGGGTACCAAGCAATTGCAGTCGACCACTATCACTAGCCGTCGCGCTGCTGTCATCCAGGTACACCGCTTCGAGATCGAGCACGTTGGGCTGGGTCGCGGCGAGCTGATTGATCGCTTGGGAAAGCAACTCCACGATTCGCGTCGGTGATGCGGTGTCGGGCAACCTGATTGCATAGTTGCCGGTCGAAGGCAGTCTGCCATCGGGGTCGGTTTGCTCGTTCACATCGGTGACAAATTCAAATGTCACCGCGGGATGGGTGCCATCGAAAATCGTCAGCGTTTGTCCGCCGATTGCCGGTCGCGAAATTCCGGTCAACTGGTCAGTCGCGATCAACGCTTCCGAGGGCACGGTGAGCTGAATGCCGACTTCCGTCTCGAGGATTTGATCATCAATGAAGGTCTGGTCACCATCTCCGTAATTGACGCCAGGCTGCGCTCGCAAGACAGCATTGTAGCCGTCGACGCCTCCGTCCTGGCCACCCAGGAATTCAACCGTGTAGACCGCGTTGTCATCCCAAATACCTGCGATCGGCGTGATGCGGATGGTGTTATCAGCGGGCTCGTAGGCGAAGCGATAATGGATGCCTTCCTCCAATACTTCCGGTTCGGTGTTGTCGAGAAGCAACCGTGTGACGAGCACGTTCTCACTCGTCACGGTGTTGTCGTTGACACCCACGCCGTAACCCGTGTCGGCCGGTCGAATGCCGTCGATCAATTGGATTTCGAACGCTTCGTAGATCGATCCGTGCGTGACCGACCGACCAAATAGGTTGGAATCCTCGTCGAAGATCAAATCCTGACCGCGCGGTGAGGTTAGTACGAATCGCGGGCCTTCGTTGTCAGTCCGTTCCTCCGCACCTCGATCGATAAACCCGCTCAATCCCACGCCGAGCGGGGTCGCGAATGTGGGGTCATCAACTCGAAGTTGTCCGTTGGCATCATATTTCGGTGCCACGATCGGGCTGACGGGCAGTCCGAGTGAATCGCGAAGCGTGATCAAGGAACCACGATCTTCCATCGATTCGATACCGCTATCGATGATCGGGGTTCGCGATTGCGGCGTGAAGATCAGGTTGTACGGATCCACGAACACCTGATCGCTCGGGTCGATAAATTGCGCCGATTGGCCGTAACCAACGACACCGGAGATCCGAGAGGGCTGGTTGTTGCGGTAGTACGTCGTCGCGCCGATCACGCTCAGGTCAGCTGACGAGTCAATCTGTCCTGATGATAGCGAGGGCGTCGGTGAGATTGAAATGCCGGTTTGGAAATTGCTGACGACATTATTGAGCAGCGTCGGAGCCGCGTTGTCCTGGACTTGGATACCAATCTGGCCGGGACTAAACGTTTCTCGCGGGACGGTCGAAATCGCGCCAATCGCGTCGATATCCGCTCCGGCGGCACCGAAGTTATTTGTGCCCGCAGGAGACAGGTCGGTCAAACGCACGTATGAGAAGCGGTCGTTCAAACCGAAACCGAACGCGTCCAAATCGATCTTGTTATCGAGCCCACGGATTTCGCCGACGTTGAAATACGTCACGTTATCGCGGCTGATTTCCACTCTCACACGCTCGGGAATTCCGGCCTCGAAAATTTGGAGATCGGCGATGCCGTCGCCGACACCGATGAAGTCGTTGGGGGAACTCGAGCTACCCGTCAACAAGTTGTCATCGAAGACAAATGTCGCGTGTCCGCCCGAACCGAGCGAGAAGGTAAACAATCCATTCTCCGGATCGATTGCCGAGACGCCGAAAGAATCCGGTGATCCGAGTGCCGCCTCACTATCGGTGAACGATTGCTCGACATCTTGGCCGAGCACCGTTTCACTATCGAGCACACCGTCGGCGAATGACACCCCGCCTTCTGGGAAGAACGTTCCGGCGAATACCTGCGGTCCGAGACCCACTGCGGGCGTAATCGAGCCGCCAACCAGGGTGTTATTAACAATCCGATCGAAGCCAACGGGATTTTGCAGTGCCAACCCACCGTTTTCCAAGCCGCTGATGTCGATGCCGACGTTTTGATTGTAGGCAAACTCATTATTTCGAGCGACCACTCCGGGAATGAAATTCTCCGTATTGAGTTCGTTGAAGTTGCGTGCGTAGGTAAGTACCGATGGGGTCGCATCCCGTGGGTTCTGCGAGACCACGGCCTCTTCGGCAGCACGCGAAATTTGCAGACCGGCATCCTCATTGTAGCTGAACCGGCTGTTCTCGATGGTGATCTCGCCCTGTTCCACTCGATCGCGATTGGAGTCGCCGCGTAGATCATTTGTTGTTGTGGACACGAATGCCGTCTTGCCGATCTCATTGGTGCGGACCGAAGAAGCACCGACCAAGTTGATTTGCTTGTCGGGAACGCTGCCGGGCGCGTCGGCCCGGGTCAAGTTTCCGCGATTGGCGACCACACCGAGGATCGAACGCACCTGTTGTGAGTTGATTCGAGCGATGATCGTGTCGGCGACTTCCGCAGCCGTTGCATCGGAACGCACCTCAACGACCACGCGGTTCGCATTCTGAGCGAACCCGTTGCTCGAGCCGCTTGCCGGCAAAACGTCAAACTCAAATGTGACGCGTTTATTCTCGCCGGCGAGCGTGAATGTCGATCCATCGAAGATCTCAGACGCTGGTTTCGTG
>JBDNIG010000802.1:0-5034 GCA_041688415.1 Rhodopirellula sp. | reverse complement strand
GGCCGCTTACGCGTCTCGGCTTACGAAGCCAACGGCCACTAGGGCAACGGGATGCCGTTGAGCACGAACGGGACCTCGTTTCGCCGGACGGAGGTGGGTGACTCGTAGATCAACTTCGCAGCGGCCGGCGGCGGGCCAGCACCGCCGAGGTCGAAGAGATATCCAATCCCAACACCGGATTCGGTTTGTCGATAGACCTCGTAACCGAGGTGCTCCTTGCGGCTACCATCGGGAATCAGCACGAAGACTTCGTTTTCAAAGATCCATTGCCGATGGCTTTCGAGCGCCCGTCCGGCACCGAACAGCTCCACACCGACCCGAATTTCACGCAGTGGTGCGGCATCGCGTACTGACTCGATGGTGACCGTCATCGCATCGTGAGTTTGAGCCGGTGCGACGTCCCCAAGAGACAACTCGAATTTTTTTCGCTGGCCCGGGATCAACGATGTGATCTGGCCCGATACACGAGTTATTTCGAGCGCGTCGGACTTCCTATTGTCGGCGTCTTCTGCATTGAGCTGCAAATGGCGACGCGGTAATTGCATCGGCAAGTAGAACTGACTCTCGGCAATTTCGCCGGAGGTTGCGATATCGATCCGATCGCCACTAGCCTGGGGACGCAGGTCGACACCGTTGTCGAGTTTGCCGCTGATCTCGGCAATTGGGACACTCAATCCGATCGGCGTGCGGTTGGGCTGCCACGCGATCGACATCGTCAGATTGAGACCGCTCTGCAGGGGATCGCCCAACACACGACGCGCCGTCACGATCGTCGGCTCGAGGCGGTAGATGCCAGCGTAGGCAGCCGAATCGGCCCGTGAGGCACGTTCGGGACGGCGCGGCACGAGCGCCAAACGCTGGCGGTCACCCGCGTAGAAATTGATATCGAGGTCGGACTGGTCGAGCACGAGATCGACCGCCTGCCAGAACCCCAGCGGTGTCGCGGGTGGACGAATTGCGTGGTCCTTGTCGATGTCGGGGCCGGCCGACTCCAGATCGAATTCCACGCCACTGGCCAAACTGATCGCCTCCAGAGCGGCGCCGAGCGTTCGCGCATTCTGCATTTCAACGGTGGTCGTTTCGGTCTCGTCCCGGGTTTTCATTTCTCGCCACTGGGCTTCGATCCGCCGCATGCGCTCTCGGGCATCGAGCGAAAGATGGTCCAGCGTGACGGGCACGTACTCCCCGGCTTCTGGACCGGCGGCGAGCAACCGCTGCTCCGCCTCGCGTCGGAACTGGGCGGTTGACGCGTCGAGGTCTGCGACCCAAATGGGAACCTCTTGAGCGAGGTTGGGGGCGGCCTCCGAGGACGGGCCCTGATCCGCCGGTTGTACGTCGCTGTCATCACTCCATGCCGGCCCGGCCACGAGCGACTGCAGAAAAGCAAGACTCAGCACGGCGAAACAGCGGAGCCCGGACCACCGCATCTGATTGAGAACGAACAAGACACGGGTAATCATGGCATCGGTTTTCGATAGAAGCGTGGAAAGCGACTCGCATGGAGCATCCCATCGATTCTAACTCATCGACCACGAGGCGGGGCGGTCTTTCAGCGGATCGTCACCGACGAGCCCTCCGAGAGAATTCCAAACACGTCGCGCGAGTAGTTACCCGCGATACTGATGCAACCTTCGTCGGTCGCCTGATCGGCTTGGGGGCTACCGTGCAAACTAATGCCTTGGCCCAAATCAATCCACATCGATCCGTAGGGATTTCGTGAGTTGCCCGGTGGGACGGGGGTGCCTGACATGTCGTAATAGGTCTTGGCCGATTTTTTTTCCTGGATCGTGTAACTGCCGGCCCGTGGGGTGGGATCGCTGCCAATACCGACCGGGAATCGGCCCGCGTACAAATCGCCGAGGAAGAGCGTCATCTCTTGATTGGCCAAATCCACGTCGGCTCGGAACGGGCCTCGAACCACTTTGAGGTCCGTTCCTGGCAGCACCGTGACGGGATCGCTGACCCCATTGATGTTGGCGAGCAATTGCCAGGGGACATCGTACTTTTTGGCGACGTCCATGAGCGTTTCATTGCCGCCCACGCGGTGCGGCTCTTCGAGCAGGTGCTCCGATGAGTAAATCACGTCGCGGGCGAGCGGATCGAGGCGGCTGAGCAACTGCTCACGCTGCTCGCTGGTCAGATTAGGGGTTTCATAAAACAGGCTTAATGTTGCCAACGCTTCGCGGCGCCGATCTTCCTGGTACTGGCGGTCCGCCGTGGCGATGGCGTTGGCAAGCCCCGCGGCGGCGGCATCGGAGGCCACGTCCGCTTGCGTGTCCTGTGAGTCGTCCTCGCCCGTCTCGTGCTGCGATGTCGTCTCCGCGGCCTGGGCCGGATCGGGCAGACTGAAATCGGATCCCGTCGAGGGATACTCACGGCCGGGTTCCGGTGAAATCGCGACGCTTTCGCCGTCCGTAACGTTGGGCAAACGACTGGCGGTCGGGGGCAGTTCGCTGTCGACATCGACGTCGCTGAACTGGAACGAAGGTGGTTCCGTGGATCCACCGAGTCCACTTGGCTCATCGCCATACGACGGATCAGCCTCACCAGGATTCATTGCTGAACCCGTTGAGCTTCTTCCAGCATCGGATTTGCTAAGCATGCCGGTCGCCATGGACGCTTCGCTGGCGCTCTCCGGCGTCCCCGCTTCAATGCCAAAATCGGCGAAGTCGGCTGGCAATCCGTCACTGAACTCGGCGTCATCTGACTCCACGAGTACTGATTGCAGGCCTGGCGGCAAAGGATCAGGCGGCGTCGTCATCGAGACGTAGGCTCCGTAGAGCACAGTCATCATGAGCACCACGATGGCGGATGTTTTAAGCGTTTGCACGGCGGTCTCTCCCTGCCGGTGAATGTTCCTGCCCCCCTCGGATTGCCGCACTCGACAGCGAAAGGAGACAGGTGAACAGATGTGCGTGGGAACGAATCAGCGGTAGCTCCACAATCCATGCGGACCCGCTTCGTGTCCCAGGCTTAGCGGAATCCCAAGCCGGGGTTCCAGTCCAAATTGTCGATTTTCGGCTCGTTGCGAAAATGCAACGTTTGTGGCGGCTGCGAAACGACTCGGTAATTTGGCGAAACTGTCCCGCGGGGTGTTGTGTAAAAGCCCACTTTTTTTGGGGTTTTTTCCACAATTTTCTCAAGTCGTGCCTAGGCTATCATAGGAGGGCAATCCTCTCGTTCTCGGCATCCATTGTGCAGTCTTCTGGGACTGCCAGGGATTTGCCTCGGCGAGCGGCAAGTCGAATAATCCTCGCGATGACGTGTTGTCGTCTCTCGGGGAAAAGATTGACCTGCCAGTCCGATTGCTACTGTCCACGATGGCTTCATTAAGCCACACCATGAAACTGACGGTCAAGAACATCATGCGAAACAAATTCCTCGGCTCCATTTTCACTCGCTCCAGCGGCGCAGTTCTAGTAGCCTCGCTCATCGCCACCGCAACCGCCCAGGATGCGTGCTGTTTCCAACCCCAATATCGTCTCGAATGCGAAACGGTGATGCAGCCCGAAACCGTCCAGCGGATGCGAGTCACCTACGAAACCGAGATGGTCGAAGAGGAGGTCACCAGTTTCCGGCCCGTGCTCAAGACACGGACCGAGGAACGCACCTACAAAGTTGCCCGCCCGGTGACCGAAACAAGCTACCGCGAGGAACGTTACACCATCTACCGGCCGGTGACCGAAACATCTTACCGCGATGAAACGGTCACCCAAACTCGCTATGTCAACGAGACCGCCGAGCGGGAAGAGAAAGTCACGACCTACCGGCCCGTGACCGAAACGCAGATGCGTCAACAGCAATACACCGTCCAGCGCCCGGTGACGGAAACAAAGATGTACCAACGTCGGTACACCGTGCAGCGCCCGGTCGTCGAAACGCAGTACCAGAATGAAACCGTCACTTCGTACCGGCCCGTGACGACCATGCGCCAGCAAACGGTCGA
The DNA here is from genome assembly GCA_041688415.1 of Rhodopirellula sp. GTDB lineage: Bacteria > Planctomycetota > Planctomycetia > Pirellulales > Pirellulaceae > Rhodopirellula. The sequence goes on along the minus strand of JBDNIG010000802.1, from coordinate 1,088 downwards.
TGCCGGTGGCTACGTGCCGCAAACAACCGTGACCCCCGCTTCGATGCAAAACACATTGGCGTGGAACCCACGAGCTTACGCGGTTCCCGGACCACTCGGTATTTTTGCACGCGTCAAAGGGGCCCCCGTGATGGCTCAAAGCGTCACGCCGTCGGTCGCGCAAACTCAAATGGTGTACCGACCCAACTACATCACCCAAGATATTGCTCAGACATCCTACGTTCCCGAATCGCACCAAGTCCAACGGCCGGTGCAGGTCACCCGGATGCAGTCCGAAGTGGTCACGCAGAATGTGCCCGTCCAAGTGCAGCGAATGCAGTCGGAAGTAGTCACCCAAAACATTCCAGTCCAAAAGACTCGGATGGTTCCCGAAACCACCGTACGCAAGGTTCCTTATACGATCCGCCGCCCCATCACCGAAACGAGCACGCGGAAGGTTCCCGTCCAGCACAAACGTTGGGTCGCTGAACAAAGAGTCCGCAAAGTTCCCGTGCAGAGCACGCGGATGGTCTACGAAACGAAATCCGAACCCGTGACGGTCCGGTATTACGAACAAGAAGAAGTGCGTCGGAAGGTGCGACGCCCCGTCACGGTACCCAAATATGAACCGTATACCGTGCAGCGAATGGTGCCTCGCCAGATCGTTCAGCGATTGCCGCTGTCCTATGTCGACCCGTTCAGCTCCGCGATCAGCAGCGGTTATTCGTCCTTCTCGCCCGTGATTGAGTCGACGATCGAATATCCCAGTTCGTCCAGCGTGACGCAACCGAGCGACTCCCAAAGCAGCGATGAGGTGCGACGTAATCGAGTGAGCCCGGATGACGGCGAATCGGTGCTCGAAGGACCGGCGCAAAACGAGGACGATGAGCCACAATCTCGCATGGGACGCGTCGAAATGGATGCGCCGAAGAGCGAGAAGGGTAAGAAGAGCAGCGATCAGGATTCGCCTGATGGCGGTGCGGGTAAGCAGCTGGAGAAATTGTTTGACGGCAACGATGACTCCCAAACGTTGCCCGATCCGCAAGACGCCAGCCTGGACCGCTAAATCTTTGGGGTTGCGAGGTGTTTGCAATGCGCAAGTTTGCTTC
>JBDNIG010000801.1:0-6678 GCA_041688415.1 Rhodopirellula sp. | reverse complement strand
GGGCTGTGACCACCTTCGGGGTCAAATCGGTCGTTGTTTTCCTTTTCCGGTGGTATTCGCTACGCTCGACCACCGGCTAATGGCTGTAACGCCTTCGGCGTAATTTGACTTGTGAGGGACTGTCAGAGTGGGGAGTGGAGGCTGAGAACTTATCGCGGCGACTCTATCATGACGACCCGGTGTGTCCATGACGAGGGGCGACTATGATGCCCGGCGTGAATACCGGCGAGAACCAGAACGACGCGTGCGGCAACCAGTCGGAAATTCGCTCGCATTGGCAAATTGCAGACGAGTTGTTGACCAGCCGGTTCGGGCACACGAAACTTTTGCCGGCCCAGCGGAAAGTCATCGAGGCGGTGCTGCGTGGCCAAAATACCCTCGCCGTGTTACCGACCGGGCACGGCAAGAGCCTGTGTTATCAATTACCCAGCCAAATGTTGCCGGGATTGACGGTCGTGGTCTCGCCGCTGGTCTCACTCATGAAAGACCAATGCGATTCGTTGGCGCGGAAAGGGATCGCGGCGATGCGAATCGACCAAACGATTACGGCCGCGGAGTTCGAACAGGCTTGGCAAAAACTGCACGCTGGGCAGGCCAAGTTGCTGTACCTGGCACCCGAGCGATTCTTCAACGAACGTTTTGCGGCCCAGCTCGGATCGCTGCCCATTTCGCTGCTCGCGATCGACGAGGCGCACTGCATGAGCCAGTGGGGTCACCATTTTCGCCCCGACTATTTACGCATCCCCGAACTGGTTCACCGTCACCAAATTGGGCAAACACTCGCCCTGACGGCCACCGCCACGGCCGCGGTGGTGCGCGACATCCGCAAAGCGTTCTCAATCGATGCCAAACACACGATTCGGTTGTCGCCCCACCGCAGCAACCTGCGTTTGCTCTGCACGCCCGTCGACAGCGGCGAGCGTGACGCGGTGCTGATCGAACGGTTGAAGGCCGGACGTAAACCCCGCCGCGGCGCCACGTTGATCTACGTCACACGCCGCAGTACCGCCGATCAGCTCGGCGAAACCCTCCGCGACGCCGGTCTCGATCCACTGGTCTATCACGCCGGAATATCTGCCGCCGAGCGCGCCGACGTGCAGCGTGAATTTGTCGAGTCGTCCGATGCGATTTTGATCGGCACCATCGCGTTCGGAATGGGTGTCGATAAACCCGATATCCGCCGCGTCATTCACTACAACCAGTCGCAGTCAATCGAAGCGTACAGCCAAGAAATCGGGCGTGGCGGCCGCGATGGAAAACCGTGTCAGTGCGAAACGCTGCTGGTTAGCGGCGACGAAGTGGCACTGGGGAATCTCGCGGCGGGGGATCTGCCCAGCGACACATCGCTGCGGAGTCTGATCGAACGCTTGAGCGGGCAACCTGATCGGTTCTTCCTCTCGCTCGGCAAACTCGGCTGGGAAATCAATCTCTCTACCCCCGCCGTGGCCACCACCTTGATCCGGCTGCAATCAATCGGTTACCTGCGGTGCCTGCCGATGCGATACGACACGTACCGGATCACCCCCAAATTCACGAGCGAGGTGATCGCGGGCAAATGCCACCCTGAGCACCGCGACGCCGTCGGCGCGGTGCTGGCGTCGCTCGCGAAAGGACGGCGCGGTTTTCGCGTCAATTTGATCGTCGCGGCGGAACAGTACCGGATTGATCGCGAGCATTTGATTGCCGCGATTGAGCAAACCGCCATCTCCGGATTATGGAATGTCGATGCCGCGGACTCGATGCATGGCTACAAGCGAGTCAAGCCAATCAAACGTCCCAAAGCCGTTAGCGACTCACTGCGGCGACATGCGTTCGACCAGTTCGAGCAAACCCTCGAACGCGTCGATCAATTGATGCAATTTCTACAGCGTTCGGACTGCCTCGCGATTGGGCTGGCCGAACATTTCGGGCATCGTCGCTCCCGCCCCTGCGGCCGCTGCAGTGCGTGTTTGAGCGGTGGGTCGACGGCGACGCCGCCGCCCGAACCGGCGTCGGACGCGGCGCTGGCGGTACCGGCGCGAGCCGCGGCTGATTCCACTGGACGTTCCGCTTCCATTGGACGCTCCGCGATGGCGGCGATGCAAAATGCGGTCGAACGCTACCCCGACCTCTTTTCAGAACCGCTCGACCAAGCCAAATTCCTGTGCGGGCTCAGCACCCCGTCCTTTCGCCGCTTTCGGCTGGCCCAAGATCCCGGTTATGGTGTCTGCGTCGACGTCCCGTTTCAGCGAGTGCTGGCCGCACTCCACCCACATTAGAAACAACCCCACCCCATGATTACCATCGTCGACTACCAGATGGGAAACCTGCGGAGCGTCCAGAAGGCGGTCGAACGGGCTGGCGTGCCCGCGACGATCACCAGCGACGCGGGCGAAATCGCAGCCGCGGAGCGATTGATCTTGCCGGGCGTGGGTGCCTTTGGCGACGCGATTGCCGAAATCCGCAACCGCGATCTGGAATCCCCGATCAAGGATTTCTTAGCTGCCGACCGTCCGTTCCTCGGCATTTGTCTGGGGTTTCAAATGCTCTTCGAGCAGGGTTTCGAGCATGGCACGCACGAGGGGCTCGGGGTGATCGCGGGTGACGTCGCCAAGTTCTCATTGCCGCGGCCCTACAAAGTGCCACACATGGGCTGGAACACCGTCGATATCGGCCCGGCCGGAGGCGATCTTGGCATCCCGGCGCAAACGCATTTCTATTTCGTACACTCCTACTACGTGCGGCCGACCGATCCCAACGTCGTCGCCTTGACGTGTGACTACGGTGGCCCGTTCTGCGCGGCGATTCGCCGCGGCAATCTGTTTGCGACCCAGTTCCACCCGGAGAAGAGCCAGCAGGCCGGATTGCAGTTGATTGAACGATTCGCGCACGGCAACCTGATGTCCAACAAAACAGCGAGCTACTGATGAATGTCGATATTGAAACCACGATCGACCCAGCGATTTCTGCCCGCACCGCGACGCCCGCCGATCATCGGCTCGGCAATGATGAGGGTGGATTGAGCGTCGTCTTTTCTTGGCAGACCGATCGTTACGCACACGTGATCAAAGCGACCGGTGAGCGCCGGCTGATCAGCGTCGAAGGCACTCCCCAGGACGATTGGCCGGCCTCGCCCGCGATCTCGCAGCTATCGACGGAGCTCATCGATGGCCGGCCAACGGTCTTGGGAGTCGGCTGCAGCGGCACGACTCATTTTAGCGTGAGCGTGCAACTCGACGAGACAGCCGATGGCAGCCCGCTGATCCGGTTTGACTGGGCCGCACGGCTCGCCAAAGAACTCAGCCCTAGCGAAATCGCGTCCCAGGACGATCACGCTGGCCAACTTGCCGAGCCGCTGGCGTGGCTCGGGAGCACCTACCGGCGTCCGGCCGGCGGCCCCAATGACTGGGGCATCGAAACGATCGCCGATACGCTGAGCGAGCACGATCGTGATGACAGCGAACAGCGATTGGTACTGCAGCCGACGCGCATCGACGGCGGACGCACGGTCCAATGGTCGTATCGAGTCAGAATTAACCATGACTCCACGATCTAATTTTCAATGCTGCTCGGTGCTCCCGCCCGACGGCCCGCTCCCGGACGGATGGTGGTCAAAACCGGGGCCGATCGAGCGATCGGGGAGGTGATCAACGGCGTGCTACCGATCCCGGATGAATATTTCCCGGCAAGATTCATGATGCAATTGGTAATTTGTTCGTCACGAAGGCACGCCAATTGCGTTGGCTTCGTACGAGCCGTTCTGGTTCGGCATCGCGCGGACCACGAATCCAGCGGCATTTACCGAGACACAGGGCGATTCCTAGGATGCTACTGACCTCGTCACCGAATTTCTCGTCCCTGAAAGCTGATGGATAAGCCGCAACTCACCGAGCGCCAGAAACACGTCTATGAGCTGATTCGCTCGCTAATTCAGGGTCGTGGGTATGGACCGACGGTACGTGAGATCGGCGAGCATTTCGGTATCAAGAGCCCCAACGGGGTCATGTGTCACTTGCGTGCCCTGGAAAAAAAGGGACTGATCACGCGGAAAGCGAACAAGTCACGGGCGATCGAGTTGACCGGGGAGCACGCCCGCAGCGCCTCGGCGATGCCGCTGAGGGGGATCGTTTCGGAGCATCCCGCGCCGCTCGATATGGACTCGGTTGACGTGATTGACTTGGGAAAAACGCTCGCCACGGACGACCGATTTGTCGTCCAGGTTTCCGGTGCTTCCTTCACGCGGCACGGGGTTCGCGATGGCGATTACCTCATTGTCGAACAAAATCGCGAATGTCGCCAGGGTGACCTCGTGGTCGATAAGCTACCCGGCGGCCAGGTCATGATGCGTGTCTGGGGTGATGCCCCCGGAGGTACCGATACCGTGCTCGGCGTGGCGGTCTCCATGGTCCGAGAAACGATTTAAGACGTTTCGACGCGGCGGACCCAATCGCGTCGCGCATGCGTATTTGCTAGCAAATATGGACGTCGGGTCAGCACGGATTTTTGTTTGCTCCGCACCAATCACATCCCCTAGACTGGAGTGGAACGGGGTACTTTTTCACCGTCTGGGGATCTGATGTGAATCAAACAAGCAATCCGCGTGGGCCGCTGCAGAATGTGGTCGTTGACGTCCTGCTCGTCGTTGCGGCGTTCGGGTTCGCGTTGGGCCAACCGGTCGGGCGGTGGCGCCGACCGGAGCCCGATCCAGTTCAAATTAAAACCGCTCGGCGTGGCCCCTTGATCAAACTGCGTCTGAACGACGCGACGGCCAATGAACTCGGCTTGCTGCCGCAGATCGGCCCCAAGATGGCTGACCGCATCATCCGCTTTCGCAATTCGCAGCCCGCCTTTGGCAGTTGGGCGGACGTTGAGCATATTTCCGGCATGGGGCCGTCCACCATCCAAACGATTCGGCCCTGGTGTACGATCGCGCCCATCGCCGCGGATCTCGCCAGCAATCATTGACCAATCCGCCAGATCGGCCTATTGTGCAAGGGATAGATTCTTAGGCAGTTCCCCGCACAAGTGATACTGGACTAGTGAAATGGCATTAGCCGAAGACAAGGTTCGTGAAGCTCTCAAAGAAGTGATCGACCCGGAATTGTACGTCAATATTGTTGACCTGGGCTTGGTATACATCGTCGCTGTGGGCGACGAGAAAGAGGACGGTCGACATGACGTCAACGTGGAAATGACATTGACCAGCCCCATGTGCCCAGCGGGGCCGCAATTAGTAGCCGGCACCAAAGCGGCGGCGGAGTCACTCGATGAAGTCGATGTTTGCGAAGTCAAAGTGGTGATGGAACCGGCGTGGTCGCCCGAGTGCATGACCGAGGAAGCTCGGGACCACTTGGGCATCTTTTAGCATGGCGGGGGTGATCGTGCCCGGCGTTGACGATGTCCTGCTGCGGCACGCGCTCGAGTTCCGTGTCGCCTACCAGGAAACCGACGGCCAACGACGGGTCCATCATGCTAACTATCTGAACTACTTCGAACGTGGCCGTGTCGAGATGCTCCGCAGCATTGGACACGACTATAAAGCGATCGAGGACAGTGGCAGAATGTTGGTCGTGACGGAAATGAACATTCGTTACCACGCCCCAGCAGACTTTGACGATCTCTTAACGGTCACCACCGACGTGCTCGAGGTTCGAAAAGTTCGGATGCGAAATCGCTATCGGATTCATCGCGGAGAGACTTTGTTAGTCGAAGGAGACTCCGTGATCGCGTGCTTGGACCGTAACGGCAAACCCGCGAGGTTACCGGATCTACGAAGGTAGGCGGATGCATTTCGGTTGCGCCGAGTCGGTATCGTCTCGCATTTATTCGGAAAAACTCGGCCCGATGGGCACGCGTCTCAACGAGTTGCACGGAAATTGAAAAAGTTAAAATGAGAACTGAAAAAGTATAAATCGGGCTGCGTGAATGGCGCTATGAAAACCGGATCTGCAATGCGATTTGAGAGCCGGTCGGGAGCTTTCAGGTGCGATCGAGCACAACTCAGATCATTTTTCAGTTTGCACTTCTCAATTTAACTTTTTCAATGATCGCATCAATCAGCGCGTCGACGTGTTCCAACTGATGTGCGGCAGACAAGGATAATCGCAGCCGCGCCGTTCCTTCGGGGACGGTCGGTGGACGGATGGCGGGAACAAAAAAACCTTGTTCGCGGAGTCGCCCACTCAACTCGACGGCCCGCGCGTCGCCGCCCACGATCAAGGGCACGATGGGAATGCCTGATTCGAGTCCAGATAGTGCATCCGTTGAGCTAGCTGTGATCGCAAATTGTGTTTCCAATTGGAGTCGTTCGCGGGCGTGTCGAGCTAGCGACGCGACGTGTTGTCGCCGCTCGTTCCACTGCCCCATCTGCTCGATCACGTGGCAGGCCCCCGCCGCCGTGATGGGAGCCAACGCCGTGCTGTAGATCAGCGTTCGGCAAAACTGGATTAGGTAATCGATCACCACACGCGGGCCAGCAACGAATCCGCCTTGATGGCCCACCGCCTTGCTGAGTGTACCAATCCGAATCAATATCCTGTCTTGCAGTCCGAGAGCTTCGCAGAGGCCGCTGCCGCGAGCACCCAGCACACCCGTACCATGCGCCTCATCGACGATTAAGCTCGCGTGATGTCGCTGGGCAACATCGACCAATGCACTCAGTGGCACGACATCTCCGTCCATGCTGAAGACGCCATCGGT
>JBDNIG010000800.1:0-6488 GCA_041688415.1 Rhodopirellula sp. | reverse complement strand
GTAATTTAGCGTTCACTCGAAACCCTCGTTAGCGCGTATGAAAGGAATTTGAATTTGTCTCCGAATCATACGGGAAACGCCGGGGGTTTTCGAGTTCTCTTATGAATTTTGCAATCGACGTTCGCTTGATTGAGGACTAGTCGACAAATCCAAGATCGACGCAAAGGCGATACCAAATCCCGGAATTCTTCCTTCAAAATCTCTCCTACCAAATCAACCGGTTCGCGGTCGATGTCGCGCAGAATATTAAACTGCTCTGCTGTGGCCGGAAAGCGCTCAAGAATGGATTCGAGCAACCGGAAATGATTGACCCGGCCCAGACCGGCGACGCCAATCTTGGAGCTGGACTTGCGGCAGTACTTCCGCAGCACGTCTTCGGGACGCCGACCACCCGTACCCATCTTAGACAGATTATCCTCGGTATGGTTCCAAAACAGCGCTCGGGCGGTGTCGAAGATCGGGCTGAAACGCGGTTTTCGATGGCTGACGGGATGGCAAATTACGGCCCAGTTGAAAAAATGCCGATCGTTGTTGCCAACCAATGCATCAAATGCCAGCATTCGATTGAATCCGCGGCGAACTTCGCCTGCGGACTGCGGAACCATCGCGTTGATTGCGTCCACTGCGAAGTCGTAATCGAAGTACTCTGGGGCCTTATTCTCGTTCTCGACGGCTTCGACAAATTCGCGACCATGATCTTGCAAAAACGATGCAAAGATGTCGGCCCCGTGCAGCAAGTATTCCTTCTCGCGTAGGAAGTATCGGCTAAGGAAGCGGAGTTGCCCCTTCACGTGCGCAAGACGTGACTCGGCGACGCCAAGTCCGACCGCTTGGCCAATTCGAGTTATCAGGTGCTCGGTTACGGACTCGTTGGGATAGTACTTGTGCCCAACCTTGGCGATGTACCGTGGCCACGAACGCCGTTTTGCTCGGCGGCAACTCTCCACACCGTATTCATAGACGGCCAAGAAATCCTTGGGTGCATCGCCCGTCATCGCTTCTTCGATCACCATCCAATCTCGTGACTTCAAATTGGGACAGCAACGATTTGGTGTGACAGTGAATCCGCTGGTATTGATGATGGCGGGAACGTCAATGTGGGACATCTCAAGCATCCCCGGTAAGCTGATGCACGTTGTCCGCAATGACCGATGCCAATATTTCAGCCTCACTGTTCAACGATTCCAATTCGCCTTGCATCGCTGAGAGATCCTCGATGAACTCTTCTTCGGTCTTGCCATCTTCTTCGATCACGACGCCGACGTAACGACCGGGATTGAGCGAATAATCTTGCTCTTCTAAGTCGGTTTGACCCGCCAGTTTGCACAAGCCGGTGACGTCTTCGTACCTGGCCGCCGGAAACCGTTCTTGCAGCCAGTGGATGTGCGTGAAATAACTCTCCGCATTCTTGATCTCGGTGTGCAGGACGTCCAAGCGTCGCTTGATTTCTTTGGTGTCGCGGTCCACGCCAGAACGTTTGCCATCGGCTTTAGCCGCATCCGCCTTGTGCTTTTGGTGCTGGCGAACAACTCGGTCAAGGCGTTTTAATCCGGCATGCAATGCAGCAAAGAAAGGGTCGAGCGTTTCACGAAGCTTGTGTTGAGCCTTGTTTTGCTTGTCGACCGCCGTGTCTTCGCCGTGCTTCTCCAAATACTTATCGTACGATTTGCGATACTTGCCAAGACTTTTCCACGCCGCCAAAAGCTCCGCCACCGCCGTTTCCGCTTCGGCCACGATCTCGGGAGTGCTATCGAGCACTTCGATGATCTGCTTCGCGATCGGTTCAACGCGATCATCGGTTTGAATGAGTTGCTCAAAACCTCTGATAAAGTAACCGTCAACCAGTTTCGTAAAACTGTCCCGCTGACCTTTACGCAAGTGTGAGATGATCGCGATGTTGGCAATCTGCTCTTCCGAAAACTCCCGGTGCGCCCGGTCGATTTGAGTGAAGATGTTGCGAGCATCAATAAACAGGATGCGATCGTCATCTTTAGCTTTGTCGAAGAACCACAACGTCGCCGGAAGTGTTACTGTGTAGAACATGTTCGACGGCAAGGTCAGCATGCCATAGATCAGATTCTCTTCGATCAACGTTTTGCGAATGTCAGCCTCGCTGTGCCGCGCATCCGACGCACTGTTCGCCATGACCAGGGCTGCACGCCCCGTATTATTCAGTGACGTGGCGAACAGGTTGATCCACAAGTAGTTTGCGTTCGGGACGGTAGCCTTGCCCTCGTCAGCTTTCTTTAACTTGGTTTTGTTCTGCGGGATGCCATAGTCTTTGAAGCGGCGGTCATCGCGAACGCGACTGAGGTTCACGTCGTCGACGTTGAAAGGCGGATTGGCGAGAACGAAATCGAACTTGCCATAGCTGTCGACCAAGTCCTCATAGTAGCTGTTGGCCTGTTTAATCTCGCCGCGCAACCCGTTCACCGCCAAGTTCATCTTCGCCAGGTTCACGGTCTCCCCAGTTTTTTCCTGACCATAGACATAGATGTCATCGGCGGCGGAAATACGATTCGATCCCTGGGCGGCTAGAGCCTCACGATGTGCGTTCACGAACTGAACCGAGTGAACGAACATTCCGCCACTGCCGCAGGCCGGGTCAAACACTTTGCCACCATGGGGCTGGATGATCTCGACCATTACGCGGACGACGCTTTTGGGCGTGAAGAACTCTCCGCCGCCCTGGCCCTCGGCTAACGCGAAGTTGCCCAAGAAGTATTCGTAGATCTGTCCAAAGATGTCGCCTTCGGCATCGGCCGGAATATCGGCAAACGTCTTCAGCAAAGACTTCAAGAGTGACGACGAATTGTCCGGCATCAGCTCGAAGTATTCGTCCTTGGGCAGTGTGTCTTCGAGTTCCGGCTTGTGTTTCTCGATCGCGACCATCGCCTGCTTAATCTTTTTGGCGATGTTCTCCTTCTCCGGCAACTCCAGCAGGTACTCGTAGCGTGCCTCGTCGGGCAGATAAAACCCACACTTCGCAATCGCAATATCCGAAATCGGCTTTTCACGCCGCGTGCCCGACATCTTTTCGAACTCTGCGTTAATCTCGGCCTCATGCCCGCGATAAATATTGTCGGCGAACCGCAAAAAGATCAGCCCCAAAATCGGTGACGAGTACTGATTGGCCTTCAACCCCGAATTTGCTCGCAGATTGTCCGCGGCGCTCCACAGTTTTTTTTCGAGCTGTTTGAGATGATCGCGATTCATATGAGGCCCCCACGCGATCGATTCGACATCAATACATCGTCACAAAGTCGGGCTTCATTGCCCAGATCGCCAAGTATCAACATATACACTTCAGTAGGAACCAATAATCTCAGAGCGTCTCAAACCTCGGGACAGAACCGCTTCCGCACGAAAACGCCACTCTAACCGTTTTTCACTTGGCCGGTAATCGGACGGGCCGTCGGCACACAACCATCGTACGGATCAACGCTTCTTGCGTTTGGGCCACGAAAAGGGCCACCCACAATCCGAGATCGAAACATCGTCAGTTCTGCCCGAACGCTCTACATCGCGAATTGCTGAATCTGACGAACTAGGCTGCTCACTGCGAGAAGGGCGACAGGAAGGACGATAGCGAGGGCCATAAGGAAAGAGCACTTTGCCATTGAATGCTGGAGCCCCCGATTGGAACTGCAGTGCCCTTACTCAGCGTTCAAGTGGCGAATTACGGTCCAGACGAATGTCCTGCCGCCTAAGATCGGACGATCGCTAGGCTTGAAGCCACTGTCCTCGCATACCCTCATCCATCGGTTCAATATCGGCAGCCGCTGTCGATCAAAAAGAAAGGTGTGATCCCTAGTCGGAGGTCTTCAGAAGCTCGCGGGCACGGCGACGAGGGGGATAGCGGCGATGCGTTCGAGGACGTCGCATTGAGTCGACACCCTCTGGATGTCCCGCAACACTGCAAAACAATTGACCAAAGTCGCTCACCAGTTCACACCAAGTCGCGGTATCGAGTCCCAGCCGAACAAGGATCGGTGGCAAGCCAGTTGGGGTTCCGCCCCGCTTGCCAGGGGCGATCTGCCTTGCTGTCCAATCAAGCAGTTCTAAGTAATCCTCCACTGGCATCGCCAAGAATCCTTTGTCGCTGCACCGTTTCTCCGAATCGCTGGCACAGGCACCCGCCGGATCGAGTAGCTCGTCAATCGACAAGGGCGATAGACAACCGTCGCCTAGTGATGATGACCGATGACTCAGCCCGTCACATTCCGTTTGCGTTTCGACTGAAGCTTCCGCTGTTCGGGAACCTCTCCCGCGATCACTCGCACTGCCGACACAGGCGTCTTCAGTCGGCCCAGATGACTCGTCCACCAAGGCCTCGATTCTTCGCTGAACCGACGTGTGGTCACTTTGCTCAAGCGTTTCCGCCATGGCGGCACGGATCAAATTCAAATCGACATACGCCGCACAGGCGAGCAACGACGCGTCGTCGGCCAAGCGAGTTGCACGAAAACGATCTTGGAAAAAGCGACCGATTTCCTGTTCCTCGCGGTTGGCGCGCATCGCCACCCGCTGACACAGCAACCGCATCCACCAACTGAAACTGCTCAACCGCTTTCGGATCTCCGCCCGTTTGACTGGACACCCCGCGATAGAGTTGATTTCTGGCTGAGTCGGTGTCATGGGCGATCCGTCAGCTTTGCGGTGATAAGGGCACACCATCACCCATCAAGAAGCAGCGTCTGCAGGTGCGATTATAGAGATGTCCAACCATCACTTCATCGGGATCAAAGACCTCGCTGCGTGCCAACCTCGCCATCTCACACCTCCGCAAACCACCATGGAACCTGGAGATTCACTTCAATCAGCATGTCCCTCTCAGTAGTCATAGCCAAACCTCTCGACATAAGGCTCTGTCCCTGAGTTCCTGTCCCTGAGTTCCTCTCTCTCATGAATTTGTTCTTCTACGTGCGTTTCAAAGTCAAGAAAAATGAGTCTTGCCGTCGCCAAACGAGCCGGCGAACAACAATTGGTTTCAAACGCTCGCGTTCGACCGCAACCAACCTGTCGCCGACGCAGTCGCCGCGTCGATCAGCGAAAAGTGCCCCTCACCGGAGACGATCGTGGCAGTCGAGCCTGGTATGTTTCGTTGTAAAAAGTGGATTGTCTCGATTGGAGCGGAGTAGTCGCAGCCTCCTATCCACAGGCCCACTGGAATGTGGATTCGGTCAAGGCATACTCCCCACGGCCAAGAAATGAGCGAGGCGTCTTGGACGATCCCCTCGGTTCCGTTGCGTGCCGCTTCCGCCAGCGTTTGCCGAAGCAATGGAGCGTGTCGTTCCGCGTAACGTTGGTCAACGCCGGCAAATTTCTCCAGTTGCCGCGATTTCGCATTCGGATTTCGTTGGAACCGTCGATTCTGTCGGCGCAGCACGCCAGCGGCTAGCCAAGGATGTGCGGTCATTTGCTCAATGGTCCTGTCCATGACTCCGCGTGGAACTCCAGGCGCGCCTGGCGTTCGCGGCGATAGGATCGCGGCCGCGCAAATTTTTTCGGGCAGTTCTGCTGCACATGCCAGCGCAAACGATGTGCCTCCGGACATTGCCAGGATCCCGAATTTGCGAAACGAAGTCTGTGGACTCAGCAACGCGATCAGGCGTGAAATGTCGTTTGCCCAAGTAGTCTGGGAATGGGCACGCGAGGAACTCGACATGCCGATCCCTGGCCGGTCGACAGCAATCAAACATGCATTTTGAGCCAGGCACCATGGTGCCATCAATGCCGCTTCCAATCGACATCCTGGAGTGCCGTGGAAATAGAGCACTGGAAAACCGTCGAGCGAGCCATAAATACGATATCCGAGACGTCGACCACTTGGGAGACACATGGTGAAGTCAGATGGTCCAGACGCGATTGCAACGCTTGGTATCAGGCCGGCTGATACTCCGGCGGCCGCCATCAAGATCCGACGACGGGTTAAGCTGAATTCGATTCTTCGCATTTGGGAACCACTCATTTCATCACCGGGGTTGTAGCCACAGCAAGTTCCATCAAGGGCTTGCGTCAACTGGTTATTATTTCTCATCTCGCCCTTGGACCCTGCTCGCCCGGATTCAGCAATTGCCTTTTCGCGAAGATCGATCTGATGTCAACTTTTCACGGGAAATTCCAACTTGGTGCTTTGACGCACGTTTCATCGGTGTGCTCGCACGGAAGTAGACGCTTACGTGTCGGAGGTCCGATCGTCAAACATGCTAATTTACCCCCTCCACAGAAGCCACTGTAAATTCAGCAAAATCCGAAGAGTTGTCGCCCCTCAGCGAGGTAATGACCGCCGGAGCATTTAGTGTTTGTCGCCTTTCGCTCCGCGGAAGTAGCGTGCTTTCGCGGGGGACGTCGATTTTATTACTGAAGCTTTTACGTCATGCCGAGTAGCTGAGTAGTCGTCGTTCAGTATCTGCGTAAATGGTGGACAGCCCGGAGGGCGACATATGAACTGCCGGCGGCGTCAGCCGCCGGTCCGAACTGCTTGG
>JBDNIG010000119.1:0-8976 GCA_041688415.1 Rhodopirellula sp. | reverse complement strand
TCAACCGAACCCAACGCGTTCTGCTCTCAAGTACGCGCATCGGCGGCGACGTCTACCTGCGCATCGCGATCTTGTCCGTTCGTACGCATGGCGAGCGGGTGAACGAAGCACTCGAGATCATCGCCACTGCCGCTGACGAAGCGAGCTAATCGACAGCCGGGCTGACGGATTTAGCGAGCCCGATGGCCCGAGCGAAATCGGTACCCTCGGCAACCGGCGCCCGCGTTCGTCAACATCAGTTGTCACGCGAAGGTAAACTGCGGTAGCACCGAACGCACCAACCGTGGTGATTCCGCGTGTTTCCGCGATCGGCGCGCGTTCGCTGGCGGTGGCATTCAAGTGGCACTCAAGTTGCACGGAGATGCCCGTAGCCCGGTTCCTACCTTTCCCAACGGAGTGATCTTCATGTCCCTCGATTTGACTGTTAACTACGGCGGCTTACGCCTGCGCTCGCCCATCATCGTCGGCTCGTGTCCGATGACGGCCAATTTCCAAAGTCGTATCGCGATGGAAAACGCTGGGGCTGGTGCGATCGTGTTGCCATCATTGTTCGAAGAGCACATTATTGCGTGGAAGATCAAGAAAGGCTCCCGCGTGAGCGCGCGTGAAGAGCGATTGATCAATCACGTTGATATTGTGACTCAAAAAACGTTGATTCCCGGTGTCGAAACCTATCTGTCGATTGTCAATCGAGCGAGCGTGCAGTCCTCCATCCCCGTGATCGCCAGTTTGAACGGCGTCAGCGATGGGGACTGGTTGGACTTCGCCGGTGAGCTGCAGGCGACCGGTGCCAGCGCGATCGAACTGAACATTGATCTCGGGTGTGCTGCCCAGTACGCCAGCCCTCGCGAGGCGGAGGACAAGGTGGTCTCGTTGGCTCGGACCATCGGTGCTTCGATTTCAGTACCGCTGTTCTTGAAACTGCATCGTGAATTCACCAGCGTCGCACAGCTCGCACGTCGGCTCGTCTCGGGTGTCCAAGGACTCGTTCTCTTCGCACGCGATCCGGAAATTGACATCACGCTGGACGATTGTCAATTGAAGACCAACTGGGGCTTGTCTGCGCCGGGCACGATCTCACCATCGCTCCGCGCCATGATGAGCGTCTACGGATGCTGCCCAGCCATGCCGCTGGCGGCAAACGGCGGAATTGCACAGCCGAAGGACATGATCAAAGTGCTCTTGGGAGGCGCCGATGCAGCGATGATCGTTTCAGCGATCTATCGCGAAGGTCCCGATGTGATCCGCAACATGCTCGACGGATTGACCCAGTTCATGGAATCCAATGGCCTGCGTTCGCTCAATGAGTTGCAGTCTCGTCGTCCGCTCGAATTCAACAGCGAAGAAGATCGACTCAGCGTCATCACGGGTCTCACCGCCAATTCGCGGACTGCCAGTTGCCCACCCTACGAACCCGTCATCGTATCGGACAAATGGGGGCACCCGATAGTTGGCTCGTGAAACACATTCGACCTAGATGATCAATCGGACGCCACCAAAGTCTTCCAAACGATACTTCATGCTATCGCCTGTGGGTGAACCGATAAACATGAGATTCGTCGGGATATCCCATTCTTTGGCGAGCGAAATGATTTTGTCCGGTGAGAACTCGCCTTGCACCTTGACGTGTTCGATGTCGACTTCCGGATATGTCTCGTCGAGAAAATGAATATGCTCCGCTAGCGTTGACGGGATATCCTTCTCGTCGTTATAGAGCGTCACGAATTTGACTTTCTCGGTGTGCTCATTGTCTTGAATATACCGAATCACCTTATTCAAGTTCTGCAGATGATCGCCACGGGTAAAGAACACGATCCGCTGTGAGCGAATGTGATCGAGCAGTTCGTGGACACGCTTGTCAAACTGGTTGACTCGGTGATTCGCGATCCCCCACCGCGCCGCCGAACTGCGGTCATTTTGTTCAATCGCTTCGAGTTTTTCCTGTTTGACTTTGCCGCGCACCTCATCGATAAAGAACACCAAAAGTTCCAAAATCTCGGCGCGCGTTAACATGATGGTAACAATCAGCACCGTCGGTACGAGGTACTCCAAAAACACGATCAAGTAGCGTTCGTTGAGTCGAGCATTGCCCATGATCGCGATCCCGACGGCCGTCAGGGCAACGAGGACCGTGAAATAGGAGGCGCGCGACGGACGCGGCAATTTGGCCCGCTTGACTTTTAATAGCAAGTTGCCAATCGCAAAGAGCGCCATCACGGACAGGAACGACAGGGTGTAGACGGCGGCCAGCGATTTGAGTTCACCGTGAGTGATCAACAACACCGACACGCATAGAACAAAGAACAATGCGATGATGCGATGCGGCGTCTTGCGTCGATTCTCCTTCAACAGAAATCGCGGCAAGCAACGATCGAGCGTCATCCGCTTCACCAACCCGGTGACACCAACGTAACTCGTCAGTGTCGCACCGCTGAGAACGAGCACCGCATCGACGCCAATCAACCACGACAGCCAACTGCCACCGGCAACGCTGCCCATGTGTGAGAGCAAGTCGTTTTGATACTGGTCGCGGACCTCGGGAATCGGCACCAATGCGAGTGCCAACAGCGCCATCCCGGGATTGAGCAACGTGACGGCGATCCACATGTTTCGCAGCGTCTTGGGGAACACACCTTCGGCTTGTTCCTCGACAAAGTTTGCGGAGGATTCAAATCCCGAGATGCCCAGCATCGCCGCCGCGAAGCCAAAGAACAACGCCGTGCCGACGCCTTTGGGTTCACGCTCGCTGAAATTGCTCCAGAGCTGATCGGTGCCGAGTATGGAGACGGCGTACACCCCCACCCCCATCAACAACACCATGGAACCCAAGTGGAATAGAAAGATACCGATCGCGACCTTCGATGATTCCGTGATGCCGACGATCGACAGCAGCATGAAGAAGGCCAGCAAGCCGATCGTGGCGCCGATCACCGGCAGCCCGTTCCACAACGAATGCAAGTAGTGCATGGCCTCGTTGGACGAGATCACGGCGGTCGCCATGTAAGACAGAATCGTCAAGCAGGCGGCAATCGACGCACGGTACTTGCTCGTCGTGTTGAGCAACGCGTTGTACGCACCCCCATTGAGAGGTAACGCACCGACAACTTCGGCATAAATGGAGCGGAACAAATACAGTGTCGCCGCGACAAACAACAGGCAGACCGGTGCCCAACGTCCGGCATACACAATCGCCAACGAAGAAACGTAGAGACACGACGACGTGATATCGTTGCCGCAAATTGCGGTGGAGGCGAGTTCACCGAGTTTATGCGGGGCGGGAGACTTGGGGTGGGCCGCTGGGGTGGTTTCCTGGTCGCTCATGTGGTCAATTTTACAGCATCCGCAGTGTCGTGAATCTCCCGCGATCCATGGAAATAGGAATCCGCCGTTCAGCCATTATCGGCGAATCCCGGGTACAGCGTCATGCCGCCATCGACGAACAGCGTCGTGCCGTGAACGTAGTCTGAGTCGTCCGAAGCCAACCAAACGGCGGCTCGGGCGATGTCCTCGGGCACGCCGATGCGGCCGTAGGGAATCAATGTCAACAACGCGTCGAGAGCCTTCTTCGTTTCCCAAGCATCATGATTGATGGGCGTTTTGATCGCGCCCGGGGCGATGCCGTTGACGCGGATTTTGTGACCGGCGACTTCCTGAGCGATACTCTTCATCATCAAATCGATCCCGCCCTTGGAGGTCGCGTAGTTCACGTGTCCACTCCAAGGAATGACTTGATGGACGCTGCTCATGCAGATGATTTTTCCAGCCGCGCGCGAGACATTTTCTCGCACTCCCTGCTTGATGAACTGCCGTGCCGCTTCGCGGGCGCACAAAAATTGACCGGTCAAGTTAACACTGATCACCCGGTTCCACTGCTCCAGTGTCATCTCCGTGAACGCGGCATCCTGCTGGATGCCCGCGTTGGCGACGAGGATATCGATCGATTGGAACTCAGCGAGTGTTTGCGAAAACATGGCTCGAACGTCTTCCTCACTGCTGACGTCGGCTCGCACGGCGATTGCCACACCACCCTCACCGCGAATCGTTTGCACGATCCGATCAGCCGCTTCGCTCCCCGTCGGGTAGTTAACAACCACATTGGCCCCGGTCGCCGCCATGGCTTTGACGATGCCCTCGCCGATCCCGGAACTGCCGCCGGTCACAATGGCGGTTTGGTTGCGAAGCGGTTTCAGCGACATGGAGATTCCAATCGGGAGCGAGAGAAGGGGCTGAACATTTTGACGTTTCGAATCAGGCCTGCCCGTCGCTCCAAAGAACTCACTCGGCGTGGCCATCGGCGCAGACTGCCGAGAGCATCGCCGCGGGCGGACGAGAGTATCACCGCAGGCGGACGAGAGTATCGCCGCGAGCTGACGGAGAGTAGCAACCGTGCCAAAACCAACCCATCCGACGCGGAATCTGGCGCGGAGCCACCGCTGAGTTCACGCTAATTTGTTCTTTCCAGGCGGGCACTGGCACGCCGCGTGCTATAATGGATTCCTATTCTCGCCCCTTTTTACCTCCCTCCAGGTGTTAGTCTCATGTTAGTCCCAGCGGTTCGTATCGGTTTGTCTGTCGCGATCGTGGTCGCGTGCGGTTTCGCGGGCTCCACGGCCACCGCACAAGGTCTCGGTATCGGTGCGGGCAGCTACGTAGCCGGTGGAGGCAATCTCGGTGGCGGGCTGGCCGGAGGCACCAGTCTTGGTGGGGGCGGTCGCCTCGCCACGGGCGGCCTGATCGGTGCGGGAGGGTACTCCGGTGGTAGCCTGCGTTCGGGATACGTCGGCGGTAGTCTGCCAAATTACGGCTTTGGATACGGCTACGGTCCTAGCGGCTACGCATCGGGTAGCTATAGCCCGAGTATCTACGGACCAGGTATCTATGGCCCCAGCGGTTATCGCAGCCGATACGGGGTCGGGGGATATCGCTCTGGCTATGGATATGGTCTCGGGGGTTATGGCTCGGGATACGGAATCGGTAGCTACGGTACCGGATACGGAAACCGCGGAGACGGACTGCGAATGTACAGTCGTGGGTATGGATTGAGCCGCTATGGATATCCCTCCACTTCGGCGTATTCGTCCGGCTACCGCGGCTATTCCACCTCGCCGTCGGTGAGTGGTTCGGGCCGCTACCGATCAAGCACCGCGCGGCGGGTTGATCCGGGCAACGCCGACCTGCGACCCGGCATGGTCTTGCCCGATGGTGCCACGGTGATCTCAGTCGAGCCGATCAAATAGTTCGTCTTTGTAGATTCACTCGTCTCATGAAAGTCGACCGAACAGGTCTTGGAGTCGCTCGACATCGACGGGTTTGACCATGTGCTCGTGAAACCCGGAATCGATCGCTCGGTCGCGGTCGGATTGTTGGCCGAATCCTGTCATGGCGACAAAATACGTATTTTTTAAGTCGTCGCGTTGCCGCAGACGACTGATCAACTCGTAGCCGGTCATCTCCGGCATCGAGATATCCGAAAAGAGCAATTCCGGCTGATAAGTGTCGAGGATTGCGATGGCATCGGCCCCGCTTTCGACCGCTTCGACCTCGTGCCCCAACTTCTGGAGCAAACGAGTCATCACGACTCGCAATGGCCGTTGATCTTCGACGATCAAAATTTTGAAATTTCGTGGTTCCACCATGTCACTCAGCATTGTTGGAGACTTCCATCACTTCGGCTATCTCTTGCAGCTTGGTTTTGTCATCGAGTTTCTGACGGGCGAGAAATGTGATGTAAACGATCACGATGATCGTGGCCACCAATCCCACGATTAACAAGCCCCATTGCCACGCCGATTTCTCTTCCCCCGTCGCTGCGGCGCCAGCGACCGTGCCGACGATTGGATCAACCTCGATTCAAACAAATTTGGTAGTGCAGTCCGGAGTTACTCAGCTCATCGGAATGTTGCAGCACGACGAGACCAAGGTCATCACGGTGCGGCTAGGTCGCTAAACCGAGGAGCGGCCTCGATGTCAGATTTTAAGTTACACATTCCAGCCGAGGAAAACACTACGATCGTCTGAGTTTTGGATAGGTTCTCGAGGCCGAGTGGACGGTGCACCGGGGCGTCGAACTTCGAACGCCCCGGTGCAGCCTAGGATTTCGTTGGGAAACTGAACTGCCGAGACGATTGACCCAGTAATCTTCGCGGCAGGATACGCATTTCCGTCAGCAGAGCTGATCGAGAAGCAATTCCCGCAAATCAACGACTCAACAACGAAAACCAAATGTGTGGTTTGGAATTCTAAGTGAGGTATCAATTGCGAGGATGGGCTGTCAACGCGACTTTGAAAGTTTCTTTTCAAATCTTTTGACCTGCTCGTGCAGGTGCCATTGCCCAGGATCGTCGATCACGCAGCCATGTTCGATCTGGACGGCCTCGGCGAGATTACCTTTCCGGGCCAGGATTTCGGCGAGTGTGTCGCGGTAAATTGCACTATCAGGCTCGAACCGCACGGCGTGACGGGACAGGCGGAGAGCGTGATCGAGCTCGATATCATTGACGGCGGCTCCCCAAGCAACGTTGTTTGCGATCACGGCATCGGTCGGAAACGTTCGTAGGTGTTGGTCCGCGGCGTGAATCATGCGTTCCAATTCGGCGGTTGCGAGGTCTCTCATGCCTATTTTGCTGAGCCTGGGCAAAATCGACTCGGCAGTCGTGATGTCCATCGAATTGAGTTGTTGCAATCGATCGATCAGGCGGCGGATCGATTGCTCCGTCGATTCGGACGAACCGTCGGCCGCTTGCCGGGTCAACAGTTCCAATTGCTCACGCGCGAACAGGCGTGGAAAGAGGAGATAGAAATGCGGTCGCAGGTTGACGTGATCGAGTGTCCTGACGAAGGCGATATCGACCCATTGGATCGCTCGGCGGCGGAGTTCGAGATCCTCGGGACTGAGCTCGCTGACGGATGTTTTATCGAACGTCGATGCGGTGGTCTCGAGTTTGGATGCGGTCGCTTTGAGGACAAATCCTTGATACTTCCGCGCGATTTCGAACATCGACTGGGTTTCCTCGTTTGTCAGCGGCGTGATAACCAGCAGGGAACGATATATTTCGTCGGCAATTTCCCACTGCCCGAGTTCGGCCAGGACGTTCGCGATCTGTTGCCGCATATCCGTCGAGGGCGTGCAGGCCATCGCCCGCAATTGCAGCAACAGTTCTGCGGCGGTGCGTTGATCTCCGGCATCGCGGGCCGCTCGCCACTGCTCGCCCACCGCCTCCACCGCGGTGATCACATCGTCGCGAAAGCGCGGGTTGCCATCACTCGTTGAGATGGCCACCGCATCCCAGATTTCTTCATCGAGGTCGTGATTGACACCGATCGGTCCGCTCAATCGATATTCTTTCGCAAGCGTCAAGGCGGCCTTGATGTCGCCGGCGCTGGAGCGTCGCCGCAAAAACGGCTCGGCTAAATCAGGGCGACCGTGGGCCGCAAATAGATCGCTCCAGACTTCGGCTGTCGGTCGGAAAAGCAATTGGAGTTCCGGTTCGTCGACGAGTTGGCGACGGAGCGTGCCGTCACGCAGACTCTGGGCCAACTCAGAAATCAAACCGGTATGCTGGCGTCGATCAACATCGTCGGCGCGAGCGATCTCGCAAGCGACGCGGAACGCTTCGATCGCTGTCAAACGGGGGCGACGGAGTTGGACGAATCGCTGCAAGACCGACAGCACCTGATAATTGTCAGTGACCGTAATTTGACTGATCGTGTTGCGGCTAATGATGGTCGATTCGGTTTCCCAATCCCGCATCCCCAAGCGGATCATCCAGTCCGAATGTGTCGTCCACACCAGTGACAGCAGCACATAGTCACGAACGAGGTACGCGGTCGAGCTTTGGGGGCGTTGGACCTTCAGATCGGGCAGCGACAGTCGATCGGCGATCCGCCACGCTGCGTCGTCGAGATTGACCCCGTCGAGCAAGCGAATCAATGTAAATAGTTTTTCAATTTCCGGAGCGATCCCCGTCGCGCGGGCGCTGGCGTCGGCGACTTCGGACGGATCACCGGCCGCCTCGAATAAAGTACGCTGGGCCTCGATCGCTTCGTCGATCCAGATCTCCAGATGCGTGTCGATTTGTTCAGCGGGGTATCCGAGTCGCTCGAACGCTTCGACATTGCGTGAAGCATTGGCGGCAATCGTGGCGGCCGCGGCTAAATCGTCTTCTCCGACGACCGCGAGTCCCGCATCAATCTCCCCGTGCATGATGAGCGTTCGCCAGGCCAGCGAACGCACCTCCGCCGTCGATTTCGACATCTCGTCGCCATGACCGAGTGCATTCAGATTCGCGACCAGTCCCGTGACGGCGTCGGCACGAATGTCTTTATCTCCGCTGCGGTCCGCCGCGATCAAGGCATCAGCCCACTGCCGGGTCGCTGCTTCGTAACAGCGAGTGAGTTGAGCGGTCGCGTCCGCAGCCGCGGGCTCAGCCGGTTTCGCGTTATCTCGATCGCCGACCGCGTTGGTAATCCGTGCGGCCGTCTGTTCCCAGGCGTGAGCGGACTCGGCCGCGGCGGCGGCCACGGCCGGCCACTGGGATGTGAGCATTCGTACCGAGCGGACCATCGACCGTTGTTGGTCATCGATCAACTCTACCGATGCAGTACCGTCGGTGGTATTGGGATCGATTGCCTCGGTGGGGTGCGCGTTGTCGGCGCGTCGCGCCGCTTCCATGGCGGCATCGATGTCCCCAGCGAGCAGATTGAGCAACACCTGCGTTCGCTGGGTCAGGTCGGTATCCCATGTTTCGGCTGCCTCAGGAAGTTGTGTCTTGTCAACGAGGGAGTCGTCGCTGGCAAACAGACTCGCCCAATCGCTGCGGCTCACCGCCATCCGCGGCGTGCTGCTGGCGGCATCGAGAAAGGCTAAAAGCTCAGCGGTCCGTTTGGATCGGACGGCTGCCCTGGCGTAGACGGGAAAGCGTTGATCGAGGGTGATGGCCACCCGCGCCGAGACGGTTTCAACATCGAGCGTCCCGT
>JBDNIG010000799.1:0-4410 GCA_041688415.1 Rhodopirellula sp. | reverse complement strand
TTCGGTTTCACTGGGCACAACAAGATCCTGCTACTTCGCTCACTCCAGAAGCAATCACCTGGATGCCACCGCCATGCCTTGAAAATCCACCACACTGAGACATCCGTGTTGCAGGGTAGTTTCGTGTGGAGTTAATAACCACGAAACCTGCCTCGTCCGACTCCAGATCACTCCTCACCAGGGTCTGAACTTCAACCCGCAGCGGCGTCATGACATTGGAGATGGCAGTCAGAAAGGGGACCAGTGTTTGCAACCGGTCTGCGGAACGCTGGATTTGGTTCACATAACGCGGTCCCTCGTCGCCCGACGCCTCGCCACAATCCTTCCGCACAGCGCCTGCGACGGTATGATTTTGAGGAGCGGTGCCCGCAGTTCCTGCGCGGCGACGTGGGCAAACCGCTCCCGCTCAGCATTCGTGCGATTCAACTCTAGCGATTCACGAGCAAGCTATGTCTGTTCCGTGATGTCCTTGATAACGCCAACGGCAACCCAACGCTCGTCGGCATGCGCGGCAGCTAGCGTCAACTCGACGGGAAACTCGCGGCCCGCTTTGTTGACCGCGACCAGCTCTAGAGTGGTGTTCACCAGCGGTCCTTCGCCTGTCTGAGCGAAACGCAGTAGGCCTTCGCAATTTTCCCCGGAAATTTGATCCAGTACGGCGACCTGATGGAAGTCCCGTCCTAGGATTTCCTGTTCGGTGTACTCGAACATGTCAACGGCCGCTTTGCTCCAGAAGAGGACTTTCCCTTCGTCACCCAGCACGACGATCGCGTCACGTGACGCGTCGCTGATACCCTGTAGGATCATGTTCTGCGTCACGAGATCTTGGTCTTCCGCCCCTGTCCCCGTCGCCGATTGACGTGCTGCCCCCGTCGCCACCACTTCACTGGCAGTTTCTTCCTGTTCCTGCCGTCGCGTCGTCTCCGCTACGGTGATGTCAATGCCAACTCCATTGAGTTCGATCGTGCCGTCGTTCTTCCGCTGAGGTATGCACGAGAATTTGAGCCACTTCGTGTTACCCGCAGGCGTGAGAAATTGGAGATTGCATGACGTTGCCTCTCGTTGGCCCCGTAGCAGTCCCTGGAGTCGCTGCCGCATAATAGCTCGCGAATCCGCGGTCAGGTTTTTGAAAAGATCAAATGGCCTGTCGCTTCCCGCAATTTCCAGGTCTTCGAAGACCGTTGCCTCTCGTTGGCCCTGTAACAGTCCCTCGAGTCGCTGCCGCATAACATCCCGCGAATCCGCCGTCAGGTGCTTGAAAAGTTCGAATGGCTTGTCGCTGACCGCGATTTCCAGGCCTTCGAAGACCGTTGCGGCTTGATGGCTTACATACGCAAACGTAACGTTGCCATCCTGGTGAAGAATGGCTTGAAAGACAAACCCCAGTGTGTTTTCCAGAACCTGATCCAGCAACTGCTGTCGGTTCTTTAACTCTCTTTCGGCGTGTTTTCGTTGGGTGACGTCCCACTCGCGGATGACTCGTGCAATCACGCGAGGTAATTCCTCCAGTGCCGCTTGGGTTTTCGGCAGGTACTCCACCGCACCCTTTTTGATGGCTGCGACCGCGGCCTCCTCGATCCCCTGCCCGTTTGTCATCATCACTGGGACCGCGATATCGCGACGGCCCACCTCGTCTAGGAAATCCAGGCCGGTTTGTTGCCCGAATTGAAAGCCGACGACCACCAGGTCGAAGGTCGCTTCCTCCAGGGCCTTCAAGCCGGCATCGAGCGTCTCGACGTGCCTCAGGTCATAGTGTGCTCGATCGGCGTTCGAGAGAATCGATCGGATGATCAGGAAGTCGTCCTCGTTGTCCTCAATCAGGAGCACTCGAATGATCGTGTCGTTTGTCACAGTTGGCTATCTCGTGGTGTTGTTTGCTGAGTGCTGCTGGATGTGAACCTCCGCTTCAGGTGAAGGCGGGGCCAAGTTTTGCCGGAGGTAAACGGCACCACTGCTGGTGCCCCTGAGAGTGCGGATGGGGATAACAATCTCCCGCGGCAGCGAGACGGTGGGGCGTGGCTCAGGGTCTTCCAAAGCCGGCGAATCAGTGGTTTTCATAACAAACGTCGGCACCGAGGAGCCCCGTATCCCCAATAATGTGGCCATCGCGATGTCGTCGATGAGAGAATCCTCCGGGTTGCGGAGAGATAGGCGCAGAGTTCCCTTGTTCTGGGCCAGGTCGAGCCTGGCGGCGTCGGCTGGGGAAGTCAGAAGTGTGACGGAACGCAAGTCGCGGGAATCGCCCCGGTTTTCGTTGGTCACTTCAATCTGTTGGTCGACCGCCAGAATCTCGACGTTCTGCAACAAAGTGACCGTGCTGCCCCCTCCCGTCAGGTCGTCCTGTGTGGACTGACCAAGTGCCCAAAGCACATCCACCTTGTTGCCGGGCAAGATAAACCCGGCCACGCCCGTGGCGACATTCGGAGTCTGAATGGTGACAGCCCTCATTCCCTTGGGGATAAGAGCCGCCATCCCGCGGCCCGCCCCGAGTGTGGCGAGCTTCGATTCGACGATAGGGTCACTCGCGACGAGGGGAACCCAAACAGTGCGGCCCACCGCTTCATCCAGCTCGAACAAGACCCCCTCGGGAACAAAGCCTTTCGGCCAATCGCGGGTTGCCAGCATCTCTTCCGTCAGCGTCACGCCCCGCGGGACTTGCCCTACCGCGACGACAATCGATACCGTATCGAAACCGGGGTCCGTCGGTTTCCCGACGAACAGATACACGCCCAAGGCGGTCGCCCCGCTGAAAACCAGAGCCAGCATTCCTAAAAGTCCCGTGCGCAGATTCATTGTTGTTTCCCCTAAAAATTAGAGAACATTGTCGGTGGAAATTAGCGTGGCAACGACTCCGACAAGAATCATCACTCCGAATGGGATCAGATGTCGGCGGCGATTGGGCAGCGCGATCAGTTTCGAGATTTGCTCGTCACTCCCTTGTGGTACCAGAGTGGCCAGGCGATAACGAACTCGCTCGCGCCCGGGAGCCATCGCGTTCCACGAAAGTACGCCGACGGCGTAAAGCCCAGCAGCGAGCCAACTGGTGAACAAGACTTGAAGGATCACGACTGGGCCGAGCCAGGCCCCCAGGGCCCCCATGAGTTTCACATCCCCAGCTCCCACACCTCCACTGAGGTAAAAGACGGCCATCGGGACGAATCCGACACTGAACCCCAACACACTGGGCACAAGTCCCATCCCTTCGACCGCAAGGCTGTGGTAGACCAATCCCGAAATCAGGAGCGGCCACGTCAAAATATCGTAAATCCGATATTTCCAAACATCCGTGACCGCGGCCACCAGCGATGCAGCGAGCACGATGGCAAAGGGAACAACAGGAAACAGGAGCATTGAGGTGAATCCAAAAGATGGAGCGTAGCCTGTGATTCCAGGCCAAACGTTATTCGAATCGTCGCAAGAAATTTCCTCGCCGGTGAGATTCCTTGCACGACTCCGAACGGAGTACAGCGGATGATAAAAGCAATATGCAGAACGTCTCGGGACGGAACTCTACGAGGGATAACCGCGGCCTTTCTCCCTCCTGCCGATTGAATTCCGAGAACTAAACTGCACCGACTCAGCCTCGACGGACAATCCGCCGGGGCTGAACACCGGATCGGGAATGCGGCATTAGGCTCCCGCGCCGACCTTGGTGGCGATTTGGTTGAAAATTCCCGAGACGTTCATGCCGAGCGTTGTAACGGCTACTAGGCAGACGACGGCGATCAAGGCGACCATCAGGCCGTACTCAACCATCGTGGCTCCGTCTTCTTGGCTGCTGAAATTCCGAATGCGGGTGATGAAACGTGTCATAGCTGATTCCTCTGCCGCTGTGGGCAAATCGGTGTTCGCAAGGTCGGAAGCCCACCGGGTCGATCTTATGCCGACGCAAATCAGAGGGTTTCTTTTCGCCTTGCTGGTTTGAGGATAAAAGCACGTTCGGTGCCATTGCCGAAGCTGAAATCTTGAGATTCTCCCGATCCAGCCATAAAGTGCTTGATGGCAAGGGGTTACGATGCGTGGCAGATTGTGGTCACCCCAGGAATCCGCGAATCGCGTCCTCGAAAGGCGCTTCTGGGAAGACCTGCAAAACCCACTCTGGTCCCCGTGGGGCAGTCCTGGACCGTTAAATCTTTGGCGTTGACGCAGTGTTTCATACTTGCATTTTTGTTCCGAGCGATAAGAACACCATCCAGTCTCCCCTCTCCACACCGCTTCGGAGGTCGTGCGGCTTTTAATACTGATGCAGCAACGGTTTACTTCACCCTCTCGGTAAACATTCGCCCACGGGGTGGAGACTTCAAACTGAAAGTCAGTTTCCCCAGTGTTCCAGGCGAATTTTTGTTTCGCTTCCACCCCATCGGCGAATGTTTACCCCTCTTGAGCGAAGCTTGGGAGGGTCGGAATTCG
>JBDNIG010000798.1:0-5489 GCA_041688415.1 Rhodopirellula sp. | reverse complement strand
TGCTAACGCGTGAAGTATATGAAAATTTCGAAGCGCGACGGAACGCGTGGTTGTCTGCTGCGCAGTCTTCGAGATTGTGCGGGAAATACATGCAAAAACACGGGACAACGCCATTCGTACCGGACACCTTTTCCTCGTCCGGACACCTTTTCCTCGTCCATAGCTATTAGGGAAGAATCCGTATGAGTGACGTTGATCCGAACCTTCGTGACCAGCTCCGCGACTTCCGTCATGACTTCCAAAACCTTCGCGATGAGCTTGGCAAGGTCATCGTCGGTCAACGTTTAATCGTCGATGGCGTGCTCACTGCCATGATTGCCGGTGGCCATGTGTTGCTCGAAGGCGTGCCGGGACTCGGCAAAACGCTCTTGGTTCGAACGCTCGCCGATGTGATCGATTCCAAGTTTTCGCGAATCCAGTTCACGCCCGACCTGATGCCCGCGGACTTGATCGGCACCAATGTGCTCGTCGAAACGGACGGCGGTGGCAAAGCGTTCGATTTCCAGCGTGGGCCGCTGTTCGCCAACATTGTTTTGGCGGATGAAATTAACCGAGCGACGCCCAAGACCCAATCGGCTTTACTCGAAGCGATGCAGGAACACAGCGTCACCGTCAACGGGATCAGTCACCAGCTCGAGGGTGTGTTCTTTGTCATGGCAACGCAAAACCCACTCGAAATGGAAGGCACGTATCCGCTTCCCGAAGCCCAACTGGACCGGTTTTTATTCAAACTATTGGTTCCGTTTCCGACGATTGGTGAAATGGAAACAATCATGGACCGGACCACCGCGGGCAGCATGCCCACGGCGTCCAAGTTGGTTTCGCCCGAGCGGGTACTGGAAATGAGCGAAACCAGTCGGCGGATCCAAATCGCTGACGCGATCCGCCGCTACGCAATCGAACTGGTGATGCGTACGCACCCGGACCAAGAGATTGCACCGGAGATGGTTCGTCGCTATGTCCGTTACGGCAGCAGTCCGCGCGGGGCCCAAGGGTTGATATTGGCCGCCAAGATCAACGCTGTCCTGGACGAGCGCTACCACGTCGCCACCGAAGATATCCAAGCCGTCGCCTCGAATGTCCTGCGGCACCGCATTATGCTGAACTTCGAAGGCCAAGCCGAATCGATCCACCCGGATCAAATCATCGCTGATTTACTGGCGAGCGATCCGGTATTGGCCTGAACTCGCCCGGAGGGCGGAAACGAAAAATGCCGGTGGCGTGAGCCACCGGACTCAATTACCAATACGAATTAAGGCCAGCGGCCGACACAACTGCCCTTTTTTATCAATGCCCTAGCTCTACCCTCTACCCGCCTCGTGTTCGATTCCAACTTCCTGAAACAGCTTGAATACCTGTCGCTGCTTTCCAAGCGGGCGTTTCAGGGGCAGTTGCTAGCCCAACGGCGGACGAAGCAAACCGGGGGTGGGATCGAGTTTGCCGATCACCGGGAGTATATCCAAGGTGACGATCTTCGCTATCTTGATTGGAACGTGTACGCCCGCCACGGTGATCGATTGCTAAAACGATTCGAGGAGGAAGAAGACCTGCACGTCTACATTCTCTTAGATTGCAGTCGGAGTATGGATTCGTCGCAAACGGATCCCGATCAAGTGGTCAACAAATTCGACTTCGCACGGCAGATCGCTGCGGCGATTGCGTACATCGCATTGGCGGACTTGGATCGTGTTTCGATCCTCGGTTACGACGAAAAGATTGGTTCGACCATGCCACTGCTGCGAGGCAAGAATAACGCTCTATCGATGCTGCGGTATTTGCAAACGCTGTCGACGTCGGGTGATCGGACACGATTGTCGGATGTCGTTGGCGACTTCGCCCGCCGTGCGCCGCGGCGGGGACTCGTGCTGCTGATCAGTGATCTGTTCGACCAAACCGGATTTCGCGACGGCGTCGATTCTCTGCGTCACCAGCGCTTCGAACCGCATGTGATCCAGGTCCACACGCCCGCTGAAGCTCACCCGAAACTGCTCGGCGACCTTGAATTGCTGGACGTCGAGTCCAATCGGTCGACCAAGGTCACGATCACCGAACGGAAATTGAAACAGTACGAAAAGTTGTTTCAACAGTTTAGTGACGAAATCGAAATGTACTGCCGGAAGTACGGCCTGAGTCACACCCGAGCGACGTCCGACGTGCCCTTTGATCAGGTACTGCTGAAGATGATGCGAGTGGCGAGGGCGGTCAGATGAATTTCGTTTCACCGGAACGCTGGATCTGGGCGGCGATCGCGATCCCAATCATTTTGCTGTATGTGCTGCGGTCTCGGTTGCGAAAGCAAACGGTCTCGACGTTGCTGTTTTGGGATGAACTGTTTGATCAGAAACGATACCGATCGTGGTGGCAACGGTTACGGCACCTGCTCAGCCTGTTGTTGCAACTCGCGTTTTTGTCGCTGCTCGTAGTCGCGTTACTCGATCCGCTGTGGTCGGGCCAGCGTCGTACGGTGCGGCAGATTGGGTTGGTCGTCGATAACTCGGCGAGCATGTCGGCGAATGATGAGGGGTCGGACCCAGGTGTGACGGGGCCGACCCGGTTCGACCGCGCCATCGACGCGGCGCACGACGTCGTCCGCGAACTGCGTGACGGGGACGAAATCGCGTTGGTGACCGCGGGCGGGACCGTGCGCGTCGTCGTCGGCATGACCGACTTTGGCCCCGCGATTCGCGACGCCCTTGAACTGATCGAACCGACCGACGGGCCGACACGAGTTCCCGAGGCCATCGAAGCGGCGCGGAGGATGACGGGATCGCTGGAGCGGCGAAACGTGATTGTGATCAGCGATGGCGGATTTGATGATTTCGAATCGTTGATCGCGTCCGACGACGATGTTCGTTTCATTCACGTCGGTGAACCTCGGGACAACGTCGCGATTACACGGATGTCGGTCCGCCGGTCTCTGGTCGATCCAATCGGGTACGCGATGCTATTGGAGGTGACCCACTTCGGGGACGACGACGTGCAGTGCCGATTGAGCGTCGATTTGGACGAGGAGTTGGTGGATGTCATTCCGCTCAGTTTGACGGCAGGCGAAGTCTGGAAAAAAACGATCGTCGGTGCATCTGAAGCCGGCGGGCGGTTGCGCGCCGAAATCGACATCAATGATGCGCTGGCGGTCGACAACGTCGCGATGGCGATGTTGCCAGCACGCGGCAAAATTCCGGTGACGCTGGTGACCGAGGAGCCAAGTTTGTATCTGGAAAGCGTATTTTCGGCGATCCCGTTGGTGGAACTCAACGTCACCACCGAAGTCCCCGATCAGTCGCCCGATGGTGGGTTCACGGTCCTGCACCGGGGCGATGCGATGGAAGAAAAATTGCCCGGTGGTAGTGTGTTGGTGATCGATCCACGGTCGGACTCCAAATGGTGGAAACTGGGGGCCGTGATCGATGGGGCAATTATGGTAACTCAAGACAAAACATCGCCGCTGATGCCGCACGTGAATCTGCAAAACGTGGTGCTACCGGGCGCACGGGGCCTGGAAATGACCGATGGTGCGACGACGCTCGTGACCGCTGCGGGCGGCGAGACCGTCATGGCGTCGATGGTCGCCGGCGAAGACCGGGTGGTGGTACTATCGACGAAATTGGAAGACGGCGATTTGCCGCTTCGGATCGCGTTCCCGGTGATGATGACCAACGCAGTGAACTGGTTTTTGTCGCGATCGGGCGAAATCGAACCGGCGCTGCGGACAGGCCAACTTACCAAGGTCCCGATCGATGGCAAGATCGATGATCCGTGGACGTGGACCGATCCGACCGGCAACGTTCACATCGCCACGACCGTCGACGAATCGCTGTTGGTCGGTCCGGTCGATCGAGTGGGAACGGTGACGATCCAAAATGCGGGTAACACCGTGAAAACGTTGGCGGTGAATCTATGTGACGCGTCGGAGAGTGATCTTCGGCGCCGCGGCGAAGCTCCCATCGCTGACACCGCCATTACCGGATCGGGGTTCCGTTCGATGTGGTTCTATTTGACGTGGATTGCGATGGGATTGATCGTCGTGGAATGGTTCCTGTACCAACGGAGGATCGTTGGATGAGCGAAACGATTACGATGGGAACAAATTGGGAATGGATGCGGCCGAGCATGTTGGTTTGGCTGGCGCTCGCCATTCCGGTGCTGTGCTGGTTTCACTATCGCAGCCTCAGCGATTTCCCGCGATGGCAGCGGCGCATTAGTTTACTGGTTCGAATCATCGTCGTATCGCTATTGGCACTCGCGCTGACCGGATTGATGTGGCTTCGCCAGACCGAGCAACAAATGATCGTGGTCGCGATCGATCGCAGCGAGAGCATCGACGAGGCGGCCAACCGCGTGGCTGATCAATTTGCCCAGTCACTCTCGGAAGGCGTGAAAGGCCGCGACGTCGAGCTACGGTTCCTGGAGTTTGATCGGGTTCCAGGTCGACTGCGCGAGCAAATCGTCCCTCGGTCGACGGATTCCAACTTAAAACCACGCGGTACATACGAGAAACCAGCCGCTGCGCCGGGGGAAGGCGACACGGAGGCATCCGTGAACGCGGGCGACGTGCCGGGCGACAATCCGGTACTGGGAACCGACATTGCGTCGGCGATTCGAACGGCCGCCGCCGCCATCCCACCGCGGTTCGTTCCCAAGGTGGTTTTGATCAGCGATGGAAACGAAACATTCGACGACGCAGTCGCTGCAGCGATGGCGGCGGGGATGCCTGTTTTCTCGTTGCCGTTGCCCGGTCGAAGCGAGCCGGAGGTTCAGATTTCGTCGTTGGATGCCCCCGCTCAAGTTCGTCAAGGCGAACCGTTTTATTTGGAAGTCGTCGTCAATTCAAATACCGATACGACCGGTCACGTCGATATCTATCGCGGCGATATTCGGATCGGCGAGGAGACGGCGGAGCCGATCAAGATCCCTTCCGGCGAGACCAAATTTCGCATTCGGCAAACCGTCACCGGACAACGACAGGTGACGTTCGCGGGTCGGCTTCGCGGACTCGGGGAATCCGACACGCTGCTGGACAACAACGAACAATCCGCGGTCGTTGCCGCGTCAGGCCGACCTCGCGTTTTAATGATCGATCCCGATACGGACCAAACTGATTCGCTCCGGTGGGCGCTCGACGAACAGAAGATCGATGTTGAAGTCCGGCCGCCGGCCGGGGTGCCACGCGATCTGGCGGAACTGCAAGGCTACGAATGTTTGATCCTGTCCAACGTCCCCGCGACGGCGATGACGATGCGGCAAATGGATGTGATTCGCACGTACGTGCAGGATCTGGGAGGGGGACTGGTGATGATGGGCGGCGATCAATCATTCGGATTGGGCGGGTACTACCGAACACAACTCGAAGAGATTCTGCCGGTCCGCAGCAATTTTGAAAAGGAACGCGAGAAACCCTCATTGGCGATGGTCTTGGTGATCGACAAGAGCGGTTCGATGGGCGGCGAGAGGATCGAACTTGCCAAAGACGCGGCCCGTGCGGCGGTGGA
>JBDNIG010000797.1:0-4947 GCA_041688415.1 Rhodopirellula sp. | reverse complement strand
CGGCATTGATATCGAACGATGCTGGCAAGGTAACGTCGATTTCATGCGTGCCCGTGCCGAGCACCCAATCTTTGCGAATCTGCTCGCCGGGATCGAGGAAATCGCCGTCGGCGTTGAAATCGATCCAGGCTTGCAAGTAACCAGTACTGCCGGTGCTGTTCGTTACGGTCACGGCGATGGTGCCGGTACCGCCTGCCCGCAACGCACTCGTGACGATCACACCATCTTCATCGTCGATTTGCTCAATATCGGGGTTGACGAGATCGTCGCCGGTGGCGGTCGAGTTGGGTTGGCCATCGAATTCACTGTCGATTTTCGTGCCGATCATCAATCCGTCAGTGACCCCATGGCTCGGCCCGCCCGCGGCGATCGTGGTCATGTAGGAGTCGGGGGCGTCACCGTAGTCGCGCGACGACACTCCGCCAAAGTCGAAATGGCTGCCCAGCGGAGCCCCGGTGAAAGTAACGAGGTATTCACCCTCGGGGTTATCCGGGACGGTGCGCACGTATCCTGGCTCAGCGACTTCGCGAATCGCGTACGGGCGTCCCAGAATGGGCAGGTCGAGTTTGTAGAAACCGTTGGCGTCGGTGATGGCGAAAGGTTCGCCGAGATCGGGGCGATTATCGCCATCCAGGTCAGCGTAGATGTAAGCGCCGGGAATGCCGGGCTCATTCGGATCGAGTACGCCGTTATTATTCAGGTCCACGAACTTTTTGCCGGTAACGTCCGGATTGACTTGGGCAAATCCGAATGTGGGTCCCACTCCGCCACCCGTACCGACCGTGACCGTTTGCGCCGCAGCAGTGGTGGCCACATAGTTGCCCGGCGATTCGATGATCAGGGTTTGCACGCCCGGAGTCGCACCGGTGATCACGTAAACGCCATTGTTATTGACGATGGACGCCGGTTCGTTGAAGTCTTGCGCGCCGTTGCCGTTGTAATCGAGAAACACCGTCGATCCAGGTAGACTCGAGGGTTGCTCCGGCGACTGGGTACCGCTATTGGTCAACACGCCGTTGGATCTCACCGTCACCGATCGAGAACTGGCTTCTAAGGCCGGTGACTGGGCGATAACCGTATAGGTCCCCGGCTCGGCAAAGATCGAATAGGTTCCGGTCGGATCGCTGAGGGCACTGGGTTCGGAGGCGTCGAGTTGGCCATTATTGTTCGCGTCGACGTAGACGCGGGCACCCGGCAACCCCGGATCACCGGCCTCGCTACCGTCGCCGTTGATGTCAAAGAAGACCTGGCCGGTCAATGTACCTGCCGTACTGCCGGGCCCACCGCTGGTATTCCCTTTCCCAGTCGCCAGGGTCAGGGAAAGCGTTTCCGGACTGAAGAGAGTTCCGAACGTGATCGCTCCGTTTGGTTCAACCGCGTCGGTGCGGAATCGCACGATACGATCGTCGCTGGTACCGAGAGTCTCGTCCAAACCCACACCCAGGCGATTCTGGGCGTTCAGCACATCGTCATCGGCGTCGCCATCACTCAGCGAAGGAATAGGATTGAGGCCATCGGTGGGATACAGCCCGAAGGTTTGTGCGAGCTGGCCCGACGTCGTCGCACCGATTTCCAAACCCAAAAGGTCTGCCTGGCTATAGGAGGCACCGGTCTCGATGGCCTCGACAGCCGTGACTTCGTTGTCTAGAAACACGATCACGGTCTCGGAGGGATCAAAGTTCCCCACGTCGACGGTTTGCGCGAGGCCGACGAGCGGCTCTTCAAGCTCCGGGAACTGAGTCACCGAGCCAAAGACCACTCGCGTCACGAGCGGATTGCTTCCCGGGTCAGGGTCGTCGATGCTATTGAGAATCTTCACGCCATACTGGCCGGGAATGCCGCTCGCACGGTATTCGCCGTTAATACCATAGTTTGCAAGGTCGGCATACTGCTGCTCAACCGTTTCGGCAATCCGACGAGCAATCTGCGTGAATTCATTTCGCGAGCCTACAACGATGCCAGCCGCCGTCAGCGTCTGGCTGATGTCGGGCACACGGACTCGACCGCCCGCGGGGGCCCCAGGTTCGGTAAAGTCTTGATTGAATTCATCACGAGCGAAACTGCCACCGTTGAAGTCCAAATACACGATCTGTTCCTGGCCGATCGGCAAACTCTCGGTGACCGGTCGATACGTCCGCACTCCCAGCGTGTAGTTTGTGAATCCTGTCGACGCCGAAACCGAAATCGTGTAGGAACCGTCGCGCGGGACGACTTGAGCCGCGTAGACGTTGCCAAGGGTTTGCAGGGGCGAATCGATCGGATAGGTGTTGATCTGGGTAGTCCCAGCGGTGGCGTCATCCGGGTCCACAGGTGGCGCGGCATCTTGGGCAAACCAAATGTCGCTGCTAGGTTGGCTCGAATTCGATGCGTTGGGCAGCGTGACCTCAAACGAAGTGGCCGCACCGATCGTGGCGATGTCGAGGATGTCACCCGCCTTCAGATCAACCCTGTAATAGTCGACGTCAGTAACAAACTGGCCTCCGACCTGCTGGAAACTGACCGAGCCACTGATGTCGATCGTGTCGCGTTGGCCGCTGCCGTTGCCCAAATTCACGGGTTCGGCGGTGTCAAATGAATCGTTCAAGCCACGGATCAGGGCCCCTTCCTTCTCGTTGTACTTCAACGAGGATACGAAGCCGATATTCCGCGGGCCGTCGTAGTCCACCGCGCCCGGGATGGCACCGATTGGGGTTGCCGCGAGCAATTGCCGACGCTCGAGGCCTTCCATCGTTAAACGGCGGGCTGCCTGGCGTCGGTTCTTCGTTTTGTCCCGGCGGCGGGAACGTCGATTACGCGCAGGGCCGGTGGCATCCGAGGAGGAAGACCAATCCGACGACGGTTGGGAAGGCTGGCGGTGAATCATCGAGGGTCTCTGGCGGAGGGGGTCCGTGGGACCAGAACAGGAAAAGTTTCGGTAGCAGTCGGGGACGCACATCAATGCGAAATTCATACAAATATGCACGCGCTGACGTGCGAGTCTAATTCGACACCTTGAACTGTCAACGAATTGCAATCTTTACGACGCGATTGTGACGGACAAAGTTCCGATCTCCGGTAACCTCGCCTCTTTTATCGCCAAATTCGGATTGTTTCGTGACGGATCCCGATTCGCGAATCCCGCTGATGTCATATCGACCACCGTGGGCACCGAAGTTGAGCCTCGGCAAAATTTATCGGCTGTGCCGGTTATCGGGATTGCACCCCTTCGATTTGTCTGGTCGTGCCGGTTCGGACGATGAGCCTTTCGGAAACCCTTTTCGATGAATCGCCCACGAGGATCACGATGCTCGATCAAACTGTCACGCACAGAACCAATCCAAGTCCCCCCCGCAGCGAACGCATCCTGGGGATCTGGTGCCTGGGCCAACGATTGGCGAAAGGGTGTGGTTCGGATTTGCATCTCGCCCAACCCGCCGACTGCCGCGGCAACCCACGCTTTGACTACGTCGTCAAAACAGTGCGTCAGGCCGATGCGGAGAAAAACGACAACGCGGCGACTGCCCAGTCGATCCGTGAGACCCAACGGCAAATCTCGCAGGCGATCCAGGCCGCTGGGGTCAAGCACCCCAATTTAATCGCGGTTCTCGACGCCTCGGACTCACCACACGCGCCCTACCTCGTCATGCCGCGTCTCGACACAACGACGATGGACCAGCGAATGCGTCTCATTGAACATTTCGCCCTCCCGATAGCGTTATGGTGGACGCGTCAAATTGCTCAGGCACTGGAAAAGCTTCATCGCGCCGGTTGGGTGCATGGCAACGTCATGCCCGCCAACGTGCTCATTGATTCCCGAGGACACGCCACCTTGATTGACCTCGGCTTCGCCGCCCGCACCCACACGCCACTGCACCGAACGTTTCGCGGCACGCCCAGTTATGCGGCACCGGAACTAGCGGCCGGCACGACCGCGGCCCTCCCCGCGATGGACACTTTCGCACTGGGGCGGATGCTATGGGGAAACCTCGCCGCAACCGCGCCGGTCACACGTGGTGTGATCGAACCGGTCGCCGAGCTGATCGAGCAAATGGTCGCCGCAGATCCACAACAGCGCCCCACCATGGATCGCATCGTGCAGCGGTTGCTCGGACTGGAAATCGAAACCCTCGGCGAACACATCGGCCCGCACCTGGCCCCGCGCGCGATCGCGGCCTAACCGTCGTTTGAGTGGGCCGAGACGCGTAAGCGGCCGGCGTTGCCCGGTGCCTTACGGCACTCGGCTCACGATTGCGTCGCCAAAGTGGATTCAATCGACAGCCGGCTAGTTTCAGTCGCTGCGCCAAATCGATAGGCACAACGCCGTCATCACGGCCAATGCTGGCGATCGTACCAACCCATCCCAGGATGCTCAGCCGGCTGAACCCCGCCATCGGCGCATTGGGAAAGAGTACCGGCGAGACTTCATAGGACAGCATCAGCGACGAGCCGAGAAAAACCGCACTGACCATCAGCCTTTTCTGCTCTCCCTTCGGGCGGAACGGTCAAGCAAAAATTGCCTGTTCCTCTCTACTCTCCCGCCGACGAGTGAGACGAACATCCTGCCCGTCAATGAAAAAAGCCGTGTTGCGACGGCCCGGTTCTCTCCGGTGCAGAGCCTGATTTACTCATGCAAGAGATCTGACCCATTTGATCGCTTCGAAGATACGCATGGTCGGCATCCAGCCGAAGAGCGTGGTGGGCATCCTGCCCACGACTGAGAAAGGCCACCTTGCGGCAGCCTTTTTCAATTCGACATTCTCCGGCGCAGTGTCTGATAACACTCCGAAACGACCCCCTACCCCTTTGGTCGTTCTCGACCCCCTACCCCTTTGGTCGTTCTTACCCCTTTGGTCGTTCTGCTGCCTTCGAGGCGAGTTTGGGATGACTGCTGCGCGGTCAGTCGCTGCGCCGCGACTCTTGCTCAAGTCGCGTGCGCCCGGTGGCCGACTTGGCAAATGATACAGCCGG
>JBDNIG010000796.1:0-6147 GCA_041688415.1 Rhodopirellula sp. | reverse complement strand
TTCACCCTCCTGCGGCTTCGCCGTGGGAGGGTCGGTCGGCCCGAGGCCGCCGGGGAGGGCCGACCGAGCAAGCGATCCACCAACCCAACTTGCGCGCTCGGCCCTCCCCGGAATTCTCGCTGAAAGCTCGAATTCCGACCCTCCCAAGCTTCGCTCGGGAGGGTGAAGTAAACCATTGCTGCGACAGTACTTAAAAGCCGCACGATCTCCATGGCGGGGGGAGGGAATTTCTCTCCCCCGGAGACGCTGCCCACTGATTGACTGTGCACTTGGCACGGCATGTGCAGAATATGAACACCTACAACATTGTATCGAACGCAGGTTTCCACTCATACCAGGATCGAAGCATGAACGTGTATCCCGCCGTGACACTACTGGCCATTCTCCTCGTTCCGCTTTCGGTCAGAGGTGCGGAGCCGCAGCCACCACGGTCTCCGGCGCCACCTTCGAGATCATCCGACGCATCATCGGCTGAGCGTTGGGTGGGGCAGTTAGAGGACGCGATAGATCGTTTGCAGGAGGATCTGTATTTCGAGCGCGGAACCTATCCCGCGGGCTTGCAGGAAAAAGCCGACCGTGCCTCCGCCACCGTGGCCCACTATCACAAAACCGTGCGTGATGGAGACCGCCGGCGGCAAATGCGAGATTTCCGGGAAATGGACGAGGAAATCCATAAATTAGTGGAACTGTTGGAGCGTAGCGGTGACCCATGGCTGCGTCGTCAGGCGTCGCGGATCCGCCACCCAGACGAGCAATTGCATTTTGCCCTGCGGACCGGCCAGGACACTCGCGAGGGGGTGGATACGGCGCTGATTGCTCGGCATGCGCATCTCCTCGAACGCGAGGCGAAGTCGTTACAGGACGTGGGGGACCGAGTGAGCCGACAGGATCAACGCCTGCGCAAGACGATCGAAAGGTTTGTGCATGAGGCTGAACACTTTCACGAAGTGGCAGAGAAGGACGCCGACCTGGATCATCTACGCCGCGATTTCGAGGACCTGGACGACGCATGGCACGAAGTAGTTGAATACATAAACCAGTCTCGCTATGGTCTCTATTTTCGCCGCGCAGCGCAAGATGTTAATCTCGTGCACAATCAGATTCACACGCTAGTTACCCGACAATCTGGGCCGCCGGAGGTTGCACCCCCGGTTCGCCCGCAACCCGGAATGCCACACCCTGACTTCCCAGGCGATGGGCAGCGGCGAGCGGAATCTGCGCGAGAACGGCCAGCGATACAATTTTCGATTCCGGGAATTGGCAGTTTCCGAATCCCGCGGTAGGGAAGTAGCATTTCAGCGAACGTTGCTAGCGGTCCTCCCTCGCATGTCGCGGCTCTGGCTCCTTAGCGTTACCCAAACGTGCGTCGAGGTCGCTCGCGAGTACATCCTCCGTTCGCCGAAAATTAGTTCTCCTCTCAAGCGACGATTAGAATTCCCTGCCACCCTGAGTTAAGTTTTTGCCGCAAACAGCACGAATCCGCGCGAACGGCGGTCGACTGGTGTACTCTTTATTTTTCGCCTCATCCGCAGAATCTGTGGGTGAAACTAACCATGGTATCGCTTTTGCCACAGTAAATCACTGGATTCCCAGTGAAAACTCCCGTTTTGGAAAGTCGCATCGGTTTTGACAGCGTTGCGTTTGCATTTAGTGTGTTGGATTTTCCGAGGGCTTACCGCACCGTTGGCGCGCTATCGACCGGGATATCCCTTCCCAAGCCCGCGTCCCCGCAGAGCCCCGAGTCCGTTTTTCCCGGCATCATCCAACATACCGTCTTGAGTCACGCATTGCAAAATCATTAACGCAGGAGTAGATGCCTCAGAAAAATCCAACATCCTGGATGAGCTCTCATTGCGGTCGATGCAAAAACGCTTCAGTGCATCACATCGGCCCACAGATTCTGCGGAAGAACCAGATTGAAAGGTCCAGCGCTAGCCGCCAGTGATAGAGGCTGCAGTACACCGGCGACTGGCGCCTTGCCGCTCACTTTCGTCGTCGATCACCAGGATGACATCACGCTCAGTTGCGAAACCCGGCCCTACTTTTGGTCCAGCAGTTGGCGAACCTTCGTCGCCAACGTCATCGCGGAGTATGGTTTTTGCAGGAA
Source organism: Rhodopirellula sp. (assembly GCA_041688415.1). Taxonomy (GTDB): domain Bacteria; phylum Planctomycetota; class Planctomycetia; order Pirellulales; family Pirellulaceae; genus Rhodopirellula. The sequence continues at coordinate 4,040 of JBDNIG010000796.1, read as the reverse complement.
GGCGACTCCCTCCTCCAGGATGCCGTGCCTCAACACCGAGTCGTCCGTGTAGCCGCTGGAGAACAACACCCTCATGTGCGGAAAGCGGGGGCGGAGGGTTTCGGCCAGTTCAATACCGTCCATGCCCGGCATCACCACGTCCGTAAATAGAAGGTCGATTGGTCCCTGGTGCTGCTCGATCGTTCGCAGCGCCTCCCGCCCGTCGCCCGCCGCCAACACCATGTAGCCGCGCGACTTCAAGACGATCTGGGCCAGACCACGAACACTGTCCTCGTCTTCGACCAGCAAGACCGTTTCGTTCCCACGCACGTCACCCACTGCCGCCACCGGCTTGGCGACGGTGGCCTTCTCTTCGACGGCGGGGAAATAGAGTTTGAACGTTGTACCCCGATTCAGTTCGCTGTACACCTCGATGTGACCGCCGCACTGCGTGACGATCCCGTGGACCACCGCCAACCCCAACCCGGTCCCCTCGCCCACCTCCTTCGTCGTGAAGAACGGCTCGAAGATGTGGGACTTGACCTCGGACGTCATGCCGCCGCCGGAATCGCTGACGGCCAGCATGACGTAGCTGCCCGCCGGCACGTCGGCGTGATTGTGGGCGTAATCCTCGTCCAACTCCACGTTCTTGGTTTCGAGGGTCAACTTTCCGCCCCTGGGCATCGCATCACGGGCGTTGACCGACAGGTTCATCAACACTTGACCCAACTGGCGGGGATCGACTTCAACCCGGCTGATCTGCGGGTCGAGAAAGGAAGTTAGGAGAATGTCCTCGCCGATGAGTCGCCGCAGCATTTTTTCCGTCTCATGCACCACTTCGTTGAGGTCCAGTACCTTCGTCTCCAGCACGGCCTTGCGGCTGAAAGCGAGCAATTGTCGGGTGAGCGAGGCGGCTAGCTCCCCGGCCTCGCTGATGGCCTTGACCGACTCACGCATCGGGTCTTCCGATTCTAACTTGGAGAGCAGGATCTCGCTGTGGCCTGAAATGATGGTCAGCAGATTGTTGAAGTCGTGCGCTACGCCGCCTGCGAGTTGTCCAACCGCTTCCATCTTTTGTGACTGATGGAATGCGTGCTCTAACGTGCGACGCTCTGTTACATCGGCTTGCACACCGACGAAGTAGGCGAGTCGATGATCCTCGTCACGCACGGGCGTGACGAACAAAGCGTTCCAGAATTCGGTGCCGTCCTTGCGATAATTGAGAAGTTCAACCGAACATTTCCTGCCTTCCCGAATTGCCTCTCGGAGGACGGCAACTGCTTCCGGGGCGGTCCCATTGCCTTGCAGAAATCGACAGTTCCGCCCCAAGACCTCTTGGTGGCTGTAGCCTGTCATGCGCTCGAAACCAGGACTGGCATAAATGATCGGGTCGTCGGGCTGGTTCGGGTCGGAAATCAAGATACCCTGGGAAACGGCTTGAATGGCACGGTCCCGCAGTCGCAGCTTCTTCTCCGCCTCACGACGGGAAGTGATGTCCTGAGCCAGCGAGATGCACCCTTGGAACTCGCCTTTCTCACCCAGCATTGGCGTATTGTACCAGTCGCAGGTGATGGTCCGCCCGTCTTTCGTCAGGTTTTCGAATTCTCCGTGGGCGTCCATGTCCGCTGCTTTGAGACGCTCGATTAGGTTGCCCGCGACGGCTTTTGAAAACGGCGGGACGATGACCTCGAACGGGTGCTTACCCAACACTTCCGCCTCGGTGAAACCGAACATCCGCTCCGCTGCCGGATTCCAAGCCAAAAAACGCAGGTCCGGTCCGGTCAGTAGATAGGCCAGTGGCATCCGCTCGATATGGATTTGGAGGCGGGTCAGCAGTGCGTCCCGCTCCTCGATTAACTGCCACTTCTCGGTAATGTCCTCGACGATGCCCACGAGCCGCACGGTGCGGCCTTCGTTCGTGACCGGATACCCCCTGATCCACACCCGCCGCTCGGACCCGTCGGGGCGCAGGACGCGGCGCTCGACGTCGATGCAGCCGGTCTGGTCCATGACGTTGCTTTCAAGGGGCAACATCTCCTGATCCAGCGGGTGAATAAATTCCATGAAGGTACCAGGGTCGTCGAGGCAGCTTTGACACGAACGCCCCCAAATCTTCTCGTAGCCGGGGCTGACGTACAGGACGCGGTCTTCCAGGACGTCGAACGTCCACAGGCATTGGTGGAGGTTCGCCGTCAGTTCTGCGAACTGTTCCTGGCTTTTCCTCAGTAATTCCTCTTGCGCTTTCTGTGCGATCGATGCCGCTCGCAGATCATCGTTTGCCGTTCTCAACGAGGCAGTCTGTTCCCACACCTGCGCTTCCACGTCCTCGTGCGCCCGCTGGAGTTCTTTCTCCATTTGTTTCTGTTCGGTCATATCCCGAAGGATTTTGGAGTATCCGATGAGCCTCCCGCTGGCGTCAAGCATGGGCGTCACGATGCCCACCGCCCAAAACCGCTCGCCGCCCTTGCGAACATGCCATCGCACGTCGTCGGCCTGGCCCTTCTCCTCCGCAACGCGGATTTCTTGCTTCGGCACCCCGTCCCGGATGTCTTCGGGGGTGAAAATGATTGAGAACGGTTTGCCGAGGATTTCGGACTCGGAGTAACCCAGGGTGCGCTCGGCGGCTTCGTTCCAACTGGTAATGACCCCGCCTACGTCTATCGTGAAGATGGTGTGATCTTTGACGTGCTTGACCAGAGACGTGAAGCGTGTTTCGACCGCCCACCGACCCTGCTCGGCTCTCTCGGCGGAGGCTAAGGCTTCCGTCAGGGCGTCGGCAATGTGCTTTTGGTCCGTGCGGTCCCGCATGATCTTGGCGAAGCCCCGGAGCCCATGCTCCTCGTCCCATAAGGGGGTGATGGTCCCGCCAGACCAGAACCGGCTGCCGTCCTTGCGGACATGCCAGCGCTCGTCCTCACCACGGCCCGTTTCCACCGCCTTCGCCATCTCACGCTGAGGCACACCACTTTCGCTGTCCTCCCGCGTGAAGAAGCCGGCCACCGGTTGGCCGATGATCTCGCTCTCCGAGTAGCCCAGGAGTCGTTGAGCACCCGGATTCCAGTTCAGCACCCGGCCCTCCGGGTCCGTCGCGAAAATGGCGTAGTCCTTAATGTTTTCGACGAGCAGACGCAGGAGTTCACCCTCCATCACGGCGACCGGTGTCTGATTTTGTTCGTTCATGCCGCACAACCCTTTCCCAAGAGGGAGATGATCTGAACGGACTACTTCAGATCGAAACGATACTGACTGCGCAGAAGGCGATGTGTCGCTCACCATTGGCCCAGCGGGTGACTGCCTCATAGTACTTCGAAAGTATAGCGACTCTTAGAAATGCGCCCAGTACCAGCGACAATTATTCGCATGTGACGAGTGGAACCCGCACATAGCCCGGCTAAAAAGTGAGCCTCGACAACCTCGTCCCGCTCCCAAAAACTGCCCAAGAATTCACCCGAAATGGGTTTCCTCGATTGCAATTCCAATGATGCCCTCCTAAAATTGGAAGTAACGTCGGAAAGCGAACCATTAGCCTGTCTGTTCACCCCAAGGGAATAGGTTTCGGCAGGATTGCTCTCCGGCTTCCAACTTTGCGAGTATGGAAACATTACGATAATCAAGGCGGATCGAGCTATCAGGAACAAAGCATGCTAACGTGTCGGGACCTAGCGGGTTTACCATGCTAGGAGAATTTCCTTTCTCAGTTCGGTCTGCTCGCGATTCTTGCCACGTACCGAAACAGAGTCCTAGGAAAGCGGAACGATGATAAGCACGCCACTCCAGGTATTGATTGTCGAGAACCGAGAGGAGAGTGCCCTGCGAATGCTGAGCGAATTGCGGCGTGCGGGCTATCAACCAACCTCGCGGTGCGTGTCGACGCGAGACACGTTTCTGGCCAAACTCAAGCAGCAAGCGTGGGACGTCGCCCTGATCAACTATTCCATTCCGCATTTTAGTACGGCGAAGGCGATCGATGCGGCGCGGAGCCTCGACTCCGACCTGCCCTTCGTGATCGTCGCGGGAGCGATTGGCGAGGAAGCCGCCGTTTCCGCAATGAAGGCCGGTGC
>JBDNIG010000795.1:0-10317 GCA_041688415.1 Rhodopirellula sp. | reverse complement strand
GAGGGATGGCGGCGTGAATCCCTCGCTTACGCGTCGGGTTATGATTGTCGATTCCACCGAAATATTTCCCAGTATCTGATTAGTTCCCAGTCGCCCGCCGGGGAACGCACCGTCATTGGACTTTCTGCCTCGGTGTGAGCAGGCGGGTTGCCTGGGGGCAAAACCACCTGCCATGACAGTTGGAGCTCAGATCGGTTTCGGCAAAGATGGTGTGCGGATTGGCTTGACCATGCGGTTCAAATTGCGAATCTCTCGGACAATGTGGCTTGCCGCGTCGGCATCGGGTATTCTCCTGGGTTGTCCAGACTGATTTTTCTGCCCCTGCCGAGACTCCAGTAGATCACGCATGTTATTTCTGACCACCGTCTTTCTGACATGCTGTCCCACGATCCATGCGTTTACCCTATGCGGCCGCCTGCGTACCGACCTGGAACGTGAGGCACTCGAAGATGTCGATTTTTCGACGGGAAGTGACAATTCGCAGAGAAGTTAGGAACACGGGAACAACAAGTGACGGGTTAGAGGTAGTGGACGAGGCAACGAGTCCGTTCACACTGGACTCGTTGCCTCGTCCACTACGCCAGTTATTGTTCCTGCGTTCCTTAGTCGGGTTTTGAAACACCCGCGAAAGAAAAGTATTCACTCACAAGGTTTGAACGTCCACAACGTGCGTTCAACACTGCTGATCGCGAAGCTGGTCTCGACTTGATCAGTAAATCTGGGCGCGTTTCGATTTTGACCAAGTGAGATCAAGAATGATCACTGTTGAACAATTTGTTAAGAAATACGGTGACTTTATTGCCGTGGCGGGAACGTCCTTCGAAGTGCCCGCAGGTGCGGTGGCCGCACTGGTGGGACCCAACGGGGCGGGTAAGACCACGACAATCCGAACGCTGTGCAGGATCCTTCGTCCGACGAGCGGTTCGATCCATGTCGCGGGATGTGACCTGGCGAAGGATCCGCTCGGAGTGATTTTGAAGTCCACGATCGCGGCCCAAGGGGCACGCGGTGCGACAGTGTTGGTCAGTTCACATTTGTTGTCGTTAGTGGATGATCTGTGCAATTATCTCGTCCTGATTCGCCACGGCAGCGTCTTGTTCCATAGACCAATGGAACAAGCTCGCAGGGAATTCGGCGGCCCGAATCAATCGCTCGAAGAAATCTTTTTTCGTTTAACCAGTGAGAACGCATAGGATGCTTGATCCCGCACTGCGTCAATTGATTTGGTTCCAGACTCGCGGATCTGTTCGGCAAATATCGGTCCTCAATTTGGTCCCGGCTGCGACTCGATTGCGGATGACGCGTGACGGGGTTCCCGACATTTTCCAAGGGGCCCGAGCGATGGCGTTCATGTTCGTCGTGATGCTAGTGATGATCCCAGTCATCTTGGTAGGTGGTCTAGGCGTCGTCGTCGGCGGCGCGTTGTTCGGCTTCACCGTATTTGTGTGCGTGAGCTCTGCGGCACTTGTAGTGCTCTCGTTGATGCCGTTGATCTGGTGGGTGACCGGTTCCCGGTTTCAACACCGGGAATTGGTGACCGATTGAGGCGAGGCAACGTATCTGCGATTTCACTCGGCCATTTTGGAAGGTTCGACAACGATCCTGCACGGCTATCTTCCTGTTACCCATCTTCCTGTCAAAGCTCCGGTGTTGAAAATGGACAGGAAGATGATTCGATCTCGGTCACTCCGCTCATCAGAGGGGAAAGACGCAATTCGCGGGCGTCGGCCAATCGGAATACATTGCGAGCCCACCTTGTGCCTTCTGCGGAGGAGTGGGAACGGAGAAAGGGGTACCCTGATTTTTAACTGCGTCTGAGGGGAAGCCGCGCCCCGAATTTTTAGAATCGCGTCGGTCGATGGCAGAATCGGCCACTCGGCACTCATTAATTGAGCGAGAATCGCTGGGCAGTCGCTGACTGCACAGCAGACACTCCAGAACAACCTGGAAAAAAGCAGGTATTTCTCGCGGTTAGACCGACGAGAGGCCCAGCGGATTCTCGCGGGCACAGAGCCAACCCTGGGCCGCTAAATCTTTGGGGTTGACGCAAAGTTTCATACTTGCATTTTTGTTCCGAGCGATAAAAACACGATCCAGTCTCCCCTCTCCACCGCTTCGGAGGTCGTGCGGTTTTTAAGTATTGAAATCCAAATGCTTTACGCACTTCACCCGTAAACATTCGCCGATGGGGTGGCGTCGAACGCGCAGCATCCTTCGCAGGTAATGCGGTTTGGTTGCTTGTCGCCGCCTGATGAGCCGGGCGTCATCGCTATTCGGGGTCTGGCGAGCCAAAATTACGATGTATTTTGCTGCTTACTCGGCGAGTATATCTGCAACTCCGCGAGACGTTCTTCGCTCAAATTCCAGGGCAAGAATGACGCTGGTTCCGGCGGAGCTTTACCACCCTCGGCGGCACATTGATCGAGGTACCAAGTCAGTCATGTCAACGGATTAATTTTCCACAGACCGAGCGTCGCAAAAATCGAAAACAGCATCATCGCCAACCGACCGGACCACTCCGAACCGCTACCGTAATAATTCTTGCGACCCACCGCCGGATTGCGAATCAGTCGCTCGCTGTAGTTGTTGTCCATAGGGATGCGGGCGTCGTCAAGAAACAGCGTCAATCCGCTCCAGTGTTCCCGCAAACTTGTCAACGCCTTGCGGCAAGAGGTTCGCAATTTTTCATTGGTAAGTTCAAGATCGCGTGCCTCTGACATGCACTGGACATGATCACGCAACACGAGATCAGCCGCCGCGAATTCGACCGAATCCAAAGGGTGTGTCAGACGCTGGCGATTGAGGTGATACAGCTGGCGGATTTGTTCGAGCCATCCCAGCGCCCACACTGTCAGCTCGGGATATCCTTTGCCGACTCGCACGAAGTCGCGGCGAACATGCGCCCAACAAAACGCCAACACAAGATCACCTCGCTTGACTTGGTCCATCGCTTTGTAGCCGCTATATCGATCGACCATGAGGACGCCCTGAGCGTGCTGGCCGAAGTGAGCTTGGGGAACATCGTGCGAACGACTGGAGTCCAAGACTAACACCACCGAATCTTCACCGGCAAACAACCACAACCACCAGTTATGCCCGATTTTCCCGGCTTTTTCGGTGAACACTCGCCATCTTGTTTCGTCCGCCTGATAATACTTTGACTGCAAGTGATGTTCGCGAATCGCTTCGTAAATCGGTGTCAGCATCGGTTCGATGCGTTTGAGACCGTCGACAACCGTTCCCGGTGCAAGCGGCAGACCCAGTAGCCGGAGCTGCTGGAGTGTGCGATGGGTCGGTCGCTGCAGATGGAATTTCTCGAGCAACAAATGAACCCAGATGCTAGTGCCCAAACGACTTTTGGGAAGCAATTTCGCGGGGGTCTCCGCAGTGACGCTTCGAGGTTGATCGGAGCAGTCACAGGTGCGTCTGCGGCGTTTGCGAGCGACGACCTTTCGATAAACAATGGTTTCGATTTCGAGCTGCTCACCACCGGTTTTGCAACCAAGGTCAGCAAATGGCTTGCCACAACAGCCACATTGTTTTTTGCTCTCCTGGACATCAACGATTTGTTCACGCTCGGGTAAGTGCGAGTAATCTCTTCGTTTGGGGCCGGGACGCTCGGGCTGTTGCCCAGGTTTTTTCTTGGGCGGAGTCGGTTTGTCAGGATCAATCAGATCGTTGGAGCGATCTGTCGAGGATTGCTTCTCGGTTCGCTTTCCAAAGCGTTCGTCTTTAAGTTGACGAATTTCAGCCTCGGCAACCACGAGTTCTTGCTGTTTTTTATCTTTGCGGCCAATCGCGCGTGCGTGCATACTCTTGCCAGTAACCGGCCTCGCATTTCAGCTCGCTGACTTGCTGCCGAAGCTGAGCGTTTTCGGCACGAAGCTGCTCAACTTCGCCACGCAGTTCCCTGACCAGACTGGTGAGTGCCTGGACTTGGTCGGCGAGAGGATCGGCAAGGAGCAACGAAGCATTCATGATGCTTCGGATTAGAAAAAAAGGAGCTGCAACGCTAGAGCATTCCACCCCGTCGGTGTATGTTTACTTCACCCTCCCAAGCTTCGCTCGGGAGGGTGAAGTAAACCATTGCTGCGACAGTACTTAAAAGCCGCACGATCTCTTCGGGAGAGAGGGGAGAGAGGGGAGAGAGGATAAACTGGATTGGCCTGCACGAGACGGAGATGCGGAAGCAAACTTGCGCAATGCAAAAGCCTCGCAACCCCAAAGATTTGGCGGTCCAAGCCAACCCTGGCCGCGACGGCACGCGTCGCCCGCGAGACTCTCGGGCGTGCCCGCCGCTCGTTTGAAGATGCGATCGAATTTCCGTACCAACTTACGCCAACCGTGGGTGTCCAAACCAACCCGCTGCAGGATCGGTTGCAAATGTTTCGGGATGCTACCAATTGTTTCGCTGCGTAACTGTCGTCTCGTGACATATGGTTTCCAAGGAGTCGAGGACGCGTCCATATGCATGATCTGCACGCAACGCTGCTGCACTAACTCGGGCTCGATCACAAATGTTTAACGTTTGAACATGCCGGCCGCAACTTTCGTCTGACCGACGTACACGGACGCGGCGTCAATGAAATTATTAGTTAAGCGTCAGCGAGACAATATGTCGCGTAGTGGACGAGGCAACGAGTCCTTCGCTGCTGGACTCGTTGCCTCGTCCACTACCATTCAGCGAGTTTTCTTCTTTCGCGTTCCTAAGCGGGCTTTGTTGAGAACGGCTCGATCGACTTTCGCTCGGTCGCAATGATGGATCTCACTCAACTGAATTCCGAATCATCCGTTGGTGTCGAACGGTCGGGCACGAACCAGGGATAGATTGCGGGGATCACGACGCAGGTCAGTAACGTGCTCGTGATCAGGCCGCCGATCACGACCGTCGCCAAGGGACGCTGCATCTCGGCACCGTCACTGGTCGATATCGCCATCGGCAGAAATCCGAGGCTGGCCACCATTGCGGTCATCAGCACGGGGCGAAGGCGGTCATCAGCGGCTCTCAACGCGGAAGTCCGCGGGTCCGTACCGCTGGTTCGATGATGTTCGGCATCGCTGACCCAGACTAATCCGTTGAGCACGGCGACACCGAACATGAGGTTGGAGGCGAACATCATCGACAATGGAATCGCGAGAGCCACAATGATTCCCGCCCGCAAACTGCCGAGAGTGACCAACAAGACAATCGCGACCAACGCACCGCCCTCGAGTAGATTCTTGATCACGGTGTGCAGGGTGCGGTCGATCAAGGCCTCCCGATCATAGATAACCTCGATTCGAACGTCGTCGGGCAGCGTGCGTTGCAATTCGTCGATGCGCTCTTTGACGCGGTTGACGACGTCACGAGAATTCTCGCCGATGCGCATCATCGTCATGCCCGTGACCGCTTCGCCACGGCCATCACGACTGACGGCCCCCTGACGCGGCATGGGCGCGATCGATACGTCCGCCACATCGGATAGCAGGAGTGGCGATCCATTGAGACTTCGACGGATCACGATGTTGCGTAGGTCATTGACTCCCGTCAACAAGGCTTCGCCGCGAATGAAACGTTGTTCATCGTGATGAACGATGTAACCACCGCCCGCATTTGCGTTGGCGGCTTCAATGCGAGCGTAGAGTTCTTCGAGCGTGAGGTCGTGAGCCATCAACTCGTCGGGGTCCGGCTGGACCTCGAACGTTTTGTAGAATCCGCCCATGACATTGACTTCCGTCACCCCGTCGACCTCGCGCAGCCGCGGTGAAATCTCCCAATCCAACAGCGTGCGAAGTTCCATCGGCGAGCGTTTGTCGCTACGGACTTCGAACTGTAGGATCTCGCCGAGCGCCGTGGTCATTGGCCCCAGTTCCGGCGGGCCGTATCCGGCAGGTAGGCTGGCAGCCGCGGAGGGCAGGCGTTGGGTCACCTGCTGGTTGGCGAAATACACATCCGTTCCTTCGGTGAAGACAATCGTGATCACCGAAAGACCAAATTTGGAAATGCTTCGGACCTCATCCACCTGAGGCAAACCGCCCATCGCCCATTCAATTGGGTAGGTGACTTGACGTTCCACTTCCACCGGCGGCAGCGAACCGGCGGCGGTAATCACGGTGACTTGCGTGTTGGTCAGGTCCGGTACCGCGTCAATGGGGAGTCGTAACGTGCTGAAAACGCCCAGTCCGGCCATCAATATCGACGCCATGATGACCAGAAATCGATTTGCGAGCGAATACTCGATGAGTCTTTTTAACACTGGATTATTCTCCCCCACCGAGCAATAACTCGCTTTTGAGGATGAATGCCCCAGCGACAACGATCGACTGGCCTTCCTCGAGTCCGCTGCGAATCTCGACTCGATCGTCACTGGTGTGTCCCAATTCGACCGGCACCGCCTTGAAGTCTCCTTGGTGTTGAGTGAATACGGACGACTGGCCATCGAGATCGACGAGCGCCGATGTGGGAATCGCGATCACATTGTCGAGCGTCGACGTCGGCACAGCGACTCGTGCGAACACGCCCGGGCGGTAGTGTCCACCGGCATTGCTGATCTGAGCGACTAACGGAAGTGCCCCCGATGCCGGATCTACTTCGCGACCGACGTAGTAAACCGTGGCCGGTTGGGGAGCGTCTCGCACCGCAGGCGTTGACACCATCACGGTATCGCCTGGTGAAACGGCAATCGAGTCCCAATCGCGACTGCGGATGTCGGCTTCCACCCAGAGGGTCGTGGTATCCGCGATCACGAATAAATCACTATGTGCAATCACTCGTTCGGTTGCTGAATACCCTCTGCTTTCGACCGTCCCGGCGAGGGGCGAACGGGTCGTTAGCCTCGACAAATTTGGATCATTCGGCGAGACATCCAGTTCACCGGTTGGGTTCGCAGTCGCCCCGAGCAAGGTGGAAAGCGATTGTTTGGCAATTTGCAGGTCACGTGTGGCCGCCGCCACCGCCGCTTCGGCTGTGTCGACTGACAGCTTCGCTTGAAAGAGCGTCTGCTCCGTGCTCGATTCGAGTTCCGCCTGAGCCTGCTGCTGTGCGCTGGTGCGTTCTCGGATGATGCGACCGCTGATCGCGCCGCTATCGGCGACGCTGCCGACCGATCGAGCGATCCCGGCGGCCAACTCGGACCTGCTGTACTGCAGCAAGAGTTGACCTCCCAGGTCACCAAGAACCTGATCCCGCAGCGTTTCTCGAATCGACTCGGACGACGAACCCGCCCGGATCAAGCGAGTCATTTCCTCGATCCCCGAGTGCAAACGAGACTCCCACTGAAGTGACTTCTGCGCTAGTTTCAGGTTCGCCTGGCAACTCAAAATTCGGCTACGAGCATCACCAATGGCGGGACTGCGAAGTTGGGCTAAAGGCTGACCAACGGAGACCGTGTCGCCGGGCTTCACCAACACCGCTTCCAGTACGCCTTCACTCGGCGACCGCACGGCAACGTGCCGGGTGTCGTCGTATACAAAGCGCGCCGGAAGGGTTCGCGATAAACGCAACGTTTGTCGCTCTACCAATTTCATTTCGATCTTGGCGGCGGTCCGCTTGGAATCCGTTAAGTGAACAATCGCCGCGCCCGCAGCGGAGTCTTTCTCCGGGGGAAAATCGAGCGAAGCGGAGGGTTCTTCCGTGGAGCGAGCGGAACGCACCACCATCGACGTGGCCAGCCCGATCACTGCAAACGCAATGATGGCACCGGTAATTATTTTGGGTTTCATGTTGTTGGGTAGTCGAGAGAGTTTCGTCAGGCTCAACAGTCGATACCGTCGAGCATCAGAGGGAGACGAAACTCAACCTAACAACGCATCACGCAAGCGAGCGCGCAGCGGGACACTTGCAACGCGTCGGCGGCGCGTCGACAATGACGATGCTGATCCGAGCGGTCGTCGAGCGTCTCGATGAGACCACCGCTGACCGCAATCGGGCACGACAGGTCGAATTCCTGGTCACGAGAAACCGAGGCTACCGCCACGGTGTTATTGGCGAACGCGAGAAACGCGTGTTCCGCTGGCGGCACCTGATCTCCCGTGTCATCGTCACCGGGGTACTGAGATGGCAATACAAAATGCCAATGCGGCTCGTCGAGCATCGGGCAATGGCAATCGTCGGTGGCGAACTCGACGAGTTCCGGAGCACGGGACAACAGGTGATGCCGCGTCACGAGATGACATGCGAGTTCGTCGCGGGATTCAATCTCGTCGTGCCGATGCATCATCGGGATCGGGATCGGCAACATCACCACGCAGAGAATCAGCGTCAGGCCCCGCTGCCAGTTGGCAAGAAGCTGTCGATGAGTCGGCAGATTGAATCTGAAATGCATGAGACAAAAAACGAGATGACGTTGTCGACCGCTCACATCCTAGCTATCCACGGATGTAATGTCCAGAAACTTTCAATCGTGCCCCCGGTGATCGGCGTGTGTTACAATGACGTCTCGACCCCCCTTCCTCTCCCCGAACGCATCTGGAACCCCCCTCATGCCAACGCCCACCACATCACGCTCAACCCGCCGTCAGTTTCTGCAGACAACCTCCGCCGTTGGCGGGTCCTTCATCATCATGGGGACGAAAGCAACCGCGGGCATCAAGGGTGCCAACGATCGCGTCCGGATTGCCGTGGCGGGGCTCAACGGACGCGGCCGGAGCCACATCGACGGTTGGTCGCACGCCGATAACGTGGAGATCGCCTACGTGATCGATCCCGCCGAGAATGTGCTCAAGAGCCGGCTCAATGACTTGGAGAAGCGTTCCGAAGGCAAGTTGAAGACGAGCGGACTTGCTGACTTTCGTGATGCTCTGGACGACAAAAATCTCGACGCGATCTCCGTCGCGACCCCCAATCACTGGCATTCACTCATTACCATTCGGGCGGCAGAAGCGGGCAAGCATGTCTACGTTGAAAAGCCCATGAGCCATGATGTTAGCGAGGGCCGGGTCGCCGTCGAAGCACAGAAGAAATACGGCGTCGTCGTCCAACACGGGACCCAGCGTCGCAGTGACGCGAGGGTCGCCGGTCTGCATGAAGCGTTGAAATCCGGGAAACTGCCGCGGCTGAAGTTCGCCTATGGCTATTGTTGCAAGCCGCGTGCAAGCATCGGTACCAAACCGACCGGGCCGCCCCCGGCGGAGTTGAACTGGGATCTCTGGAAGGGACCCGCTGTCATCGATCAGTACCATGCCAATTACCACCCCTACAATTGGCATTGGTTCTGGGAAACCGGCAACGGTGACCTCAACAATCAAGGCACCCACCAACTCGACGTCGCCCGATGGGCTATCGACGATGACCAAACGCACCCCGTTCGCGCCCTGTCCATCGGCGGTCGATTCCAGTGGGACGATCAGGGTGAGACGCCGAACACCATGTTCTCCATGGCGGAATACCCCAACGGGCAAATGGTGCTCTTCAATGTTCGCAACGTGAATTACAAAGGCTACGAACGACAGGTACTCAACGAGTATTACCTCGAGGACGGTAGCGTGATCACCGGTGAGGGGAACTACCAGATCCTGCGTCCGGGGGCAAAGCAACCAGAAAAACTGGAAGTAGCAAACGGTCACGTGACACCGGGTGGGAACTGGAACTCGTTCATCGCAGCCGTCCGCGCCGCAGACCCAACCATGGCCAACGGCAACGCATTGGACGCCCACTATGGTTGCGTCCTCGGGCATTTAATGAATAATTCTTATCGGCTCGGCGAACCGATTCCATTCAACGCCGCAGCGGGTCAGGCATTCGACAACCCAGATGCGGTGCACCACTTTGAAAAGCTGCACGCGATCATGCGAGACGGCGTTGGGGTGGCGGAGAACGGCACCCAGTATCAACTAGGCAAGCACTTAACGTTTGACCCAGTGACGGAACGGTTCACGGGAGATTTTGCTGACCAAGCCAATGCATTGATCAAAGACGCTGACAATCCTGGGTTTGAAATTCCCAGCGTGGCAGCAGTGTAAACCACCCGTTGTGAAGAAATCTCTCATCGTGTTCCCGGAAATAGTCCATGTCCGAAAATGAACCCCTGGGACGAAAGGCGGAGCCCCACATCTCGCAAATCGATGCGGCAACGCCATTTCGATTGAGCAGGTGGGGGATTTTGTTCGCGACGTGCGTCGGCGTGTTCGTGGGGATCGGCTTCTTCACGTTCGGATACGGCAAGGGTGCGAGTTACTTGAGCAACGATCCGCAGACCTGCGTGAATTGTCACGTCATGCAGGGACACATGGACTCGTGGCAACAGAGTTCGCATCACGCCGTCGCGGTGTGCAACGATTGCCACCTGCCACACTATTTTGTGGGCTCATCCGACTAAAGCGTACTTTTTTTGATGGAGG
>JBDNIG010000794.1:0-9545 GCA_041688415.1 Rhodopirellula sp. | reverse complement strand
TTCTGGGTCTCGGGTGTCTCCACCAATGCCGCGCGGATCGGATTGAGGTCCACGTACGCAGCGCACACGAGCAAATTGGACCCATCGAGCAAAATTTGGGTACGAAAACGAGCCTCCCAAAAGTGGCCGGTAACGGAATCCTCAGCGTTGCTACGTCGAGCAATATTCTCGGCCGAGCAGCGCATCCACCAACTGATGTTCGACAACCGGCGGCGTCTTTCGGCCAGCACATCGGGCTGATTAAGAGTCATGTCTAGCTCCGGCTTGCTGGGCTCGGCGGGAGTGCCATCCTCATTTCGCCGCCGTGGAAACAAGCGCAGCCAACGTCGAGCCACGTCCTCGTCCGACCACGCTGCCAACACGTCGGGCCGACTGCTTAGGACCAGATGTATGTGGTTATGCATGACCGAAAACGTCAAACAGTCGATCGCAAAAACCGAAGCCAAGAACTCCAGCCGATCACGAATCCAACCTCGCCGGTGCTCGTAAGATTTTCCAGTCAGCGGATCGTCTCCACAGAGAAATGCGTGTCGAACGCATCGCTGCATGCAGTGGACCACCTGGACTTGGGACGGATCGATCACTTCCCCTCGAGCTTGACGAGGCATTGCATCGACTCCTCTAAAGGAATATCGGGGCCGCAAAACCCTCGCGACCGGTTTTATCGTATGCCGTCTCGCCGAATCGTCAAGCAAAAACTGCCTGTCCGTTTCCTGCTCTCCTTTCCTGCTCCCTGCCAGCTTTTCGTGGGCTATTCCAATCGGGTTAAAGCAATGGCGAGGCAACTTCGCGTTCGATTTCCCGATGCGATCTAGCACATCGTGACTCGCGGTGTGTGACTCGCGGCGATGGTAGGCGACAGCTTTTTCACGATGACGGCCACTACGATCGACTCACGAAGGGCCTAAAGGAGGAGGTCATCCGTAGCGGCTGGGCGGTGCTTACCTATTGCTGTATGGCAAAGCTAGGCGAAGCGATCTTCATGCCGTCATTGCATCGTTGTGGCAAATGATGTCGCCTGAACTGCATTATGCTTAAAAACGATTAGAACGAAGGCAGACGCTGTGGCTTTGGAGGCAGCGATTGCTTCGATGCCGACTCGCTTGTTGCAGATTGACGTCGTTCATCGAAAGCTTGTACGACAGGACTCAAATAAGCTGACTGCAACACTACTGCTTCGTGCTGCACCCGTTCATGAATTCGGTGGTCAAATTGGGATCTTTCCGCAATTCGCCTGCGCTCGCTGGAATGCATTTGTTGAGCTGACCATGTTCGTGCACGCCCGAGCATCCCGCTATCAGATCGTGGATCCGGGTAGTAAGAATTTGCATTGAATGCGGGGCTGGGTTGCGGCTCTGGGGCGGGGGCGGGGAGGTTTTCGATAGACGTACTCGGTCGTGGGATCGGAATGCTTCCACGAGGTGGACTCTGGATCGGTCTCGAGCCTGGTGAAGGCGTTGGCTGCTGGTGGTTCCGGAAATCGTTGCTGCTTTTATCCCTGAATTGTGGAGGGACGGAGTGATTGGGTACCGGAAGACCTTGCGGTTGATTCCATTCTTGGTGTTCGCTATATTCGAAATCCCTGTTCGTTGCGTGGGGATTCGGTGCGTATTGCTGTGGAGGCGGTTGGTGAAGTGACTGACAACCGGAGGGGAACGCTGGCGATGGCGGAGTCTGAATCGAATCCTGCTCGATCATCATGATTGGGCCGGTTGGGACTGGGTCGCAAGCGGCAGGGACCGGGGCGGCACAGTCAGGTGTCGTCAATGATTCAGCGACCTTAGTCGTCACCGCCAGAAGTCTTTGCTGAGACTGAACGATCGTCGCCATTGCAGCTTTAAGCTGCGCCACTTCTGCGTCGAGGGCGTCGCAACGATCTTCTTGGGGGTTTCGTTCAGCGTTCTCGTTTGCACTGTCCGGCCGCCGTCCGGCTTGGTAGTTAGTGGCCGGAACTCCTGAATAGCTGGCCGGGCGATAAGCACTTTCGTTTCTTCCACTGGCTACTGTGGCAGGCTGAAATGGAGCAACAGCGCGATCCAATTCCATTTCCGTCGCGCGGCTTCGACGAATCACCCCCGGCAACTCGATGGAGGGAAGACTGAGCTTCAACTCGGGGAAACGAAGGGACATCCCACGGAGTCCCCAGGTTCGGTATCCTTCGGTTAGCTCACCGGATTGAGGTGGCGCCAGGAAAGCTCCTGGTTCGGTTCCTGCCTGCGGGGTCCGGTCAGCGCTTTCGTTAGCGCCATCTCCGGGAGGGCAGTGATGAACCACGATGCGACGTTGCTTGACAGTTTTGCACTGGTTGCAATCGCAAGTTGGAGTCGCAGCACAAGAAGGTTGAGGTGGCCCAGGAACCAGCCTGCGCTGCGGCACTTGCAAAGGACTATCGCAGTATGCTTCACTTGGAACAGTTGTTCCAATGCTGTCGCAACCAGCAGGGATGGCGGGCGTGTATTGGGCCTCGACATACGATGTCAGCAGCGCCGCATGAATGAGTGCTATCCAAGAATATCGGTTCATCGTCGGCGTCCTTGCCGTTAATTGATCGAGATCGCGGAATCGACGCAAAAAAAGGCACGGAGCCTTCACCGCCGAGTTCGTTATTGAGCAGACTCGTCTACGAGAATTTCTTTCTTGATCAATTTGTCCACGAGTCTCTCCAGAGCGACCGCGTTGCGGTCGACGGAGACTACGATCTCGTCAAGCTGTCTGGTGAGCTTGCGGAAATCTTCTTCCAACTGGTCGAGTCGCTTATCAACTCGCTCTTCATCGCACGAACGACTTCGATCGGCACTCTCATTACGTGCCCCAAACGTTCCTGCCTGCATGATACCACCGTAATACGGCATCATCATCGGCATTTGCATCATTGGCTGAGGTGCTACTCCCAGGTTGTACTGCGGATTCACTAATGTCGGAGCAGCTACCAGTCTGTCTCTGTCCCCGCTCTCATTGCGAGAATTTGATACTGGCCCGCCCGATCCGCAATGTATGACAATCGTTTCAGTCTGTGGACAGCACTTCTGGCATTTTGGCTGGCACGAAAACAAACCGTGCGATTTCAAGACAGGCTGCGAGCCACATCCGCAACCGTCAGCGTAAGTTACTCCACCGATGGCAGCCATGAGCAGCCCCAACAAAATACGATTAATCGTCTCACCCATCTGGAAATGCTGAAAGAATACCCTACCAGAAGGGTATCGACACTTTTCTCGCGACTTGTGTGAGGAATTTCAGAATATGGTGCGGAATTTTGCGGGCTCACGCTATTAGCGGGCGACGACCGATATTGACGCGCGACTACTGCTCCTAGTCGTTGACCGAAGATCCCACACCATCATCGGGGGCCTTGGTGCCTGTGGGAGCATTGATGTCAGTGTTGCTATTCCCCGAGGGATCCTGGACCGGTTTCAATGGAGGCACATAGTCGCTGATCCCTAGTTTCCCAAATAAACTGTCTTGCCTCTTCTGAATTGCGACCAACGCTTTTCCACGTTGTTCCAAGTTTGGGTCGTTGTCTTTGAACTCGATTTTTCCACAATTCTCGAGATCAGCGTTTTCGTTGTCGCCCCCAGTAGGGTTGGTCAAACTTCCAAATGGTGCGCCTGTGAGCGATTGAATAAGTGGGACGAAATAGGGAGCGAGATTGGTCAGCGTACTGCCAAATTCTCGCGCAATCACGCCCGTCGGCGGGGATCCTTCTCGCCAGAGACCAAGGTTAACCTGCCCCCCATGTCGAGATTGCCCTCGAAACCCAATGCCAAAGTTCACGCCGTTCTGTGCGGAACAGGGCTGCGGCGAGGCTGCTGCCGCTACGAAAAACAAGAAAAAAAGTCCAATTTGTACCGTCTTCATCTCGGCTCCAGACAACACCAAGTGGCTATTGACGCCACGGCTGAGGGGGGTAACATCGGGGGGTGGAAACACAGCCGTTCTAGTATAGTCCAAAATTTGAAGGTACAACCATGAGCAATCTCTTTGAAGGGAATTTATTCCATGAAGGTGAGCCGAGCGAAGAGGATCTAAGATCTGAGGACAGACGCAGCTCACAGGACTTGTTCACTCCCGATACGAGTCTTGACAAGCGCGGACCTAAGAATCGGCCGATCGTCAGGACGGCCTCGGATGCCCAGATTTTGGGCCACCGCGGTGACGAATTGAGCAGTCAAAATTCTTCCTTGGCCAACCCATTGGCCACGGAAATGGATGTCGAGCTCGACGATCCGCTCGCAGCGCACGGTCGCGACGAATTCGAGAGCGGCGGTTTCGATCGAATTGGTGAGAGTTTCGAATTTGGCGAGAACTCCCCGACGCAAGAAAAGGTACTGGGTACCGACTCTCGAGAACGCATCGCTTCGGGTGCGGAGTTCTATTTTCCTGTCTGTCAAATCCTCACCACATTCACTGGTTTAAATTCGGAGACTCTCGGAACTGGCGTGCTCGTCACACCGACCTTGGTACTAACCGCCGGGCATAACTTCCTCAAGCCTGGACGCCGCTGCACATCAGTGCGAATCAACTTTTTGATGTATTCGTCAAACGGCGGGCATTTCAGACTCGACGGCAATCAGCTTTCGCGCGTCCGAGTTGCAGCGGGTTACGGCGGAGAGTCATGTGCTGCCTCAGCAGCATTTGATTATGCCGGAATTCGGTTGCCACAAAAAGTGACTGCATTCCCACCGCTTCAGGTGATGCCAACCAATATCGATCCCCAACCAGGATCCGATGTTATCGTCGCCGGATACCCTTTGAGAGCAAACGGACCTGCCAATGGTGACCATCTCTATGCAAGCCGGAATACATTCCGCGGCACAGTGCCAGCGGCACAGTCTCGGTGGAGCGTGTCGCACCTTGTGGATACCAGTGAAGGCCAAAGTGGAGCTCCAATCATGTACGTTTTCACGGCGCCAAACGGCAGAAAAGTGGCACGTGTTATCGGGATTCATAACAAGTTCAGTAACGGCGTAAACTTAGGCGTCTACCTTCGCGGTGCGGTCGTCGATGAAATTAACAGCTGGCCCTGATACTGCTGTATCCCACGGGCGTCAACCAACGTCGGATTTTCGCATGGGACGCTCGTTACGTATTCAGCAACATCTTTAAAAGATTGGGCATTCCCAATCCCTGTACGTATCGGTCGCGTTGAAGATCGGTGCAGGAATCGAGTAGGATCCGTTTGACACGGTCGGGATAGCCAATGAACTCCCGTCGCACCGACAGGAACGACGCGATCATTCCGGACACGTGAGGTGCAGCCATACTGGTGCCGCTCATTTCGACATAGTGGGTCGGCGCCTGCGCAGGATCAAACTGGTTGGAAGCGCTAGCGATCCGTTCTCCGGGTGCCACCAGATCGGGTTTGTAGCGTCCGTCAGCCGTTGGACCTCGGGAAGAAAAATACGAGACGCCGTAAGTGGATGGCCTTTGCTTGTGAACTGATCCAACTGCGATCGCCTCATCTAAGTTCGCTGGATCACCAATTGACAGATCCATGTTGGCGTGAAGCGTACCTTGATTTGATTTCAATTCGGCATGACCAGCGTTCCCGGCGGCAATCACGATCACCACGCCCATTTGCCACAGCCGCCTCAATTCTTGGCAGATCGGACTGTGGCCGCATCCATAGACACGCGGATCAAAATCACCACCCAAACTAAGGTTGATTCCGTGGATCACTAATCTGCCGCTCTGTTCGTTTAACGCTGCGACGTGATCCAACGCCTTGATCACATACGAATCCTTTCCCCAGCCGTTGTCTCGCAGCACCTTGTAGCTGTGGATTTGGGTTTTGGGTGCCATGCCCATGTACCTTGTGTCGGTACCAAACGTGTCGGCGCCCGCGATAATGCCCGCGACGTGGGTACCATGACCGTGGCGGTCGTCTCCAATCTCATCGTGCTCGAAAAAGTCAACATTGGCCCAACCGTTGTCCCAGGCCGCTGATCGTAAGGGCGGCCGCCCCCGTATCGAGCAATCCCATGCAGCTCGCAGATTGCCAAAGTTTTCGCCTGTGGAAGGATCCACATTCCAAAAATGGGGATGCGACCAACGAACACCGGTATCCAAAACAGCCCAGACAATTCCATCGCCGGTGGCTCCATAGCTTTTTAGCGAGGGCCGCGCCTGGACGGTATGAGTCGATTGGTCGATCATTGTGGAACGCCCTGTGTCGGTCCAGATTCGCGCGGAGCTAAGACGTCCAGCCTTATCAACAGGTCCAGCTCTCAGCCAAGCCCCTAATTTTTCAGCTTGGAGGCTTGTCAACTCCATGGCCATAAATCGCTTCAATCGATCAACATTGAAGTGTTTCAGGACTTCTTCTGGATCATCGACGCCAATCATTCGCCCCAACTCAGCCATCAGCGAGGATTCAACCTCGCCAATATTTAGCTGATCATCGCCGCGGATCTGAATAAGCACTTCGTGCTTTGCTTCGCTAGGGCTGTCTTCTATTTTCTCAGCAACGTCCAACGCCAACGTAAAATCGCGTATCTCCTGATAGTAGTTCTGCCCAACGATTCGCCGGAGTCGATCCCTCAAAAAGTCGTTCTGCAAATAACGAAACGCGTCATGCGGTTGCAACGAATAACGAAACGCGTCATGCGGTTGTAACGACGACTCAACTATGGAACCAGATTCGGCGTGGCAGTCCACGCCGATCGACTGGAGTTGCTCTAGATCGGAGTTGCGAGAGCTGAGTGGGTCCTGGGGATCCGATAGATCAATCCATTGTGAGACGGCCGAGGGCCACTGAAGCTTTCCATTCGACATCTCGAATGGCCAGGTCGATTCGGAGTGACCGTCATCGCACTCCGTCAGCAGCCTCCAAGGCGCTCCAACAGTCACAAACAGCTTGACACGCTCGGCGAGTTTGTGCTGATGATAGAGGAGATTCTCGTAGGCAATCACACCACCGAAGCCATGCCCGATCACAATATAAGAAGGGTCATCCTGCATGAGCCGACTACCAAAGGCTGTGTCGATCGCGTTCTGCTGTTTCTCGTCAATGTAGTAATTGACGAGATCGTGGATCAGAAGCGATGACAAATACGCCGCAATTGTGGCCGCCCAACGATCGTCCGTTTCAGCACTTCCAGCGCAAGCGACGCTTGCGTTATGTTGAACTTGATTGATGAGTGAGATCAAACGTCGCTGATCGCTGTCGGCCAGCGGCCGGTGCCCAGCAGCTCTTTGAACCAACTCACTGCTATCCAGAGGAATCGTGAAAACTTCTGGTGGGAATCGAAGATCGACTGAAGCTCGCGCCGACTCACGCGGCATCGCCGTGCTCGGTTCGAGATACTGACCGGGGGCTGACCAGGCTACCATTCGAGTACGCTCCCCCATTGCTGTCCCGAAGAGTGCGTTGTCCCATTCGTTTTTTTGAAGCGAAGGGATTAGCTGTGGGCCGGAACCGTGGATATAGAGAATCGTTCCTTGAAACTCCCCCTTGGATTCACGCTGATTCTCGTCCGCCATTACTCCATCCAGCGGATCAAGTTGCCATAGACTGGCTCGGTGATTCGGGTCGCCAAATTACCAGCGATGTCACCGTAGTTGTGAATCCCTACCGACCATACTTTTCCGCCGTTGACCGCAAAGAGTGGCCCACCGCTGTTCCCCCCGAAAGTGTCTGTCTCATAGATAAGTTGCTCCGCTGTGACATCCTTTAGCCTGCGTACATGTCCCCACATCGTCCTGGGCTTGTCAGCCGGGTACCCTACGACGTGGAAGCGAAACTCATGCAGTATGTCATCATTCATCACTCCGAACCCCATCGAGCCCACGCCATCCACTGGCTCTGACAGTTTGATCGCTGCGTAGTCCAATGGTGGCAACCCTTTCTCTGTCCAGCCACGAACGGAAATCAACTGTTTCGCATTCCCTCGACGGTAAATTCGCTTTCCATTTCTTCCCGGGTAGACATCAATTGCCTTGGCCCAGCCGCCGAGTTTTCTCATGTAGACGCAGTGCCCAGCGGTGATGACAGTTTGCGAATCGATCAGCCAACCTGTTCCGACAAACTTTTGGTTATTCGGAGCGACAATGTCCAAGGCACACAAGCAACTGAACGGATGCAAGGTTGTGTCGTGCACCTCGTCTCGATCGTCTGGGCCAAAAATCCGCTCGATCGAAAGTTCCTCAGATAGATTCGCTAGCTGGTACCCCATCGCCATGTCGCCATTCTCCGCGAACCACGCATTTGGCGCCGTATCAAATGCATTGTTTGATTCGACGGAAGTCGAGTCCTTGCTGCGGTGTGAGTTGCCAAACGGAGCCAACACGTCTCCCGAAAGAACCTCTGTTGAAGCATTTTCGGAACGAAGCGACTCACGAAGGCACTCGCTGGAACGTAACCCAGAAAGTTCAAAAGCAACTGATTCGTGCAAGCCATTCGCCCCGTCCGACTTCTCTGCTCGATTCGACTGATTCATTTTGTCTCTCGGTTTGGAAGATTCGCCTGGGGGTCGCCTTCCAGGTTTAGGCGGAGGGGCGACCTTCTTCTTGGGATTTGACTTGTGCTTATCGTGATCAGCCATGCCGGATTCCAAATTTCAATAACCAATTAATTCGGCCAAAGCCGACACCACCCGACAGAGTAACATCACCAGTTCAAAAATACAAATCCCTACGCAAGATTTATCGCAATTGCGAGATAATTCTTGTGCGCCCCTTGGGATCTCCTGATTCAAGGTAACCGTACGCCAGAACCGTCGTAGGCGCGAGCTTTAGGGTTGTGTGCTTTGTTTCGTTTCACCCAGCGGAGAAAACCCATGTCGCGATCGGAAACTGCCGAACTTTGGCGACAGCGGTTGCGGCGATTCGAACGTTCGCAACGGGCACGAATCGCACCTCGCGAAACGCACCGGTGATTGCATTTCGCCAAGAGGAAAATGCTTTCTCGCGAAAACTACCGTCCCGATCAACGAACCTTGTAACGGAAAGCGTTTGCCGGGCCGGCGGCTTTGCCAGTTTAGACCGATCTTGGTAGTAACTCCGCCCGTCAAAGCGGTAGACCGACAATTCAGTAGCCATCCGTGACATCGTGCGTTCGCCATATATCTCCCAGCAGCGGTGCAGCGTCGATGGAGAACCAAGCAATTCGAATAGCGCACAGCCTCTGTCTTCAGCACGGTAAAAATGAACCGGATCGCCACACCACCAGCAATTCGTGCGGAATGCGAGTGGAGACGCATACGCAGTGAGGAGTCGTAGTTGGGCAGCCTGCCAAGAATGGCGTGGACTTAGTTCGACTTTCGCAGTTCTCAAGTGCTTTGCTAGCAACTAGTTAGAGAGAAAGCGGCCGCTGAGTTGCAGGCTTTCGCCTGTGTAAATCAACTCGATCAAGGAGGCCGCTTTCGATGGACATTGCATCAACTTTAATGCCGCTGCTAAAAATCTTTTCCGCAGCGATGACTCAGCCCACCGCCGAGTCTTTCCGGCAACTCGTCTCTGGCTGGATATTTGCACCCAGGCGAACTATCCTCGGCGCACTGCGGGCGACACACCCCACAAAGCATCATAGTGCTTACCATCGCATT
>JBDNIG010000793.1:0-3767 GCA_041688415.1 Rhodopirellula sp. | reverse complement strand
CTTACTCGATGCAACCGGGGATGCGATTGGCGAAGTCGCGATTGTCGGCTGCACGATCCAGCACACTCACAACGCTCCGGACTCGGCCAACATCCGGATCAATTGTGACAGCAACGCGGTGGCGGTCACCAAGGAAACGCGGCACGGGCATATCACGATCGCAGACAATGTTCTGTCGGATGTCCAAGTCAACATTGACATCGCGAACACCCGTGGGGTCACGATCACCGGAAACACGATTTGGAAGGGATACGCGAGCAACGTGCACGTGGAGAATTGCGAATCGATCGTGATGTCCGGCAACATGTTTGACCGAAACCCGCGATACCTCGGCGGCGACGGTGTGTCGGCGAAGCTAGGGGTTGTTTTTGATTCGTGCGTCGGTTGCACGATCAGTGGAAACCACATCGCGGGGGTCGGTGACGCCGACGCAGCGATGGTGATCCGCAATTGCAGTCATTTCAATATCACGGGATGCACGATTCTCGATTGTAGCCCCCTCGGCATGCTGCTCGAGAATGTCTCGCACAGCCGTGTCTCGGACTGTCTGATTGATGCACGCGACACCACGGACAAGCAGCCCCTTTCGCTTCGCGCGAAAGGAGGAGAGAAGAACATGGTCGTCAATAACTCGTTGGGTTGCGGTCAAGACATCAGTGAGGGTTTTGTCTCGCACCCTGGAAACAACTAGGGTGCCATTGTCGTCGCAGTGAGTTCCACATCAAGTATCGTTCTGACAGTCCTCAGCATTCGGAAACATCCAATGAGACATTCACTCCTACTCGCCCTGGGTTGGTTGATTCTAAGTAGTTGGTTGAATCTAAGTAACAGTGTGCTTGCCGATGAACGTGCCCCTGAAGGCTGGACGGCAGAGACTCCGCGTGAAGAAATTCGTCCGGAGTTCGCTTGGGACGCGTCAGGCGGAGGACATGAGGGTGCCCTGGTCATCGGCGCCGACGACCGCGAAGGGTTGATGGGTTCTTGGGCTCGGACGATTCCGATTCAGGGCGAGAACTTCTATCACTTCGTCGTCGACCGGAAAACGGAAGGCGTTGAGCTGCCTCGCCGGACTGCGGTCGCCCGTATCATCTGGTTCAACGAAGCTGGTAGGAAAGTGACTCGTGCCGAGCCGAGCTACTTGTCGTATCGTCCGGGTGAACGGCCACTCGCTGAGCCGGAGTTTCCAAAAGTCGTCTCGACCCACGACGGTTGGGATCGACTCGAAGGTTTCTATCGCGCGCCACCTGATGCAACGCAAGCGAGGATCGAATTGCATTTTCGCTGGGGCGAACCGAATTCATCGGTACGCTGGACCGTACCTACGATGGAAGTCAGCGAAGCAGCGGATCCGCGGACCGTCCGCTTGGCCACCGTTCACCTACGTCCCCGGGCAGGCAAGACACCAAAAGAAAAGTGTGAGCAGTTTGCTCCGCTGATTGCCGAGGCGGCGGGGAAGGACGCCGACCTGATCGTGCTGCCCGAAACGTTGACATACTTCCAGTCGGGCGGCACCTACGCCGACGCGGCCGAACCGATTCCCGGTCCATCAACCGACTACTTCGCGAATCTCGCCAAACAACACAACACCTACATCGTTGCTGGACTGATCGAACGCGACGGACACTTGATCTATAACGTTGCCGTCCTGCTCGGTCCGGAAGGCAAGATCGTGGGCAAGTATCGCAAGGTGACGTTGCCACGCGGTGAAATCGAAGGCGGCGTCATGCCGGGAAATGAGTACCCCGTGTTTGAGACCCGGTTCGGCAAAGTCGGTATGATGGTTTGCTACGATGGATTTTTTCCCGAAGTCGCCCGCGAGCTTTCCAATCGAGGTGCTGAAGTGATTGCGTGGCCGGTGTGGGGTTGCAACCCGTTGCTGGCATCGGCACGCGCCTGCGAGAATCACGTGTTCCTCGTCGGCAGCACCTACACGGACTTCGGTGCTGACTGGGCCCAGTCAGCGATCTACGGACGCGACGGACGAACGATCGCACATGCTGAAGATTGGGGCAGTGTTGCGATCGCGGAAGTTAACTTGGGCAAACCTGCGTATTGGCAAAGCCTCGGCGACTTCCAAGCCCAGATTCAAGCCCACCGACCCGTTGTGAATCCCCTGCCTTGAACGTTGCAAGTTTCCTCCTTAGCGGAAGCGGATGAGTAAAGCGAGTAGCTACGTTCGCCAGAACGTGGATTCCACCGTCTGGCGACGGTAGCCACGATAGAATATCCGCGAGAATGGTCACGCGGTGAAAGTTACACATTTACGACGGAGTCATTCTGATGGTTACTGATCGAGCGTCCCAACGACCACGAAAGCAAGATGCAATATTCGACCGAGGAGTTCCGCACTTGAACAAAATACTCGCCGTTTCCTTGGCGATGCTGGTTGTCGGGACATGTCCCGCCCGGGCCGAAGACGCGGACGCTTCAAAGCCCCCGGAGTGGCGGGTTGGCGTTGCGTCCGCAAAAATCACACCCGAGCAACGGTTGCACATGGCTGGTTATGCGGCGAGAAAGGCACCGGCCGAAGGGACGCAGCAAGAACTGTACGGCAAAGCGATGGCGATTGAGGATCAAGCGGGCAGCCGAGTTGTGTTCGTGACGCTCGACTTGGTCGGCGTCCGCGAAGAACTGCGTTCCCAAGTCGCCGCGCAAGTCCAAGAGCAATTTAAGTTGGCACCTCGCAATCTGCTGATGAACGCATCGCATACTCACTGCGGTCCATCCTACGAGAAGGAGGACGCGAAGGATTATTTCGATTCGCTCGTGACAACGCTTGTCGATCTAGTCGGTCGGTCACTTGAGCAACTCGAGCCAGCGAATCTCTCGTATAGTTTTGCAAGTTGCAGTGTGGCCATCAATCGCCGGACGCCTACGGACAGCGGCTTCATTAATCATCCCAATCCGAACGGACCGGTCGACCATACGGTTCCCGTCTTGAGTGTTCACAATCCGGATGACGAGACACTCCGCGCTGTCCTGTTCGGTTATGCCTGCCACAACACCACACTGGGTATCCTCCGCTGGCAGGGCGATTACGCGGGCTACGCACAAGAGTATTTGGAACGCGATCACCCGGGTGTCACGGCATTGTTCATGATGGGCTGTGGCGGTGATCAAAATCCCTATCCTCGCCGCGACATCAAGTACGTGCAACGTCACGGTCAAGCGTTGGCCACGGCGGTGGATGCAGCTTTGGAAGTCGATCAACGCACTCCACGGCATCAACATCCCATTCACGGTCTACTGAGCGTTGCCTACGAAACCGTCGACCTGGAGTTAACCCAACCGGATGGTCCGGCGATCTGGGTTGCCGGTTACTCCAACACCTACGCTGGATACATCCCCAGTCGACGTGTTCTGGGAGAAGGTGGCTACGAGGCGATAAGTCGACCTTGGAAACCATCGCTTGAGAACCGGATCGTGGGTAAAGTTAATGAGCTCGTCGGTCAACTCAGCGACAGCGAATGAATAAAGCGATTAGCTACGTTCGCCAGAACGTGGATTCCACTGCCGTAACAAAAACGACGTTCCAACGGGAGATTCGAATCGCTGAAAGGCGACCTCAAAGTCATGAATTCCTTCATCAACGCATTGTTGGCGGTCGCGATGACCACCGTCATCATACCGCCTGCCCAGGCAACGGAACGCGAAGCCGATATCGACCGGAATATTCGTGGACCGCGAGACCTGGCACTGACATTTCGTAGCGACTTTGACGACACCAACGTGCCGTACCGTCTGTACTTGCCGTCCGCGTACGACGG
>JBDNIG010000792.1:0-4448 GCA_041688415.1 Rhodopirellula sp. | reverse complement strand
GGTTTCTCACGACGGGCGGAGCCGTCGGTCGACATTGCAGCCAGACGGCTCCGCCCGTCTGCGCTGACGCACGCGCGTTGAGCATCCGCAGACGTCTCGTGCGACGCGCACATCGACCGGGACCGACCGGCGGAGCGGTCGGACGACAATGGGAAACGTGAACCTCTATTTCACCACCGTTCTCATGCAATCAGTTATTTTTGACACGCACCAGCTACCGCACAAGTCGCACATCCGCCCGACGTTCCACAACCGCCTCCAGCATCACTGCCACAGCCGGGACCGCATCCTTGAGTCATTAATTCGCTCAGGCGGATCGATTGGACTTGGGACTCATATTCCGCCACGATCGCGTCGGTTAGCTCCCGACCGATTGCATCGACGGGGCCGAGAAAGTGCAGCACCAACGTGTTGCCATCGAACAGTTGATCCACGTCCAATAGCATCGCGGCGGATTCGCTCGCGGCGAGTACGTCTTGGCAGCGACGAACGGCATCGCGTTTATAACGCTGCAACCGTTCGACGAGAAGTCGGTCGTCCGCCGTCAATTCGCGGATGATACCAAGCGACGAAGTGGCTCCGCCGTGTGACGGAGTCGCTTCACCAAACACCTCACCCAGCTCAACGCCACGCGGCGTTTGCACGAGCACCTCGCAGCCGCGCGAGATGATCATCTCAGGCACCTGCAAAGCGGCGACAAACACGTCAGCGGCGAAACCGATTCGGACGAGGTAGGCCGTCACGACTAAGCCAGGATTCGCTGGCGAATTTCGGCGACGCAATCGTCGATCTTCACCCGAGTTTGTTCAAGCGTATCCCGGTCGCGGATCGTCACGGTTCGATCGGTGAGAGAATCGCCATCGACGGTAATGCAGTACGGCGTGCCGGCTTCGTCTTGACGACGATATCGCCGGCCAACCGCACCTTTAGCATCGTAGAAAACGTTGAAATGCTGTTTCAATCCCGCGTAGATTTCTTTCGCGATTTCGGGCATGCCATCCTTTTTGACCAAGGGGAACACGGCGGCTTTGATTGGCGCCAGTCGAGGGTGCAGCTTCATCACCGTGCGGCCCTGCATCTTGCCGTTTTCATCGGGAGCTTGGTCTTCGGTGTAGGCTTCGCATAGGAATGCGAGTGCGGCTCGGTCGGCACCGGCGGAGGGCTCGACCACGTGAGGAATGAATTTCTCGTTGGTGATATCGTCTCGGTACGTCAGATCTTTGCCACTGCCGCGATACAAGGGTTTGCCATCGTCGCCGAGTTGCACGGTCATCGGATTGGTCGTCGGATCGAGCTTGCCCTCCATATGGCTGCGGAGATCAAAATCGCCGCGGTGGGCGATGCCTTCGAGTTCGCCGTATTCCCCTTCGGGCAGGAACGGGAATGCGTACTCAATATCCGCCGTACCGACACTGTAGTGGGCGAGTTCGGCGGGGGCGTGCTCACGCATGATCAGCAAATCGCTCGACAGCCCCATCGCGGTATACCAAGCCATGCGGCGGTCACGCCAATACCGATACCAATCGTGCGATTGATCGGGGTGACAGAAGAATTCAATTTCCATTTGTTCGAATTCGCGAGACCGGAACGTGAAGTTTCGTGGCGTGATTTCATTGCGGAAACTCTTGCCGACCTGGCCGATCCCAAACGGCACGCGGACGCGTGAACTATCCAGCACGTTTTTGAAGTTAACAAAGATGCCCTGAGCCGTTTCCGGGCGCAAGAACGTGGTGTCGTCCGCACCTCCGAGCGCCCCCAGCGTCGTTTTGAACATCAAGTTGAATTCACGTGGCGAGGTCAACGTACCAAGCGATTTCGCGTCGGGACCGAGAACCTCATCGTGAGAATCAACTTTGTCGAGAGTGATCGACTCGGAACCGATCGTCAGTTCGCCCGCGTTTTTTGGACGAAGTTTGAAAAACTTCAGCGCCCGACGCTGGATTTCATCGTGCTCATGCTCGATTTCGGCGAGCGTGGTGACGAAGATCTTTTGTTCGTTGTACTCGACGAATCGGCCGCGGACCTGATCGTGCCGATAGCGTTTTTTCGACTCGCGGCAATCGACCATGTAATCATGAAACAGGTCGTAGTGGCCGCTGCACTTCCAGACTTGTGGATGCATCAAAATCGTGCAATCCAGCCCGACCATTTCAAACGCCGAGGGCGCCCCGGCGGGGGCGGTCAGCTCGTTGTGGCCGGTGATCATGTCGTGCCACCACGCATCTTTGAGATTGCGTTTCAGCTCGACCCCCAACGGACCGTAATCCCATAACCCTTGCACTCCGCCGTAGATTTCACTGGATTGAAATAGAAAACCGCGTCGTTTGCACAACGACACGAGCGCGTCCATGGACTTCATGAGATTTTGGGGAATATGGGAGCATTGAGAGAGTGTGAAACAGCGTATTGTCGATGAATTACCACTTTACGCAAGCATCGGTCTGTTTCGATCGATTTCGTCGTTTAACCGAGCCGCAGGCGTACGTTTCACTGATCGCGCACACCCGTAGCTGACGGTTGAACAATCGCGTTGAGATTTTCGCACAAAATTAAAGAGAGGTAGTGCCGTCGGGTTTTTCCGAGGATTTCGAATCGGATTCCTTAGCGACAGCGAATGAATCAAGCGAGTAGCTACGTTCGCCAGAACGAGGATTCCACCGTCTGGCGACGGTAGCTACTTTGATTCGACGCGTTTTATTGTCTCGCTGTCGCTTAGTAGCGGGTCGACCCAAATGCGGGGGTGGCCATTTGCGTGCCGCCCGCATTGAGTTGAGCATCCCGGGCCGAGTTGATCTGGCGGCTCAGTGCGGCCACGCGTTCGGTCGCCATCGTGGAGTTGGGACCGAGGGCGCCACCGCCGATTTGCAGCGCACGCTGGTAGTTTTGCAGAGCCTGGACGGGGTCGCCGCCCTGTTCGCGGAGTCGCGCCAGAGCGAGCCAGGCGCGGGGGTTGTTGGCATCGGTTTGCACGGCGTCTTCG
Source organism: Rhodopirellula sp. (assembly GCA_041688415.1). Classification (GTDB taxonomy): domain Bacteria; phylum Planctomycetota; class Planctomycetia; order Pirellulales; family Pirellulaceae; genus Rhodopirellula. The sequence goes on along the minus strand of JBDNIG010000792.1, from coordinate 1,468 downwards.
AGGTACTTCATCGCGACCTGCGACTCACCGTGCTCTTCGTACAAACGCGCCAGCTCGATCCGGGGTTCGGCGAGCGCCGGGTTCTGAGAAGCCCAATTTTTCATCAACGCGAACGCTCGATCGGGACGGCCCGAATCCACCAACAGCACTGCGAGACCTCGGTGAGCGTCGACGTGGTTGGGGTCATGATCGAGGCACTGGTTGTACAACGATTCGCTCTGCCGAATCAGATTGGGATCTTGACGCTGGTTCCCCAGGTGGTGGGTGGTCGCGGCGAGGTTGTAGTAGCTGTCGGGATCGGTGGGGTTCGATGCAATCGCTTTCCGAAATTGCTCCATCGCGCCAGTATATTGGCCCTGGTTGTACATCGCCGCACCCTGGGTGTTCTGACTGGCCGAGGCCCAGTGGCAGCCGCTGAGCGTCGCGAGCATGATCCCGACAATCATCGATGTGATCAAACACGACCACGTCATCCACGGTCGCCGCAATCCAATTGCGTTTGTATTGGCTAACTCAGGATCAAAGTTCTCGGCCACATGGCTGTCAGGAAAATCGTCGCCGCCGACGAGACGCAGCCGGGATGGTTCGGGCGCGAAATCAGGTGTGGCGGGCGGAACGATTGCCGTTTGGCGTAGTGCGGGACTGGGCATCGGCTCTTTCGCAAATAAATAGGTAGACGCGTCTTTTTGTTCTTAGCGTTTGTGAGCGATTCACCGCAAGACGAACTGTTCGCCCGCACCCATATTGCATCGATCTGGAAAATCAGCGTTGCTTTGATGATGCCTCCCGTGATACAAGGCGAACGTACACCCCGGTCGGTGAAGACAATGATTCGAGAAGCGGAGCAAAGGGACAAAGAGCAAAGGGACAAAGCACTTTTTCAGGTGGTCGACATGAGCTCATTAGAGTTGCTTTCGTTTTTGCATCGACAAGTGCTCTGCTTACTGTTTCGCAAACAAAACGGTAACGCAACTCTGGCGGGGAGTGTGCCGTGTGGCTTGAGAAAGTGCTCTGTCCCTGACGAGCCGTGTCCTTCGGTTCCCCGTTCTCTGCTGGCGGTTGATACGTTGGCAGTTGTTTAACCGGCAACCAGTCCAGTGGACTGGGGGTCGAGATCATGTGTTCCCTTCGGCAATGCAGATAGATCATCGTCGTTATGAAACTCGCGTGCCCGAGCAGCTTGCTGATCGTCAACAAGTCCACGCCCGCTTCGAGGAGACCGGTCGCGTAGGAATGACGAAGAGTGTGCGGCGCGACGCGTTTGCGAATCTTGGCCATGCTGGCCGAGTGCTTGATCGCCTTGAGAATCGACGTGTGGTTGTAGGGCTTGTCCGGACGGTTGCCGGGAAACAGGAGTAGGGTCGGTTTGTAAGTTCGCCGATAGAAAAATCTCTCAGTTCGGTCAAGAGTCTCGGTGAGAGCGGCACTTGCCGATCCTTGGCTCCCTTGCCGTGATGGATGTGAATCT
>JBDNIG010000791.1:0-10677 GCA_041688415.1 Rhodopirellula sp. | reverse complement strand
GCTACTCCATGGATTCAGCGATCGGATTGTCGACGATGTTGGCGTTCGGTCCCGCCGGTTTTCGTGAGATGCTCGGCGGGTTCCGTGAGATGGATGAACATTTTCGCAACGCACCGTTGGAGAAAAACCTGCCCGTGCTGATGGGCATGCTCGGGGTTTGGTACGCGAACTTCTTCGGTGTCGAAACCACCGCCGTGCTGCCCTATGAACAATACCTCAAACGCTTCCCCGCCTACCTGCAACAACTCACCATGGAGAGCAACGGCAAGTCCACGACGGTGGACGGCCGGCGAGTCGATTATCAAACCGGATTGATTTACTGGGGTGAACCCGGCACCAACGGCCAGCATTCGTTTTACCAACTGATCCACCAAGGCACGCGATTGATCCCCTGTGATTTCATTGCGTTCGCAAAGTCGCTCAATCCGATCGGCGACCACCACGATATCCTGATCGCCAACGTGTTGGCGCAAGGTGAAGCGTTGGCATTCGGAAAAACCGATGCGGAAGTCCGCAGCGAGGGGACGCAGGACTGGTTGGTGCCGCACCGTGTATTTGAAGGCAATCGCCCCTCCAACACGCTCATCGGCGAGCGGATGTCACCGGCGATGTTGGGCAAACTCGTCGCGTTGTATGAACACAGTGTCTATGTGCAAAGCGTGATCTGGCACATCGACGCCTTCGACCAATGGGGCGTCGAACTCGGCAAAGTCCTCGCCAAAACCATCATCCCGGAACTTTCCACCAACGGTGAAACAGTACTCGATCATGACAGCTCAACGAACACATTGATCGAGCGGTATCGAAAGATGAAGTAGGCGATTGGGCCCAATCTTTATCCCGCAGGGATCTCAAGTTTCCAGTGGTATTCGCTGCGCTCGACCACCGGCTAATGGCTTCAACGCCTTGGGACGTCGATTTTATTACTGCGTAGCGAAACTCGCCAAGAGTTTCGGGGATGCGGGAAAACCGAAAGTCTTGGCGACTTCCGCTACCGGCAGATTCGTCAGTAATAAAATCGACGCCTTCGACGCCTTCGGCGTATAGGCATTTGTCGTTTGAAAGTGAGTCCTCACTCGAGCGGCAGCTCGCCCACGTCCAACGGTTTGTCCTCTCGTTCTTCATCCATCGGCGGAATCGAAAACTTGTAGCCACGAATGGAACCGCGCTGACCTGGCTGCAGAGTGACGTCGAGTTCATATTCACCCGCAGGCATGTCGTCGATCCGGAACGAACCGTCCCTGCCGACAGTGGCCATATACCGGGTCGACGTTGCTCGTTGATTTTTGTAGATCTGTTGACTCGCGAGGTAGTTGATGCCGGGAGGGGTGCGCAACCATGCCTCCCATTGACCGGGTTTCTGCATCATCGCTTGTCGGTCGACGGGCGGAATGGGCACCGTGAGATGCTTTTTGACGTTGACCATCGCTAGACTCCAAACGATTGGAGCCTGATTGTTTTTCGGAGCCTGCAATTGGCCCGTCACCGGTCGGCCGGTGCCGCCTAAGTTGACTGTCACGCTTTCTCCTGGCTCCGCGGTGAACGGTACCCGTGGTGTCGAAGTGACTTCCGTGGCTCCGTCGTCGACCATCATGATAATCTCCCGTTCAACGACTCCCTGCCCGGCAAAAATCCTGGTGTGCCGATAGTTCCCGTGCTCATCCGTGGTGGCGTGGGCCTCCGCCCAAATCCGTGCAGCGTTACTTTCCACCCGCCGAGAGGGTCCGCCGGAAATACGCAGTCGCAAGTTCGCTGCTGGATTTTCTCCAATGCGAAACGTGCCTTCAATGGATGACCAGGGTGTCAGCTCAATCGTGTCACCGTGCTTGATCGATTCGGAGAACAGGTAAGCATAGCCTTGCTCGTGGATGACAAGGAGAGGAAAAGGATCGGCCCGCACCGGCAGGATGAATTTACCATCGGCATCGGCGTCCAACCTTGTTGCATGTGTGGATGAGTCGTCCATTTCGCCGTTTTTGATCGAGATCTGAGCGTGCTGGTCAGCGATCGCGAGCTTGGCACCGCCCGCTGGTAGGCCCTTCGAGTCAACAAGTTGCGCGGTCAGGTTGGCGGCTCTCTGCAACCGGAAATCGTAGGTCACATCACCTTCGTCCGACGCGAACTCACGTGACTGGACCACGCGATAGCCCGCAGCTTCGATACGAATGAGATACCCACCTCCCGACCGATTGAACTCCACGCGGTAGCTCGACGTTTCGGATGTGTAGGCGTCACCTTCATACCAGTCGACACCGATCGTCGGGTTGTCATTGCGATGCCCAGGGGTAACTCGAAAATTGATAATCGGTTCTCCGTACTCGGCACCAAGCACTCGGCCGGTGATGACCAACAGCGGAGGCGGTTGAAAAACATATTCCGCGTCGCGGGCGATGATGGGTTGACTGACCAACTGCATACCACCACGTGGGCAGATGTCGGCCTCGAACGTATCGAGCGGTGCCTCGTCCCATTCCCAAACCCCATGTTCGTCCGTATAGCAGTCAACATGGTCGAATTCAAAATAGTCAACACGACCTCGCCAACGTTGCAGAAAGATCCTCGCTTTGGGCAGTCCATTCCCCTCGGCATCGACGACTCGCACCTTGACGTGCCCGCCCGGCGGTAACACCAAGTCGATTGGTTTCATCTCAGGTCCGATGCGAACCTCCTTCATCTCCAACGCTCGACCCTTGGCGTAGACGACGACCCGAGTCAATCGTTCTTCACAGCCCGCGAGCTGATACCGACCGAACTCATCCGATTTGGTTTCGCGGACTTCGTTAAGAAATTTGGTTCGCACAGTCGCGCCTTCGATCGGATTGTCACCAGGATCACGAATGAACCCAGCGAGCGTAAAACCTTGCGTTAACGCAATCCTGCCGGTGGATGCCTGTTCGGATGTCGATTCGAATTCGCTCCGGGATAGGTTCTTTCTCAGCGGTTGGTAGTCGGGATGATTGACCGTCACGTGTACGTCCGATTTCGAAACGGGAACATGGCCGTACTGCCACCGTCCGTCTTTGTCAGTCTTCATGGAGGTGCCGACGTACAGGGATTCCAAGTCGCCTGGCGGTTTGCGGTATTGAAAACTCGGATCGACCTCAGCATCCGAAACGGGACGTGCCCCCGCATCAAGGATGACCCCTCCGACCGTCCAAGCCGGCTCGATCGACGCAGTCAACGATTCGGGCAGCGGTTTTTGGTTTTGCTTGAACGCGGCCCAATAGGGTGCGAACCCGTCGGTGACGATAGAAAACGAAATATTGCGAGGGAGCTGCTTCGCTTCCAAACGGAGAACGCCATTTGAGTCAGCAGTGACTTTCACGCCGTAAGTGCTCGCCTTCTCTAACTTACCCCGCACGACCTGAGTCGGCTCTAACTTGGGTCGAGACCTGATTTCGATCGCAGCACCGGGAACGGCATGACCCTCCAAGTCGACGACTCGCAGCTCGAACGATTGCGGTGCAACGCTGGCATCTTTGGCCGCTTCTCCTCCCTCGGAAGACCGCAGGCTCACCATCGTCATTGCCAGAAGACCGGCTAACAGTAAACAAGCTGGTCGGAAGGTGCGTGATATCATCTCGAGAAATCCTGACGGCGAATCAACGCCCAGCGAAAACTTCGACGGTGGATGGAATCACACCAGAATAACACGACACGCATATCACTTTGCATTTTTCAGTTCTCATTTTAACTTTTTCAATATTCCACGAGTCACGAATCTGTCGTCTGCGCCAACCCACCACGCAAGACCCGCGATTCCATCGCATCAATTCTTCGGTCCAATCAACCTCGCCTCCATTTCCTCCAAAGGCACACCTTTGGTCTCGGGGACCATCGTGGCGACCCAGATCAACTGCAGTACCATCATGAAGCAGAAGAAACCGAACACGATTGAGGGCGCGTAGCTGCCGATGAACCAGGGGAATGCGAGTGTGATCAGGGCGGCGAAGATCCAGTGCGTGAAGCTGCCGAGCGATTGACCGGCGGCGCGGTGCCGGTTGGGGAAGATCTCCGAGATCAAGACCCAGATCACCGCCCCTTGGCCAACCGCGTGGGCGGCGATGAATGCGAAGATGCATAGCATTACCATGGTGCCGCCGCGCCCGGATTCTTCGCTTGCCTGCGTCATGGCCTTATTCGCAGTTGCAAGCACGAAATCGGAATCTGCGTTCGGTTCGATCTCCACCGCATCACCCGCGTACTCAGGTGAGTTCGACGCCGCCACCAGCGATTGCTCAGCATTATCCACTTCGGTTTGAAAGCGCGCGATGTCGGTTTCACTTCGGACCGGCAGTGCTTCGGCCTTTTGCAATGTTTCCATCGAACTCTTGACCGCGATCGCGGAATTGGCGACTTGGAACTGCGGTGCGTACGCGAAGAACACCCAAGCGCATAATCCCAGCGAGGCGATGTATCCGATCGAGCCGATGTACAACAACGTGCGGCGACCGAGTCGATCGATCAAATACAGTCCTAGAAACGTGAACAGCAGGTTGACGACACCGATGCCAATCGATTGCAGTAGCGCCGCGTCTTGACCGAGCCCCGTCATTTCAAAGATTCGTGGCGCGAAGTAAAGAATCGCATTGATACCCGAGAGTTGGTTGAAGAACGCAACCAAGAAGGCCAACATGATTGGTACTCGCAATCGCCACGTCCAGAACCTCTCCGACGAATTGTGTTCAACAGACGACTCGCGAATCTGGGCAACGAGTCGGTCGATTTCGGCTGCGGACATTTCCGGGTTGGCGAGCTGGAGCACGCGGGTCGCCTCGGCGATATCACCACGCACCGAAATCAGCCAACGGGGACTTTCGGGGAGTCCCAAACACATCAAGGAATAGATCAGTGCGGGGATCGCTTCGACACCGAGCATCCATCTCCAAGCGTTATCGCCGATGCCGGCCAGCATCGCGTTGGACGCGTAGGCGACGAGGATTCCGAACACGATGTTGAACTGAAACATCCCCGCCAGTCGCCCTCGGCGATCGGGCGGCGAGATCTCCGATATGTACAACGGCGCCGCGACGGTTGAAATCCCGACACCGACCCCACCGATGAATCTTGCGATCATGAATGAGTAGACGTCGGTCGCCAGGCCGGACCAGACTGCCGAAACCAAATACAAGATACCGATCCAGAGCAGGGTGGCTTTGCGTCCGAAACGATCCGTGGGCCAGCTACCGACCAGCGATCCGAGGACCGTCCCCCACAACGCCATGCTCAGCGCGAGTCCGTGCTGAGCATGCCCGAGCGACCACACCGACTGGATTGTTTTTTCTGCACCGGAGATAACGACGGTGTCGAACCCGAATAAAAAACCCGCCAGTGCCGAGGTCAGCGCCCATAGAAACAAACGACTCGGCATGGCAATCACTTAGAATTGAAAATATACAAACGGGCGGAAATCACGAGGGGCATACACCAACAGCATCCAAATCAGTATGGCCGTCGCCACGGGGCTGTACCAGGCATCGGCGCGCAATCTCATGCAGCGACGTAGACGTGTGGACCACGCGGCGTGTTCCAACACCATGATGGCGATCATCAATAGAGTCAGCGGCGGTAGCCACACAATTCGCGGCGAATCCAACGGCGAAAAAAATGGAAACCACAATCGCTCGTAGACCTGCAGGCTCGTCGCCCAGTCAGGGCTGCGAAACAGCACCCAACCCATCAGTACGACCATCATCACGCCAACCCAACGCAGCGGTGCGTTGATTCGCCGCCACGCCGCAAGATGAGATCGCTCGATCACGAGCGCCACTCCATGCCAAATCCCCCACAAGACATACGTTATCGCGGCCCCGTGCCACAATCCTCCCAAACCCATCGTGAGCATCAGGTTCCGCTCGGTTGCGCGCAGCGATCCACGTGAACCACCCAGTGGAATGTAGAGGTAATCACGTAGCCACGTTGACAAGGTGATATGCCAGCGATGCCAAAAATTGGACATCGAGGTGGCTAGATAGGGATGTCGGAAATTCGCGGGAAAGCGATAACCGAGCAGTTTGGCAACACCGATCGCCATGTCACTGTAGCCGGAAAAATCGTAGTAGATTTGTCCGGCATAGGCGATCACGGCAATCCAAACCGTGACGCTGCTATACAAGTCCACGCCGGAGAAGACGACATCGACCGATTCAGCCAGCCGATCTGCAATCACTACTTTTTTGACCGCACCCCGCAACAATTGTTGAAAGCCGTTGTACATCCGCTGACGGCGGTACTCCGGCACGCGTGCCAGCTGAGGCAACAGACTGCTCGCCCGAACGATCGGTCCGGCGACGAGTTGTGGAAAAAATGCGACGTAAAGGGCAAAGTCCAGCAAGCTGTGATTGGGTCGTAGCTTGCCACGATAAACGTCAATCGTATAGCTGAGCGTCTGGAAGGTATAGAATGAGATACCGACCGGCAGGATCACGTTGAGCGTCGACGCGTGAAGGCCTAATGCTTCGACGAGTGGACGTGCGGAGTCAATGAAGAAGTTGGCGTACTTGAAGAAACCAAGAATGCCGAGGTCGACCGTCAAACTCACAATCAACCAAGCTCGCCGTCGCCGCGGTGAGTCGCAGGCGTCCATGCGATTTGCGACGAAGAAGTCGACCAGGGTCGAGATCAACAGCAGGCCACAGAAGCGATAATCCCAATAGGCGTAGAAGTAATAACTCGCCGCTAATAGGAATCCGTTTCGCAGCCGCCGTCGATCGCCCGCCGCCCACGTTACCGCTAGGACGATAAGCAGAAAGATGACAAATTCGGCTTGGGCAAAATTCAACGCTGCACTTTCGGAGCTGCTCTACTTACGAAAGTAGTCAGCATAATCGCTGTCATGATCCGCTGCTGCTTTGACACGATTCTTTGGCGAAGCGGCAACTTCGTTGGCGAACGTAGTCTGCATGATTGCTGTTTTTCCAGCCGCCATATTACTGGCCGAGTCATCCTCGAAGGGATCGCCCAAGCTGTCAAACGTTGCCCCGGGCTGAGTACGATCGGTACCGCCTGCCGGTCGCTCGTCACTGGCTGATGGCGGCGTTGACGAATCATCGCTCGTGGTCGTGTCGGATTCAAAGAGCATTGGCGGTTCCGCGGAAACGGTTGGAAAACCCGGAGCCATGTGCGGCTGGCAAGTACTGCACGAAGTCGATTGCGAATGCGAGTACTGCCCCAACGAATGGTGCTGACAACTCGAGCACCCGCAGTTCGATCGCGAGCCACGTCGTTGATGGGGATGTAACGACACGATCTTTTTGATCCCGCCAGCAAACATGTTGACTGTGCCGTGGATCAGCCCACATCGCGGCAGGTGGGCATTCGCCAACAGGCCTTCTTCGGGACCGAGTTGCTCACCGTAGCCAGAGGATTCACAGCCGCAGGTCGGCATGTGTTGATACGGACCCTCGCAGCCACATGAAACCTCGACACCGCAGACTGCTTCCACGCCACAGGCTACTTCCGCACCGCACGCCACTTCTGCCCCGCACGCAGACTCGGCCCACACGCCTTGGGCAAAACACGGGCCCGTTTGGATGCCGCCGATGGTCGCTGCGGTGATACCGATGAAGGCGAACGAGCGAAGCGGACGAAACAACTCTCTGAGTCTGCGGATCATCACGATTTTGCTCTCTTGGTCGTGGTCAGTGAAAACTCTTGGAACGAACGATTTCGCTCCGCAAGAGTGTATCGACGACGCACGATCGCTAGGACCAAAGCAAAGCGAATCAAACGCAATGGCGACTCACACCTCCTAGTCCTCCCATCTGGAAAAGTTGACCAAGCCTGCCCATTCCTTCTTGGTTCTTCGCGGATTCTAGTAGCTGAGGTCCAGCCCGGCGGAAGCGAAAACAATTGCTTCGGAGATACATCGAGTGTCTCAGAATCCGCCCGGCGAGGTAAATTCGCGATAGTCGTCGAACTCACTATGGTGATCAGCGGCGCGGTTGGAGAAGCGAGTGAAGTCGGCTTCCCAGGTCAAATCGACGTCGCCGACGGGGCCGTTTCGCTGTTTGGAAATGATAATTTCCGCCTGGCCCGCGTACTGGGCTTTCTCGTCGCCGCGGTGGTAATACTCTTCCCGGTGGACGAACATGACCACGTCGGCATCCTGCTCGATGGCACCGGATTCCCGCAGGTGGCTGAGTTTGGGACGGTGATCTTTGCCCTCTTCGGCCTGCCGGTTGAGCTGGGACAGACACAACAGTGGGACTTCGAGTTCCCGTGCCATTCCCTTGAGTCGGCGCGCGATTTTAGCGACTTGTTCCTGGCGTGGGTCGCGCGAGTTGTCGGGCTCGATCAGCTGCAAATAATCGATCACGATCATCCCGAGTCCGTCCTCACGCCGCTTGATCCGCCGCGCCGCCGCCGCGATTTCACTGACCGTGCGGCTGGGTGAATCATCGACGAACAACGGTGCTTGGCTGACCTCATTCGCTTTGCCGACCAACCGGTCGCGATCGTCCGAGGAGATCGTGCCGTTACGCAAGCGGTGTCCATTGACCCTCGCCATCGAACATAGCAACCGGTCCGCCAACTCGATCGCCGACATTTCTAAACTGACGAACAGCACGGGCTCCCGTTGCACACAGGCGACGTGTTCGGCGATGTTCATGGCGAGGGCCGTTTTGCCCATCGAGGGACGAGCGGCCAGAATGATCAGTTCACCCGAGTGCAGACCGCCGGTCATCTGATCAAAATCGGTAAGTCCCGTCTCGGCACCGCCCTCGACGTAATCATCCCGCATCCGCGCCTCCATGCGATCCATCGCTTGGTGCAGGACGTCGCTGATCGCGGAAACGGAATTACTGCTGCGACCGTCCATGATCGCGAACACTTTCTGTTCGGCCTGGGCACAGAGTTCTTTCGCGGTGCTCGATTGCTCGTAGGCTTCGCGGAGAATCTCGGTGCTCGATTCAATAAGCCGCCGGAAAACAGCTTTTTCAGTCACGATCTCCGCGTAGAACACCGCGTGGGCCGCGTTGGCGACACTGCCCGAAAGCCGCGCCAGGTAAGCGGCACCGCCCACTTTTTCGAACTCGCCGGCCGTTCGCATGCGGGACACGAGCAGCGTGATGTCGATCTTTTCGCCGGTATCGTACATGTCACGTAAATGACCGTAGATGACGCGATTGGCATCGTCGTAGAAATCGTCGGCGCGGAGCGACGCGATTTCGTCACAGATGTCCGGCATGATCAGGATACTGCCGATCACGCCCATTTCGGCTTCGAGTTCGTAGGGCGGTTGCCGCTGCAGAATTTCGCTCGCCGAAATTTCCTTTTTCTTCTTATCGCGGAACCCTGAACTCGAAAATTTGTCGTCTTTGATCATCCGTGTGACATCAGTTGGAGGAGAATTGACTTTCCGAGGACCTGACCGCTGGAAGCTTGCCCTACGGGTTGCCTACTAAGCTCGCAGTCGGGCTTCGACACGAGCGATCGCATCGGCGGTGGCCATGGCGGCGTCGCCACCGCCGATCTGCTTTCCGCTGGCCAACCACTGTTCCACCTTCTGCCGAGCCGCGATGGCTCCGGTATGGCTGCGGCGTCCAAAGTGCTGGGCAATCTCAGTATAGGCGCTGCCGGTGTGGTTCCGCGCGAGATACATTGCCAGCGTTCGCGGTTCGCTCACCCGCCGCGTCTGAGCTTTACCGCGGAGTCCGTCGCGTTCCAGCCCAAATGCTTCGCAAACGGCTTGTTCGATCGAGCGTAGCGTCGGTGCCGAACGCGTATTTCGCATCAAATCGCCACCAAATTGACGGATTTCGTCGATCGTGGGTTCGCGGCGAAACATCCGCTGCAGCATTCCGATCAAATTAGCCACCCCCGTGACCGCACGGGCATCACCGCCAATCGCTTCGCCGACCTCCGCGAGTAAACCGGGGTCGCAGTCCAGCACGCAGCGAGTCTTGACGAGTCGCGTCAATAGGCTCAACCGCGTCGCGGCATCGAGTGCCAACAACGGACAGACCAGTCCCGAAGACATCCGGCCAGCCAGCTCGCCGGTCAGCCCACGGATATCGGCGGGTGGTAAATTAGCAGTGAAAACGAGCGGTTTGCCGGCCGAAGCAAGCGTTTCGAGTGTGTACAACGCCTCGCGAAGCGTGGCCGTTTTCGCGGCCAGGAAATGGACGTCATCAATCAGTAACGCATCCACCTCTCGATATTTTCGGCGGAAACTCGGCAACCCCGTCGAATTGACCGAGCCCACAAAATCATTGGTGAACTGTTCGGCCGTCAACAGGATCACGCGGCGCATCCGCCGCCGGCGGCGAAACTCTTCCGCGATCGCGGCCAGCAAATGCGATTTACCGGTCCCGGTCGGTCCATGCAGGAACAGCGGCGTCGCGACCTCGGGCGTGGACATCGCCATCGTCGCCGCCGAGAAGGCGAACTCATTGCACGGCCCCGTGATGAAACTATCGAGCGTGCGTCCCGCCGTCGGCAGTGACTCCGGCAGCGGCGCACTGACCACCGCGGACGTCTCGTCCCGCGATCCCGGTCGCTCGGTCCGCCGATCGAGTCGGCCATCGCTCGCTTCGCCATCGGCAGCGAGCTCTTCGGCGGAACGGGTCAGTTTCGAGCCAGCCAACAGGCTCGACAATTTTCCAGCCGTCTTACTGCCGCCGCCCCGGCCCCGCGTCGACGCCTTGGATTTGTTCGGTTTGGGGTCGCCGGACG
>JBDNIG010000790.1:0-17313 GCA_041688415.1 Rhodopirellula sp. | reverse complement strand
GAACGATTGAAGGAGGTCCAGGGACAGAAGGGATAGATCCTTGTTCCCGCCATCTTCGTATCGAATCGTAGCCCGTCGCGTTACGGTCGGTTGATTTTGTTAACCGTTGGGTCGCTAGTCCCGGTTGTGCCACCGCAAAATGGGAACTAGCGCCCCAACGGCTGACATTGGTTTCCCTACTCCTCCTAAATCAACAGGCCGGTTGGTAACCCGTTCGACAATTCGGTCCGTCCATTGTTAAGATTGAGCGTTCCCATGAACCCGCGTCGAAACTGAAAGTTCTGGTATGCGTTTCTCTTCGCTCGATCACAACGCTGCACTGCGATTTCGCGTTGCCCGACGCTGGGGGCATGTGCTCACCCTGGCGATGATTGGATGGCTCGTCGCAGCGTCATCGTTTCCGACACTCACGTTGTCGTCGGTGGCGGCTCAGGCAACCGATCCCGATCAAGACGCTGGCATCATTGACGCAGCCGATATCGAGTCGGTCATGAACGACGCGCCGCAGCCGGTTGCGGGTGACAACAGCGACGGCCCGTCGGGAATTGATCTGTATTCGCTGATCACTCGGGGCGGCTGGTTCATGGCGCCGATCGGGTTGATGAGCATGCTGGTGGTCACCCTCACCGTGGAGCGAACACTGTCGTTACGAACCAGCAAGATTGTTCCCAAGCGATTGACGCGGCAGCTCGCCGAATTGTCGGCGGCGCCCGATGACTTTTCACCAACGCAGGCATGGGAACTTTGTCACCAGTACCGTTCGCCCGCGGCCCGCGTGATCACCGCGATGCTGATGCGAACGGGGCAACCGCTCGGAGAGATCGAACGCACGGCGAGTGAAACGATTCAGCGTGAAGCGGATCGTTATGCCGCGCCCGTGCGGTGGCTCACTCTCGCTGCCGCCGCGACACCCCTGATGGGCCTGCTCGGTACCGTGTGGGGCATGATTTTGGCGTTTCATGAGTCGAGCACGTTGACGGCGGACCGCAGTCGTAGCGAGCAATTGTCCGAGGGTATTTACACGGCGCTGGTGACCACGCTGGCGGGATTGATTGTCGCCATCCCAGCCGCCATTTTTGCTCAGTATCTGGAAAATCGAATCACGAAACTTTTTCACCGTATTGAGGAACTGGCTTTCGGCGTTGCTCCCGGACTCACTCGCTTCGTGGGCCGATCGCGACTGGACTACGGAGGGCACCTGCGTCCCATCGAAGGCACACCGCCACCGGTCAGTGCCAACGCGCCGCCGCAACCAAAGTCGCGTGCCAAGGGCTCCAAGCCCACGCCGCCACCCGTCGCCTCACCATCCTAGGGTAGCAGTCGATGGCCATCGAACTGAAAAAATCGAACATTGCCGGAACGCTCAGCCTAACACCGCTGATCGACGTCGTATTCCTGCTATTGATCTTCTTTCTCGTCACGAGTGAGTTTGAAGACGAAGAACGCCGGCTCGACATCGTCTTGCCTTCGGCGACCAGTGCCGTGCCGATGACGAGCAAGCCACGGGAAATTGTCGTGGATCTCGACAGCGCTGGAAAGATTTATTTACGTGGCGAAGAGACCTCCCTGGAGGAATTCGAAGAGTTACTCAAAAAAGCAGTGGTGAACAATCCGATCAACCAAACCGTCGTTATCCGCGCCGATCAAGCGACGAGTTTTCAACCCGTGGTCAATGTCATGGATGTCTGCAACCGAACGGGCGTGAGTGATTATTCCGTCACGACCAAAGACCTACCCCGAGGCTAACACGTGTTCGAAAAGGGGTCTGACCCTTTGTAGCCCAAAATGAATTGAATTTATTTCACCGATTCCTTGAGAGGGTCAGACCCCTTTTCGAATCCGTTATAGAAACGCCGTGCCTCCCAACGATCCCGTACCGCACTATCCCGACGCGTTGTCGCCGCATAGTCCTGTCTTCCTGATTGACGAGGATGAGGACGAAGTCAGCGAGCCGATGTGGCCATTGGATGTTGGCATGGCCGCTCTGGCTGGCCTCGTGCTGTACATCGTATGGAAATATCTGTCGTTCGAGGACCCGCGTGTCCTCCACAATCGCTGGACGTATCTCATCGCGGTCCCCCTGATCACCATTGTCCTATCGATCGGGTTGCACTTCATCGCTTCGCAGTTCGTGAAGAAATCGATCCAGGTCGGGTTTCTCTTTAGCGTGATCGTGCACCTGCTGTTGCTGATCCTGGCGGTTCAATTAGTGATTTTCCCGCATTACTTTCCCGAAGCCTTCGCGGGCGCGCAGCCCGAACGCTCTCCGATTCGCAAAACGGTTCCCGAGTATCTCTTTAAGAAGCCCGAGGAGACTGAAACGGTCACGCCGGATTGGTCGCAACCGGTTGATGCCGAGACCACTTCGCCTGTCGTACCGCGGGAGGAACGTCAATTGCCGCCGCTGGCACGTTCGGCACCCCAGCTCGAAATGCCGCGTCCGAGCGAGCAGCCGAAACCGGCTCCGCAAAAATTCTTGATGCAGCGGCCTGAACCCGAAGCATCCAAACCGAAACCCGCCGACGCGCCTTCGAAGCTCGCCCGCCAGCGGGTCGAGCGTGAGGCACCGACGATGCCCACCGAAGCGTCGCCGCGCGCGCCGACCGTGGAGACCACACCGCTGCCTCGCGACAATACTGCCGGCGCCGACAGAGCGGCCGCCGCGAGTCGATCGGATCGGGAGCGACCCAGCCCCGCGGTTGCGATGGCGGCGACCGCACCCGACCTGCCGCAGATCGATTCGCTGCCCTCGCCCACCCCAGCAATCCGCCAACTCGCCGAGGCGATGCCGCAGGTCGGTACGTCGGGATTCTCGCGTGAACGCAGCCAACGCCGTCATCCTGAACAGGCTCCTCCCGCGGGATCGGCTCCCGCCCCACCGTCCGTCTCGATCGCCAAACTCGACGTCGGCGCCAAACGCATGATCGCGCCAACGGATGCACCGATCCGGCGTCGCAGCGACGCGGTCGGTGCCCAACTGTCGGCCGCCGCGTCGGATTCCTCGGTACCCGCCGTGATGGCGCAGCGGGAGGACACCGCTGGCAATCTTCCGCAACGAAGCGAAATGGCGTCGATGGCTGGATTGCCCGAGCCTTCCATGCCGATGCAGGAGTTCAGCCGGCCCCGCTCCACCCGTCGTCGCGGGCGTTCGGGCCAAGGCCAGGCTGCCGGCGACGCCCCCAACGTCGGTGCGATTGCTCAAATGCTCGCTGATGCCGAGGGTCAGCCCGGTGACGCCGGACATCAATCCGACGACGCCGAGCGTGCCCTCGACAACACGCAACTGCAACGATCGGCGAAGGGTGAAGCTGGCGAAATGCCCAATCTTTCCGCCACCTCCGAACCTGTTTTCGACCTCATCGCACCTGACGGCAAAGTGGGGCTCGCGAACCAGTTGGCGGAGGAAGCTGGCATGTTGCCGTCGGACGAACCCGTCGAAATGGCCTCGATGGAACTGACGCGGCAGCGGCGCGAACGCCGCGACGTCGGCGGCCCGATCACGCCAGCAGGCGCGGCGATTGCCGCGGTAGAGGAATTCAGTCGTCGTGTCCAACGCACCCATGGTGGTGCTGCTCCCGCCCCAGCGGGAATGGTCGGTCCAGAAACCGAGGAGGCAATCGAACTGGGCTTGGCGTACCTCGCGTCCACGCAAAAGGAAGATGGTAGTTGGTCATTGCAGGGACATGGCGAGGACGTGATCCTGCACAGCGATACCGCCGCCACGGGTCTGTGCCTGCTCGCCTTTCAAGGTGCTGGCTACACACATCGCCAACATCAATACGCCTCCGTCGTCGCCAAGGGGCTGAAGTTCTTACTCAAGAATCAAAAATCCAATGGTGACCTCTATCGCCTCGAAGACCCCACCAGCAATCAAAACGTGGCACTGTACTCGCACGGCATTGCGTCGTTGGCGTTGTGCGAAGCCTATGGGATGACTCAAGACCGTGAACTGAAAGAACCCGCCCAACTGTGCGTCAACTATATCGCCGCAACTCAGCATCGCCGCCGCGGTGGCTGGCGGTACACCCCACAGGTCAGCAGCGACACGTCCGTGACCGGCTGGATGATGATGGCCGTCAAGAGCGGCGAACTATCTGGCTTGGACGTTCCTCCCAAGATCTACGAGGGGATCGACCAATGGTTGAGTCTCGCTAAACTCAGTCCCACGCGGCTCGACCGATACGTTTACAACCCCTTCGCACCCAACACGCCGCAGCAGGCTCACGGACGCCGCCCAACGCCGACGATGACCTCGGTCGGTATTTTGATGCGCATGTATGCTGGATGGAGCCGCGAAAATCCTGATATGCAATCGGCGGCAAAGTACATCTTGAACTATCCGCCGCGGATCGGCACTCGTCGAGAACCGCTCCGCGACACGTACTACTGGTACTACGCCACCCAAGTCATGTTTCACATGGGCGGCGACTACTGGGAAAAATGGAGTGGATACTTAACGCCTGTATTGATCGACAGCCAAATCAAACGCGGCCCGCAAGCGGGCAGTTGGGACCCGGAATTTCCCGTCCCGGATCGTTGGTCACCCCACGGCGGTCGGCTCTACGTTTCCACAATGAACCTACTCAATCTCGAAGTCTACTATCGGCACTTGCCGATCTATGACGATACGGCGGGCGACAAATGATGCATCGTCACGGATTTCGTAAATTGATCGTGGTCTCGATCGTACTCGCCGGCATCTGGATGATCGTGCTGCCGTGGCTGAGCAATCGCCCCAGCACGCGGCGATATATCGAGCGACTCGACGCTCAAGGCATCGACCCGGCAGCGATGTACTACACCGAACTACCACCCCACATCTTCGCCGATGCACCCGAACGCAGGCGACACCCCTGAGCGGGAAAATACTTCCAAGGCGACGGTCGTGGGACCAACCAAGTTGTTGAGATAACCGCCGCGGGTAAACGCACCGAATCCAATCAAGGTTGTGTGGGTGGAAAGGATATCTGGCCATCTACCCAAGATGCAGTTTGACGTCAGCTTTCCCTCAGACGTCCGCGTCAATGCGATCACCACCGAAGTGCGCCCCCACAAATCGACAATGCAACTGCGACATTTCAGCCGTAACGTGGGATGGCTGGACTCGGTAAGACTGAGAGAAAGCGACACCGCTGCCGATCGCACGACTAATTGACAGCAACTGTTATTAGCGCGGAGAATGCTGGCTCGTGACCAGACGTGTCACGCGGGTAAACGACGCTCTACAAACTCGTGCAAGAAGGACAAAAAAAGGAAAGGTGCCAGGCCAGAAGGTTGGCAAGCACTGGGCATTCAAACGCGATATGATTGATCGCTGGTTGGAACCAGCCCAGCAGACGAATGCAAACAAACCGAACTAACGATAATCGACATCCGTGACTGATAACGACCTGGAACTCAAAACGCTTTGCAATCACCTTTGGGAGTCCGCGAACATCCTTCGCGGGCCGGTCGACGCTGCCGATTTCAAGACCTACATCTTCCCACTGCTGTTCTTCAAACGCATTTCGGACGTTTACGACGAAGAAATCCAAAACGCGCTCGCCGAGTCCGACGGCGACCAGCAAGATGCACTCTTCCCTGAAAACCACCGCTTTCAAGTTCCGCCAGCGTGCCATTGGGACGACGTCCGCAAGAAGACATCGAATGTCGGAAAAGCATTGCAACGGACGATGCGAGAGATCGAGAAGGCAAACCCCGATACCCTCTATGGCATTTTCGGCGATGCCCAATGGACCAACAAAGACCGATTGTCCGACGAGTTGCTGTGCAACCTTGTTGAGCACTTTTCGCTGCTGCCACTGGGCAACGATTCTGCCCGCGCCGACATGCTTGGTGGTGCGTACGAATACTTGATCAAGAAGTTTGCCGACGCGACCAATAAGAAGGCTGGCGAGTTCTATACACCGCGAACCGTCGTCAACTTGATGATTTGCATTCTCGATCCGAAGGAAGGCGAGACAATCTACGATCCGGCGTGCGGAACAGGAGGCATGTTGATCGAGGCGATCCAGCACGTCAAAGAAGACGGAGGCAACGTTCGTAACCTTTGGGGCAAGCTCTATGGGCAAGAAAAGAACCTGACCACGTCGTCCATCGCCCGCATGAACTGCTTCTTGCACGGTGTTGAAGACTTCAAGATCGTCCGTGGCGATACGCTTCGCCATCCCGCATTTCACAGCGGAGACTCACTCTCGAAGTTCGATTGCGTCATCGCAAATCCACCGTTCTCACTCGAGAAATGGGGTGAAGACGTTTGGGCCAGCGATCCTTACGGACGCAACTTCGCCGGTATGCCACCGTCCAAGAGCGGTGACTTCGCTTGGGTTCAGCACATGATCGAGTCGATGTCGCCACGCAAAGGACGCATGGCCGTCGTGCTACCCCACGGCGCACTCTTCCGGATGGGCAAAGAAGGAACCATCCGTAAAAAGCTGTTGGGTATGGATATCCTCGACGCCGTCATCGGCATGGGACCAAATCTGTTCTACGGAACTGGCTTGGCTGCCTGCATTATGGTCTTCCGCAAAACCAAACGGGCCAAACGAAAGAAACATATTCTGATCGTCGACGCGTCAAGCCAATTCAAAAAGGGCCGCGCCCAAAACGAAATGCTTTCGAGCCATGTTGATCAGATCTTTCAGTGGTATCGGGACTACGAGGATGTCGAAGGTGTCGCCCGCTGCGTGCCGCTCGACGAGATCAAAGAGAACGATTGGAATCTGAATATCCCGCGATACATCGAACCGGTCATCGAAAACGAGACAATCACCGTCGCCGAAGCGATCGAGAATTTGAAAGTCAGCTTGAACGCGGCCTACGCTGCCGAAGACAAACTGAAAGCTTTGTTGGTCGAGAGCGGGCTAATGCCATGAGCCTCACGGCCAGTTGCGAAGCAACGACATGTATTAGCCCCGGACGCCAGTCCGGGGAAACGAGCCGAAATCACCAGCCAAGTCGCAAAGCGACGACAGGAGAAACCGAATGTCATCCCATCACGGAATCCTCATCCATGTCGTGTTTTCAACTAAATACCGCAAGCCGGTTCTTGCCGGCGATTGGCGTGACGACCTGTTCGCCTACATTGGCGGTACCATCAAAGACCACAAGGCCGTTCTGCTGAAATCCGGTGGGATCGAAGACCATGTCCATCTGCTGATAAAATTTCATCCGCAATTTACGATCTCATCAACGATTCAATTGTTGAAGTCGAATTCATCTAAATGGATCAACGAAAGCAATCGAACCCGAATAAAGTTCCAATGGCAATTAGGGTACGGTGCCTTTTCGGTGAGCCAATCGATGGCAGATACGGTTAAGTCGCACATCGCGAACCAACGTGAGCATCACTTAAAGCTCTCGTTCCAGGACGAGTATCTCACGATGCTAAAAAAACATCAGGTTGAATTCGATCCGAAATATGTCTTCGAACAGGAGATCGTCGCGTGAGAACGCCTGCCGTCGCGTTGCGACTCTCTTTTTCGATTCCAATCGGGTCCACGGACTTGCGTCCGTGGCTAATACCTGTCATCGCTTCGCGACTGGGGAGCGACTATGTCTAAACTCACCCAATCCCAACTTGAATCCTATCTCTGGGGCGCGGCGACATTGCTTCGCGGCTTCATCGACGCTGGCGACTACAAGCAGTACATCTTTCCGCTGTTGTTCTTCAAACGCATGTGCGACGTGTACGACGAAGAGTACGCGAACGCGCTGGCCGCGTCCGACGGCGACGAAGACTACGCATCGTTTGCCGAGAACCATCGTTTTCTGATCCCTGAGGACGCCCACTGGAACGTCGTGCGGGAAACCGGCAAAAACGTTGGCAAGGCGATTCAGGATGCGATGCGAAAGATCGAGTCGGCCAATACTGACAAGTTGTACGGCATCTTCGGCGACGCCCAGTGGACCAATAAAGACCGACTGCCCGATCGCACGCTCAAGGAGATGATTGAACACTTCAGTTCGCAGACACTGTCGATCGCCAACTGCCCGGAAGACGAACTGGGTGTCGGGTACGAGTACCTGATCAAGAAGTTCGCGGACGACTCCGGGCACACGGCCGCCGAATTCTACACCAACCGCACGGTCGTGCATTTGATGACCGAACTGCTGAAACCAAAATCGGGCGAGACGATCTACGACCCGACGTGCGGCAGCGGAGGTATGCTGTTGTCGAGCATCACGCACTTGCAGCGTCAGAAGAAGGAATGGCGGAACGTCGGTCTGTTCGGCCAAGAGCGGAACCTGATGACGTCGGCCATCGCCCGCATGAACTGCTTCCTGCACGGCGTCGAGGATTTCGAGATTGTTCGCGGCGACACGCTCTCGGATCCGAAGTTCGTCGAAAGCGACCGGCTAAGGCAGTTCGATGTCGTGCTGGCCAATCCGCCTTATTCGATTAAGCAATGGGATCGCAACGCCTTCGCCAGCGACCCGTGGGGCCGCAACCTCTACGGCACACCGCCGCAGGGCCGAGCTGACTACGCCTTCTGGCAGCACATCATTCAAAGCATGAATCATAAGACCGGCCGCTGCGCGATCCTGTTCCCGCACGGCGTACTGTTCCGCAACGAAGAGCACGAGATGCGAAAGGCGATGGTCGAAGCCGACGTGATCGAATGCATCCTCGGTCTGGCGCCAAACCTGTTTTACAACTCGCCAATGGAAGCCTGCGTTGTCATCTGTCGGATGAACAAGCCGCGCAAGCGGAAGAACAAGATTCTGATGATCAACGCGGTGAATGAAGTGACACGCGAGCGTGGTCAGAGTTTTCTAACGGATGGGCACATGCAGAACATTTTGAGTGCGTATAAATACGATGATGAAGTAAACGGTTTCTCACGTTCCGTTTCGACATGCGACGTTGGCGAACAGCATTTCAACTTGAGCATCTCGCTTTATGTGAGAGCTGTGGATGGATTAGAGCAAAACAATGCACTGGATGAATCCAAGGCGGTCGATTTCGCCGTTCAGCGATGGATAGAGAGTGCCAATTTAATCCACGAGACTGGTTGTCATCTTGTATTATCGCTCGATGAGTGGACTGAATGATGGGTAAAGTGCACAGAGAAGAGGACTGGCCAATCGTCAGGTTTGGCGATGTCGTTAAGGACGTCAAGGAATCCGAGAAAAACCCTTTAGAGGTGGGGCTTGAGCGATTCATCGGACTTGAACATATCGAGCCGTTGTCGCTTCACGTGAAAGAGTGGGGGTCACTCATTGAAGAGGCAGTTTCGTTCACAAGGCGATTCAGGAAGGGCCAAGTTCTTTTTGCGAAACGAAGAGCCTATCAACGCAAGGTCGCAATTGCGGAGTTTGATGGGGTTTGCTCAAGCGACATACTTACCCTTGAAGCAAAGCAAGAGAAACTCTTGCCTGAACTGCTCCCATTCATTGTACGATCAAATCGTTTTTTTGATCACGCATTGGATACATCATCTGGCTCACTCTCTCCTCGCACACGATGGTCGCAACTGCAAGACTTCGAGTTTGCGTTACCAACGTTAGGCGAACAGCGCCGCATTTCAAAACTGTTGTGGGGCATAGACCACGCATGCGTGAACTGGCGTTGTGTCAGGGGAAATCTAATCCAGCTGAAACAATCATTTTTGGATCTTGAATTCAACTTAAAACACCGAAGTGGCAGTACGCTGCGAGAAGCAATAAAGCTCAAGGAAGCTGCGGACCTTCAGACGGGGATTGCCAAAGGCAAGAAATACAATGGGGTTAAGACTGTTGAGTTGCCCTACTTGCGGGTGGCGAATGTTCAAGAGGGGCACCTGGATCTGACAGAAACAAAAACAATCGTTCTTGCGGAGACTGAAGTTGATCGATATCGCGTTCGTGAAAATGACGTGCTGATTATCGAGGGCGGTGACTTCGATAAAGTTGGACGAGGGACGATCTGGCGATCTGAAATTGATCTGATGCTCCACCAAAACCATGTGTTCTGCGTTCGACCCAAGAGCGGCGAACTTCGCCCAGAATATCTTTCTTATCAAACAAACAGTCGATACGGAAAAGCTTACTTCCTCAAGTGTGCGAAAAAAACATCGAACCTCGCTTCGATTAACAGTACCCAAGTAAAGAACTTTCCCTTGTTGCTTCCGCCAATTGATCAACAAGACGCATTCATCGACAAGCTCTCGCCAGTCGAAAGCCAGTTACGGCAGATCGAAGAGCATCTTCATGAACTGAACGCCCTAAAGAATGCCGTAGAGCGAAACGTACTGATGCGTGACTTGGCCAATGTTTAACGAATCCAACACCGTCAAGCAGATGACAACCACGGACTTGCGTCCGTGGCTATCGCCTGCCGTCGCTTTGCGACTGTGGCTATCGCCTATCACCGCTTCGCGGTTGCCGGACGTGATTCGCGATCATTGGCGTGATTGGCGGGCAAACCGATATCCGCGGCTAGCGCCGTCGGCTCACGAGGGCATCAATGAACGCTGACCAATTGCTTGAAGCTCTGCGTCTCGGGGAAGACAAGGAGATCGAATTCAAATCGGCTCGCGGTGGTGTTCCGAAGTCACTGTGGGAATCCTATAGCGCATTCGCCAACACCGATGGCGGCGTGATCGTATTGGGGGTAAAGCAGCACAGCTTTGAGCGTTTCGAGATTCAGGGACTCGAAAATGCCGGGAAGATTCGGCAAGACTTTTGGAATTCGATCAATAATCCCACGCACGTTAATCGCAACCTGCTGCGTGATGACAATGTTCAGATTTTCATGTCGGTGATTGCGACGTGTTGGTGATCGAAGTGCGACGTGCCGATCGACGCGAGCGTCCGGTGCATTTAACCCAGAACCCGATGGGCAATACGTTCCGCCGCTACAACGAAGGCGACTATCGGTGCAGTGACAGCGAAGTTCGAAGAATGCTTTCCGATGGCGATGACGAATCGTTCGACCAACGAATTTTGCCGCTGTTCGGTACGGACGATATTCACCGTGAATCACTTGCGGCGTATCGAAACCGTTTTCGTTCGCGCAGCGAGACGCATCCGTGGGGTGGGATCGTGATGGAACAACGTTCCGATCGGCTTGAATTGTCGAACCCGGGAACGCTGTTGGTTTCGTTCGAGCAAGCAGTTCGCGGTGGCGTTAGCCAATGCCGCAACCGGACGTTGCAAACGATGTTCGGGCTAATCGGACTGGGTGAAAAAGCCGGTTCTGGGATCGCCAAAATGCGAGAGGGGTGGCGGTCGCAACAATGGCGGATGCCATTTATCGGCGAGCAACTCCAGCCGGACCGGGTGAATGTCACCATGCTGATGGTTAGCTTGTTGCCGGAGATGTCCGTCGAAAATTTAAAAGTCGCGATCGGCGAGGAATTCGAGCGATTGCACATCGACGAGGTGCAGGCTTTGGTGACGGCGGACGTTGAAGGGGCAGTCTCCAATCCGCGGCTACAACAGATGACTGACACGCATCCATCGGACATTACGAAAATGCTGAAAAGGCTGGTCGAGCGAGGCTTCTTGAGAAAGAGCGGTCACGGGCGTGGGTCGTTGTACCGGATCGGTGAAGGAGCTACCCGCAAGGGGGGCGTTTCTCCCGGCGTAATGACGAGAACTCCAGGCGTAAGCGACCGAACTCCCGGTGCAAGCGAGGGAGCTTCCGGCGTAAGCACACTAGCTCCCGGCGCAAGCGAGCGAAAGGACGAAACTGGAGACCTTTTGGTGGAAATTGCGAAACCGGCGCGCGATAGTCGCCGTCTTTCTCCTGAAGAAATGCAGAGAGTCATCCGCAATCTGTGCGAACTTCGCGAGCTGACTTCAGCTCAGATCGCCGAACTGGTCGGTCGGAGTGTGGATCGAGTTCAGCGGCATTTTCTCAAACCGATGGTGGACGCAAGTATCCTGGTTCGAAAGTATGCGGACGAACCCAACCACCCCCAACAGGCGTACCGTGCGGCCACTTCCGGTCAGATGGAGTTGTTTGAATGAGCTTTAACGAAAATAACACCGTCGAACAGATGATCCTCGATGCCTGCGAGGGGCTCGGCTGGCAATTCGTGCCGGGGCCGAGGCTGCCTCGCGGGGCTGCGGACGTGTTCGTCGAGTCGAAGCTTCGAGATGCTCTGATTCGGCTCAATCCGGAGATCGCCGCTCAGCCTGATCGCGCCGACGAGGTGATCTATAAACTGCGGGCCATTCCACTCGCTGTGCAAAATGACGGGTTGGTTCGCAGCAACGAAGCTCTCGCCGAATGGATGCGGAACGATAAGACGATGCCGTTCGGCCAGCGCGGCGAACACACGACGGTGCAGTTGATCGACTTCGATGATCCCACCAATAACGAATTCATCGTTTGCAACCAGTGGACTTACAAAGTTGGCAAGCTGGAAAAACGCTTCGACATCGTTTTGCTGATCAACGGCTTGCCCGTCGTTGTCGGCGAAGCCAAGACGCCCGTGCGGCCAGCAGTGACTTGGGTTGATGGAGCTAGTCAGATTCATGACGACTACGAACACAGCATCCCGGCAATGTTCGTCCCCAACATCTTTAGTTTCGCCAGCGATGGTCGAGCGTATCGCTACGGTTCGATCCGCATGCCGCTGACGATCTGGGGACCGTGGCGGTTGGAAACACCTGCAGCTAACGCCATCGGCTCACAAGACGACTCAGGTGAGCCGACGACGCTAGCCGTGGATAACGAACAATGGAAAGAGCCGCATGCAGACTACAATCGCGGCTTGCCCAAAACGGCTGCCGCGCACGAAAGCGGAACGTTGGCCGATGTTCGCACAACGGTCGAGAGCATGCTGCAGCCGAAAGTGGTGCTGGACATCCTGCAAAACTTCACGGTCTTTGCCACCGACAAGAAACACCGGCGCATCAAGATCATCTGCCGTTACCAGCAATACGAAGGCACGAATCTGATCGTCCAGCGTGTGATCGACGGGCGAATCAAGAAGGGACTCATCTGGCACTTCCAAGGCAGCGGCAAATCGCTGCTGATGGTCTTCACCGCTCAAAAGCTGCGGATGCATCCGAAACTCGGCAACCCGACGGTGTTGATCGTCGTCGATCGCATCGACTTGGACACGCAGATCACCGCGACGTTTAGCGCTGCCGACGTGCCGAACATGATCAAAGCGGAAAGCCGCAGCGAGTTGCAACAACTGCTGGCCAAGGACGTTCGCAAGATCATCATCACGACGATCCACAAGTTCGGCGAGGCCGATGGCGAACTGAACGCTCGTGACAACATCATCGCTCTGGTCGACGAAGCCCACCGCACGCAGGAAGGCGATCTGGGACGCAAGATGCGGGAGGCGTTACCAAACACGTTCCTGTTCGGTTTGACGGGCACGCCAATCAACCGGGCGGACAAGAACACGTTCTATGCGTTCGGTGCCGACGAAGACAAATCGGGCTACCTGACGCGATACTCGTTTCAGGAATCAATCCGCGACGGCGCGACGCTGCCGCTTCACTTCGAGGCCCCCGACGTCAAACTGCGGATCGACCAATCGGCCGTCGACGAAGCCTATGCCCAGATCACCGGACAGCTAAGCGAACAAGACCGTGACGACCTGGGCAAGCGTGCGGCGAAGATGGCAGTGCTGGTCAAATCGCCGGAACGCGTCAACGGTATCTGTGAACATATCATTAACCACTTTCAATCCAAGGTGGATCCGAACGGCTTCAAGGGCATGGTCGTCGCGTTCGATCGCCAGTGCTGTGACCTCTACAAGAAAGCGATCGATCGCATTACCGAAGACCCAGAGATGTCTGCGGTGGTGATGTCGGTCAATTCCGGCGAGACGCAATACGACGACTATCGTCTGGACCGTGACGCAGAAGAGAAACTGCTTGATCGATTCCGCGATCCCGCCGACCCGCTGAAACTCTTAATCGTGACGTCGAAGTTGCTAACGGGTTTCGACGCACCGATCTTGCAGGCACAATACCTCGACAAACCGATGAAGGATCACAACCTGCTGCAAACGATCTGTCGCACCAACCGCGTCGCCGACGGCAAGTCGCATGGTTTGATCGTGGACTACATCGGCATCTTCGATGACGTCGCCAAGGCACTCGCGTTCGACGAGAAAGCGGTTCAAACGGTCATCACGAACCTCGATGAACTGAAAGCCGAATTGCCTGAGAAGGTGAGGGTGTGCCTGGCGTTCTTTCCCAACATCGATCGAACGGTTGATGGCTACGAGGGATTGTTGCTGGCCCAGGACTACTTGCCCGACAACGAAACCCGCGACAAGTTCGCTGCCGAGTTTTCGGTGCTGGCACGTTTATGGGAAGCACTTTCGCCGGACGCATGCTTAACACCTGTCGAAGTTGATTACCGATGGCTCGGCCAAATTTATGAATCAGTGAAACCGGCCAGCGGGAATGGCCGTCTGCTTTGGCATGCCCTCGGTGCCAAGACGATCGAATTGATCCACGACAATACGTACCTGGAAAACGTCACCGACGATCTGGATGCGTTGGTCATGGACGCCGATTTGATCGAAGCGGTGGAAGAGGCCAAAGGCCGAGCAAAACGAATCGCGTTGCAATTGGTCGCCCGCCTCCGCAAGCACGGTGGCGATCCAAAATTCGTCGAGCTAGGCACGCGTCTGGAAAAGCTGAAAGAGCGTCACGACCAAGGCCTCGACGATAGCCGCAAATTTCTGAAAGAGATTTTGCGTCTGGCCCAGGACGTCGTCCAAGCCGAAAAGGCAACACCGCCCGAAGAAGTCCAAGACCAAGGCAAAGCCGCGCTAACGGAATTGTTCGAGGAGATTCGCAATGAAAAGACGCCGATCGTCGTCGCGAAAATCGTCGCCAACATCGACGACATCGTTCGCGTCGTCCGATTCGACGGTTGGCAAGACACGAATGCTGGCCAACGCGAAGTCAAGAAAGCACTCCGCAGCACACTTCTGAAATACAAACTGCACGGCGACCAAGAGTTGTTCGACCGTGCGTATGGTTACATCGAACAGTACTACTAGAGCGCACCCATGAACGAATCTCAACTGAGTCTCAGCGTCGAAGTTGGCAGCAAGAGTCCCCATGCGTTTGTGAAATCTATTTCGTTTAACGATGGCACGACTATAGCTTTGAATCCCGACGATGTCGTTGTGATTGTCGGCCCAAACAACATGGGTAAGAGCGCAACGCTCAGGGAGATTGAGTCAAAAGTCCATTCGCCGGGTTCTGAATCAGTGATTTTGACGGCTATTGAAGTCGAGCGAGCCGGCGAGGTCGATCGGCTTGAGTCATGGTTATCTAGGACGTGCAGGAAGCAACAGGATAGAAATAACCCTGCCAATCCGACTTACACGCGGCTTGGCCAATCCGTTAACCACAGCCAAGCAACGAGTTTCTGGAATGATCCAAGCAACGGTCTGCGTAACTTATCACCATTCTTTTTCTACCGATTAACAACCGAAGCACGCTTAGGTGCAGCCAAACCAGCTCCGAACATTCGATTGACGACGGACGCACTTTCGCATCCGATCCACTACATGCAGGCTGACGACACTGTTGAAAGGCGAATAAGTGAAATTTTCCGCCAAGCTTTCGGGCAAGATCTAATTGTTCACAGAAACGCAGGCAACGAGGTCCCTTTGCACTGTGGAACCCGACCAGAATTGCTGGAAGGTGAGGATCGTGTCTCGGTTAGCTATCTTGCTCGGCTTGAAAAACTACCGACGTTGGATTCGCAAGGTGATGGAATGCGAGCGTTTGTCGGCATACTACTTCATGCGTTTCTGATTGATCACTCGTGCGTGTTAATTGACGAGCCTGAAGCATTTCTACATCCACCACAGGCGAGATTGCTTGCTAGGTTCTTGGTTGAACAAGAATTGTCCATGAGACAAATATTCCTCGCAACACATAGCGGCGACATTTTAAGAGGGATACTTGATGCAGGTAGTCAGCGAGTGCGGGTGATTCGTTTACAACGAGACGGAAAGCTAAATGTTATTTCACAATTGAATCAATCGGAAATTCGGTCGCTTTGGAATGACCCGTTGCTGCGATACTCGAATGTTCTCGACGGAATATTCCATCAGTATGTTGTTGTGTGCGAAAGCGATGGAGACTGTCGATTCTACTCTGCTGTCCGCGACGCTATGGTCGAGAACGGAGTCCTGCAAAATGCCGATGTGATGTTTGCGAATTCGGGAGGTAAAGATCGCCTACCTATGCTGGTTAGCGCCCTTCGACGCTTGAATGTAAAGGTTTCTGTGATCGCTGACTTTGATGCCATAAACTCTGATTTGCTTGGAAGAATTTATGAATCACTTGGTGGCGAATGGGATGCAGCCAAACCCAATTGGCGGATAGCTAAAACAGCTATTGAACAAAAACGTCCCGAGATGCAGGCATCAGAGTTGAAGCAAAGAGTCGTGTCCGTACTTGATGACATAGACGAGCAGTATTTTCCCCGATCAGCCGTCAAAGAAATCCAGGGACTGCTTCGGAAATCGACTGCTTGGTCGACGGCGAAAGATCAGGGAATGAGTTTTGTTCCATCCGGTGATGCAACGCGAGCGTGTCAAGAACTGTTAAGCCAATTGAAGAGCCAGGGGTTGCACATCGTTCCGATTGGCGAACTCGAAGGATGGTGCCGTAGTGTTGGTGGTCATGGACCAACCTGGGTCATCGCGGTGATCGAAAAAAGCCTGAGCGACGCCCCGGAACTTGAAGAGGCACGTCAATTTGTTCGCGAAATCTTTACGTAATTCGATCGCGTCGCCCGCGCCGGAAAAACAACCCATCCATCTGCCCCGCGAGCCAACACGCTCGCGACTTCGCCCTTGTGCGGCCTTGTCGCGGGCAGTTTTATGGGTCGACCACGCGCGTTTGCGCCAGGGTTTTCGGGCACAAAACAATTCTCGGAATATTTCCGGAAGCACGCCGGCTGTGTTTTCGAGACAGAGCCAACTGTGTGGTCTTGCTGGCCACGGTGGCCGACGCGGAATTACGAAACCGCAACAACGAGAGCACAGGCAAGGCTACGAAGAAAACCACCGCCGCCACCAAGAACGCTTCGACAACGACACCGGCCGCAACGAAGCCGCCCAGCCAAATCGACGCAGCCCTGGCGGTTTTGAAGAAAAGCCGCAAACCGCTTTCTTGCAAAAAAATAGTCGAAGCGATGGCGAAGAAGGCAAGACTCTGGACGTCACGGGGGCGGCAAGATGCCTGACGCGACCGTCAGATCGAAAGAATATGAGTAAGGAGTTCGAGCACGCCATCAAAAATCATCGCCGCCGTCCCGTCCGAGCCCCCTCACCCCCCATCGCCTCTCCCCCACGAAGCGTGATGGAGAGGGGAGACTGGATG
>JBDNIG010000789.1:0-13122 GCA_041688415.1 Rhodopirellula sp. | reverse complement strand
TTTTTTTCCATACACCGTACTTTCAGCATCCTTCAGTCCTGCGCACGCTTCAGTCGGATGAGCCATTTTTTGGGGAAGTGGGTCACGAAAGCTGACAATGGTTTCTTCCATTCGTTGGCGTTCACGATGGGCGATTTCAAGGATCCAATCCAAATCAAACCAAGGAATAAGCGGGTGACGCAGAACGCCTGCATCTCCTGCCACGAGGACTTCGTCCACCCCCTCTTACCCGCCGTGAGCGGCCAAGACATGTTATCATGCGTGCATTGCCACGCTAGCGTTGGGCACGCGGCGCGCTAGCGACAGCGAATGAATAAAGCGAGTAGCTACGTTCGCCAGAACGTGGATTCCACCGTCTGGCGACACTAGCTACTTTGATTCGACGCGTTTTATTGTCTCGCGGTCGCTTAGCACCGTGCGTCGTCACCGTCTTCTCCTTCTCTTCATGCAATTTGTCCGATGAGCACAGAACAAAAACGCGGCTATGGATGGCTCGTCCTCCTGACGGGACTGGTTGCTCTGGCAACCGTCGGAGTCGCCTTGCTGTTGGTCAATATCTTCGAACGCAGGCAGGAGGCGCGTACCCCGTTTTCCAAAGTTGTTGAAGTCAACGAAGTCAGTACCGACCCGCAGCCTTGGGGATTGAACTTTCCGCAACAATACGAGGATTATCTCAAAACGGTCAACGATGATTACACCGACTTTGGTGGCAACCACGCGCTGTCTCCGAGCAAGCTTGCCGAACAGCCGTGGCTCAAACGCTTGTATGCCGGTTACGCGTTCAGCATCGAGTATCGCGAAGCACGTGGCCACGCGCACATGCTGACCGACCAAGAGGTGAGCCCGCGCGTGACGGAGGTCCAACAGGCGGGGGCGTGCTTGCATTGCCACGCATCGCTCATCCCCACCTACCGGCGGATCGGAATGGAAGCGGCGGGCCAGGAGCCGACCGAAGCGGAACTGGCCGAGTCATTCAACGAAGAAGCCGTGATGGTGGGATTCGAAGCCCTCAGCCAACGCAACTATGAAGACGTTCTGGCCGAAATCGAAAAGACGCCCGACGGAGTTGTCCAAGCCGAACCGGGCGATCCGCATCTCGGCAACGTACACCCGGTCGCTTGTATCGATTGCCACGATCCCGAGACCATGTCCATTCGCGTCACCCGGCCCGGTTTCATTCTCGGCATCGATAAACTCGCCAAGAGCGACGATCCCGTTCCCCATCTCCCCAGTATTCAAAAATGGCGGGACGACGGTTCCCAGGGCAACTATGACCCGAACGTGCATGCGACGCGGCAGGAACTGCGATCATTCGTCTGCGGCCAGTGTCACGTGGAGTATTACTGCGCCAACAAAATGACGCTTACCTATCCGTGGAGCAACGGTTTGAAAGCGGAAGATCTCGAACAGGAATGGGACGAAACCGAATTTCCTGAGGATGCAGACGGCAACGCGGGTGGCGAGTTCTATGACTACGTCCACAAGGAAACTGGCACGAAAGTCTACAAGGCCCAGCATCCCGAGTTTGAATTGTGGAGCCAAGGGATTCACGCCCGTTCGGGAGTCAGTTGTAGCGATTGCCACATGCCCTACGAAAAAGTCGGGGCGACGAAGGTTAGCAGTCACTGGGTGCGCAGCCCCATGTCAAACATCAACAAAGCGTGCCAGACCTGCCATCACTTTCCCGAACAAGAACTCAAGGCTCGAGTCGATGTGATCCAGGATCGCACCCGACAATTGATTGAGCGTGCCGCGGCGGCCTCGATGGACATGTTCGATGCAATCATTGCCGCACAGGCTGACGGTGCAACCGAGGAACAGCTCAAATCAATCCGTGATTTGCAGCGCAAGGCCATGTGGCGACTGGATTATATCTCCAGCGAGAACAGCAAAGGGTTCCACGCCAGCCAAGAAGCCGCCCGCGTGCTCGCCGAATCCGTCGACTACGCGCGACAAGCAGTCGCGAAGTGCTATCAGTTGAACGGATCAAAGACTGAGAATTAATAAGTGCTCAGCCTCCCGTCAGAGATCGAAGGTTTAGCGGAACGGCGCCAGCGGGCTGTCGATTTAATTGTTTTTACGAAATGAGCGTGTGAATCATAACCCGACGCGTAAGCGAGGGATGCAACCTGGTCCCTCGCTAACGCGTCGGGTTACGAAATCGACAGCCTGACAGCCCTCCGGTGATCGGGATGGTCTGCCACAATACCGGACGGTTCGCGGGCTGTTGGTGTGGCGTAAGCTTCCAGCTTGCGTTTTCTCAATCGCAAGCTGGAAGCTTACGCCACGTCAACAGGCCGCCATTTTTCCAAGCGGCGCAGCTTCATAACTCTCGCGTTGAGTCGACCATCGCGACGGCGCGGGGAAATAGAATGCACTCTTCCTTGTGAACGTAGTGCCTCACGTTGGTTTCAATGCGCCGGAGAAGGCCGAGCATCTGAGCGTATTTTGGACAAGCATCCGGCGGCTTGGCAAATCCTCCCGAAGCACGCCGAACGTTCCTCAAAGCGGCGCCAATGTCGCGGTGCTCCATCGACACATCCCGCACCATCTTGGTAATGGCGCCGGCATGAACGTCCATCAGAGTTTCTTTACTCGCGAGTTTACGAATTGCAGGGAATAGCGAGTGCTCTTCCTCGGCAATTTCCGCCAACACCTCGTCGCGCCAAATCTGATACTGCTGGCGGACTACCTCCAACTCCGCGTGATCGTCGCCGTACAACGCGACAACTTCGGCAATCAACGATGTTAGTGATGGCAGCTCGTGTTTTAAATAGTCGTGATGGACACGTTCGATATCATCGCAAAGATCCGCAAGGGGCGCGTGCAACCAATTTTCCATCGTTGCATCATCAATCTCAGCGATGCAGCTTTTCAAAAGCGAATGAACGCGAATCACCTCGAGCCCACGGTCCCAACACGTCTGTTGGAGCGACTGATCTCCGCGGCAGCAATAGTCAACATCGAACATCTCGAAGATCTCCGCCGTGCTCGGATACTTTGCCACCCACTGGCCTACCGGAGTCGCTGCGGTCAATGTCGCCGGCGCACCGCCCCGGCGACGAGCGCCAACATGTTCCCCCGACCCCTCGTTTCGATTGATCACGAGGTACTGTCCAACTGCAACGCTTTGGGAAACAACACGTTGTTCTCTTTGTGGACATGCTGATGCGTGTCGGCTTCGAGTCGCTCGAGCAGATCGAGCATCGCTCGGTAGGTGTTGCACGCCCATTCCGGTGGCACGAAATCATCGGTGGCTTCGCGGATAATGGCAAGCTCATCGCCGGCCTGATCGTGCTCATGTTCCATTTGGCGAATCGGATTGGCAATGCTGCCACAGTGTGATTCTGGACGATCGGCGGACGACTCGAGCTGACGAATCAAGGGGAACAAGACTTGTTCCTCCTTCATCATGTGCGGTTCCAGTTCATTTTTGAATGCCAAGAATGCCTTGCGAACCACTGCCAAGCGAGGCTCGTGATCCCCGTGAACACGGGCGACCTTGTCGGTCATGAAATCCAAGCGAGGCAGTTCTTCACGTAGGAACGCATGGTGCGTCTGTTCGACATGATCGGCTAGCTGCGTCAAGGTCATTGAATCAGCGTCCACGACCGCTTGGGCACCGCCCGCCGCATCGGACTCTTGGAGCCTTTCGAGCAGGTCGTCCGGGGCGATCTTCTTTTTCGCGCAGACATCCGCGAGCACTATTTTCCCACCACAGCAATAGTCAATTTTCATGGATTCAAAGACGCGGGCACGGCTGGGAACGGCGCGGACGAGTTCGCCGACAGTGGATTGAAGGTCGATGGTTTGCATTGGAATGGGATCTCGTAAAGGGGGACCAGAAACGTCGGGAAAACCGCAGGAGAGCTCGACGAACAACTCGAACTCGCTATCTACACCTAAAGGTACATATTGACGGCGTGCTCGTCAAGCCGCTTTGAGGGAATGCACGCGTGTTTTGGGTTGTGGGCGGGGGAAGTCTGCGAGCGCACCGGACAATGGGCAACAACGCGGCCTTGCGTAAAAACCAAGCTATCCGCCGACGCAACAGAGTGATTCTCGGCTATGCCATTCATGGTCAACCTCTCGCATCAGAAGCGCATCATCAAACGTAACCGAACCATCAGGAAACGCGTCGCGATTGTCGAAGAATGAAGATTGAACTTTGGTGACGGCAAGTGGTTGCACGTGCCAATTGGCTGTCCGAAGTTCCAGTCCATCGAACTGAGTAGGGGAACTCGCAGGCGAGTAACCAAGGGAACCAGCCTCGAAGAACTGCGAGCATTTCGCGACCGTTGCGAAAACTGAACTGTCAGGCAGTTCGTCAGTCGTTCGGCCCTCGACAACTACGTGTGCAGAACCGTCAAGACTTTTCATCGCGATGTGATATTCGTTGGCCGTTTCGCGGACGTCAAAGCGTGCTCGATTGTGGACGCCGGGAAAGATGCGACCACCGGCGAATGCATTCAACAGTGACGACGTATCACGTCGCGGGATATACACTCCCGTCTCAGTGACCCCATTTGCATCCCATTCAACGGCAATTCGGTGAGCAGCGTTTTCCGATGAGATGCCGAAGAAAGAAGGTAGTAGTTTCGGCCGGATGTGTTTCAGACGAATCATGCAGATACCCGCAACGCCGAATCCGTTGACGAGCTGTGGGCGGAACGGCGATGGACAGACTCGTGCAAGCACTCCGGGGTCAACTCGAAAGTTGACGAGCACACGGCGGTCAATGAGTCCTCGAATTGTTGGAATTCGCATTCAGGATGCCTCGCGAAAGGTTATTGCGTTACGGCACTAAGCACATCAGATCAAGTCTTTGCGTTTAACCGCGCGTGGACAGTCCGTGGATCGGTATCAATCTCGATACCGGCAACTTTCATAGCGAGACCCCCTACATCGACATCGCCGCATGCGCGCCTTAGGAACATGGAAACAACAACTGACGGGTTTAGAGGTAGTGGACGAGGCAACGAGTCCATTCGCACTGGACTCGTTGCCTCGTCCACTACGCCAGTTATTGTTCCTGCGTTCCTTACGCGGTCAACGTGCAGGTCAAAACCAGCATGAAAACACCTGATGGGAAGACCGATCCCGCCGACTTCAACCGGATTGTCAAGATCTTGAAGGACAACGACTATCAAGGCTTCGTGATTCTCGAATACGAAGAGGAATCACCCTATGAGAATATCCCCAAGGTCCACGAGCAATCACGTCTGGCGTTGGCGGACTGAGCAGCGTTTCTCCTGCCGGTCAGCGGTCCATATGCATTCCCCACTGCATTGATAGCAAAATTCATTGGCACACCGTTTGCCTTCAAGACTTTCGAGCTAGCTGCGTGCGAGTGGTGCGCGGAATCTATTTAACGTTAGCGGAGAGATTGAAATGTATATTGGTGGTGGAATTTTGGGAACGATCTTGTTGATTCTTTTGATCCTGTTCGTGGCCCGACGAGTTTGAGCAACCGATGGCTGCACCCAGTCAGCTCACCCGCCGACCGTACAGCCACCATTCGCCCAGCAGCACGGCGAGCACGAGCATCAGGAGCAAACGCCAGTACTCATGGCGAGTCTCGATGCCCGCGCTGGCCGTGGACACTTTTTCATAGCCCAGTTCCACGCTCGGCTGCGTTGCTAAGCTGCTCTCTCGCACGTCGAACAGATTGATCGCGAAACGAGCAACCACGTTTTCAGTCATACTGCTTAAGTCGCCTTCACGAGCGGCGGTGGCCGTCTGGACGAGCTGATAGTTGCCGGGCAGATTTGTTTTGACGATTTCAACGTTGCCGCCTTCACCGACGGTGATTTCTTCGACTGTTACGTCGCGATCGTCGTCGCCGGTTCGTACCAAATCGACCTGGTGGATCACACTTTCTAGACGCACGGGCACCGATTCCCCAGGGCGGTATGACGGGGCGGCTGAAGAGGCGGCAGCGCCGGCGAGCGACCGCAGGACGTTGAGCAAGAAGACCGGCCACGAGCGTTCGGCGTACCAGTTCGTGTTAGCCTGCATGACACCATCGGAGTCTTCATCGACCAGCGGGAAACCTAAGACTAAATCGCGGTAGCCACCGCGTGGCGCGATTGCCATGACCGTGCCAAGGTCGGATTCCACCAAGGTCGAGGTGCCTTCGGGTCCCTCGATGCCGCGTCCTGAAAAGACGAGCAACGAATACATCTCGAGATATCGCAAGATCGGATGTGAGCGATCAATGTCGATCAACGTCAAACTGCCCTTCGGTGTTGTCCACTTCCAATCATCGCTAGGCAACTCGCCGATCGTGAAGGTGTTCGTCGCCGGCAATTTTGGTGGCTGGCAACGATCGAAGATCATCAAGTCATCGCTGCCCGCCGCGGCCCGTTTGGCGTAAGCGTCCGTCTTGAGGTAATCGGGGGTGACGAATTCGCAAGCGGCGATCCGTTTCGCTTTGTCAGTGGTCAGCCCCAGTTCCAAGGGACGATTGCTCTCCGTAACGACGAGCACCGAAACCAAGCCCGACGGCGTCAGGGCAGCGTAGGCGGTGTTGTCGAGTGCCAAGTCATCGTCGACGTCGAGCGAGAATCGCAACCGGACGGCATCCGCCGCGTCGACGGTAAACGACATACCGCTCTGTTCTCCCGGAGCGAGTGATACCGCGGCCGCATCGACGAGTCGGCCTTCCAGGGACAGCGACGCATCGGTCGTCATTGGCTTCTCACCGGTGTTGGTGACCGTCGCGAACACTTCGACTTGCGTGGGATCTTGCACGTTTCGCGAGGCCGAAAATGAAGTGATGGCGAGATTCTTAGTTTCTGCCGGCCCGATCGCGTGATAGACGGGTTGTAGATTTCCGAGATCAAAGTCGATCGCTGCGGGAAAATTGCCGTCGGTGTAGAGCTGCAACTCCGCTGGCATTGCCTCGGCGACCGATTCGTTTTCAGGATCGTCCACCGCCGACATCCGCCGCGGATTGGCCAGCCCATCGGCGGCCCGGAGTGCCGCGAGAATATCGGTCGAACGATTGGTTACGTTGCAGCGAGCCAGGGCATCGCGAAGGCGGCCACGATCGGACGTGAACGCTTGCATCACTTCGGCACGGTCGCTAAATGTGACCAGCATCGCAGATTCGTGATCCTGCATCGACTCAATCCGTTCGCCGATTCGCCTGCGGGCTTGCTCAAACCGCGTTCCCGATGGCTCGTCGTCAGCATCCACCGCCGGCGCCTGCATGCTCGCCGAGGCGTCGAGCAAAAACACGATCCGGCCGAGAGAACTGGTTTGACCGCGTACCCCAGGACGAAACAACGCGACCGTCGCCAGGAGCACCGCCAACAATTGCAGCAGCAACAGAATACTGTTGCGGAGCCGTTGCAGGAGGCTATTAACGTGCAAATCTTCAATGGTCCGAGACCACAGATAGGTACTCGGCACCTCGACCGGTTCCCGTCGCAGCTTCAAAAAGTACATCAGGATGATGCCGATCGGTACCGCGGCGAGTACGACCCATGGCCACACGCCCGTCAGGGCGGGAATCCAACTTAGCGCGGCAAGAAAAACAGTCACCGGACGACTCCTCGCGCGCGAAGGTACTTCGTCATCACCGTTTCGACCGGCGTGTCGGTCGGCACCAAGACATGCATGATCGACCGCTGCGCACAATACTGCCGAGCGTCGTGCAGGAAGGCGTTGAGGGTTTCGCGGTACTGGTCAATCACGTACTCGTTGACGGTGATCTCGGCGGCGTCGCCGTCTTCGACATCGATGAGACGGCGATCGCCCCGCAGTGGCGGATCGAGCTCCTCTTGCGAGAGCACCTGCAAAACAAACACATCCATCTGGCGTCCGATCAACATCCGCAGCGCCGACTCGTAACCCGCTTTGTCCATGAGATCCGTAATCAGCACGACCACGCCCGTTGATACGCCGCGAAGGACAAAATCCTTTACGCCATCATGCAGCGAAACGTTGGCCGCCGAATCCTGGATCGGCGCGGGTGCGAGTCCATCGAGGTATTGCAGCATTTTCCATAAACCGCCGCGGGAGCGGATGACGGGTGCTGACTTGCCGGCTTGACCAAACGCCTGCACACAAACGCGGTCGCCACGGCACAGACCGATGTATCCAAGCGCCGCGGCAAGCTGTTTGGCCACGCGTAACTTGTTCGGTGTGCCGAAGTTCATCGATGCACTGGTGTCGATGAGTGCATAGAAATGCAGATCCTCCTCTTCCTGGAACAGCTTCAGGAACAGCTGGTCCAACCGCGCGTACAGATTCCAATCGATCAACCGCAGATCATCTCCGGGGACATAGTTGCGGAAGTCGGCGAATTCGACGCTCTGGCCTTTCCGCCGGCTGATCCGCTCACCTTTCATCCGCCCCCGAAAAATCTTTCGCGACACCAATTCGAGCCGTTCGAGTCGATGCAGGAGCGCCGGAGAGAGCAACGGCCCCATCTCGCCGGTCTGGGCAGCGGGAGTGGTCGTCGTGGGCGGATCGGTCGTGATCGGAGTGGTGTCGGCCATGCTCGATAGAATAGCGGAAAACGGTCGCGTCAGTGTGGAGTGCTGCCAATTGTGGTCAGCAGAGCGGCTTGTGATCTCAACG
Source organism: Rhodopirellula sp. (assembly GCA_041688415.1). Taxonomy (GTDB): domain Bacteria; phylum Planctomycetota; class Planctomycetia; order Pirellulales; family Pirellulaceae; genus Rhodopirellula. The sequence goes on along the minus strand of JBDNIG010000789.1, from coordinate 4,533 downwards.
AGCTGGTCGATACCTCGCTACGAAAAATGGCCGACATTCTCGAGGTGAGTGCGAAACGCAGGACACTGTTTTACCGCGTGAAGGACGCGGGATCTTCCCCGGCAGGAAGCCGGCCACCCTGGATCGGATGTCCCGCTCCAGAAAACTACCTCGAATAGTTAAACCAAGCATCCGGAAACTAGTCGTCCCGCTGAACCATTACACAATCGTGCGACCAGCAGCTTTTCCAACAGACCGTCGAGGTGTTTTCCCAACAGTTCCTTGCCATTCTCAGCATTCTCGATCTTGGTGAGAACCTCCGCTGCGGCGTTTTTGCCAGCGACGGAGCCTTAAATGACGCGAATTGACTCAAGACTTTCCTGTACTTTCCCGCGTTGCACCTCGGCTTTGATTGTGACCTCGTACAGTCCATCCGGACGTTCTTTAGGGCCATCGATAATGCCGTCCGTTTTGCATTTACTACCCCCGTCACCTTTTCTTGCCCGTCACCTTTTCTTGCCCCGCGGTGGCTGCGTTCGCTGCTACCGCGGTTCCCCTTCGCGTGACAACTGATGTTGGCGAACGCGGGCGCCGGTTGCCGGGGGTGCCGATTTCGCTCGGGCCATCGGGCTCGCTAAATCCGTCAGCCCGGCTGTCGATTAGCTTGCTTCGGCAACGGCAGTAGCGATGATATAAAGTGCTTCGTTCACCCGATCGGCATGCGTGCGGACGGACAAGATCGCGATGCGCAGGTAGACGTCGCCGCCGATGCGCGTACTTGAGAGCAGAACCCGTTGGGTTCGATTGATTCGGTCCAAGAATCGGAACTGCGCGGCGTTGTCACGTCCTCGGAGGCGGAAAGCGACGACACTTAGATCAGGTGCCCAGGGCACTTCGAGTCGCTCGTCGGCAGCGAGACGGTCGAAAGCCTCGGCGGTGAGGTCGAGCTTCTCGTCGATTTGCTCACGAAACGCATCAACGCCATGCAGATGCAGCGGCAGCCACAAACGTAAACCACGAAAGTCGCGTGTGAGTTCGGGCGAAAGAGCGTCAAAGTCGGGAAGGCTATCCGTCACCTCGCGATGGCTCGCTCCATCCAAATCCTGCATGTAATCGGCCGGTTCGGAAAAGCTACGGGCCAGCAAGTCGCGCGAGCGAACAATGACCGCACCGGTACCGAAGGGCAAGAAGAGGGTTTTATGCGGGTCCAAGGTAATCGAGTCCGCCAGTTCGATACCGGCGAGACGTTGCCGCCCCCGCGTCGTCAACTGAAAGAGACCGCCGTAGGCACCATCGACATGAAACCAAACTCGAAATTCACGCGCCACCGCAGCGATTTCGACAAGCCGATCGATTGTCCCGGTATTGGTCGTGCCCGCAGCGGCACAAACACAGACGGGAATCAATCCGGCACGGCGATCGGCTTCGAGACAGGCACGCAAATGTTGTGTGTCGAGACGCAAGTCGGAGTCGGAACGCACAACTCGCACATGTTCGCGCGAAATCCCAGTCGTCCACGCCGCCTTGGCGATCGAGCCGTGGGCATGTTCACCAACATAGACGGTTGCCCGGTCCACCTGAGCGTCGGCGTGGAGTGTGCGCGCGCTCGTCACGGTGATCAAATTTGCCATCGAACCACCGGTCGTCAGCAAGGCCTGTGACTCAGCCGGAAACGCGAACAGATCACACATCCAGCGCAACACGCTCTCCTCCATCGCAACAAGGGCGGGGGCGGTTTTGACCTTGCCAGTGTACCGATTCAGACCACTGGCGAGAAACTCCGCCAATGCTGACGTGAAGATCCCTCCACCAGGAATGTAAGCAAGGTAGCTCGGCCCCGCCGTTTGATAGCTCTGCTCGGCAGCACGCCGGACAATCTCCAGCAACTCAGCAAGTTCTCCCGGCCCATCGGTAGGTGGCCGGGAGACTTCGTCCAAACATGCAGGACCAAGCGTTTTTCCCGATGCCGGGCTGCTTTCGAGCCCTTCGATGGAGTCAATCAATAGATCGAGTACGCGGCGCGTGAAGAATCGCATCTCGTCCGCAGATGGCTCCAACGGTCGGTTTTGTGAAGACACTCCTGGAAGGCTCGGCAGTCGTCAACGCGGTGTTCATGATGATCGGCGATAATCTATGGCATTTAATTCCGATCGCGATAGCCGTGCTCGCGATTCTCATCAACATCCCGACCATGGAAAGTGTCAAGTCATCGATGGAAGCGATGAGTAGCAGCGTCTCTCCGAGACGCTGAACCGAGTCTCGGAGAGACTCGGCTACTCAGCCGCTCCTACTTTTTGGATCGCTCGTTTTTCGAACTGGGGATCAAATCTGGGATTCTTCCGCGTTGGCACGGGGGCACCCGTCCGCTCGCGCCACTGAACCAACTGTTCATGCAGTTCGGCTGTTTTTTCCGGCATCGCGTCGGATAGATTCTTGCGTTCACCAGGGTCGCTGGTCAAGTCATACAGCTCCAACGCACCGTCTTCAAAATACTCGTGCAGTTTCCACTGGCCGCTTCGCATCGCCGAGCCCGGTCGGGTGCGATAGAGTGGATCACGAGCATCGTCCTTCGTGCCATCGTAGGCCTGCAAGTAGACGGGGAAGTGCCAATACTGCGGCACGGACGTCCACGACCCAGTGCCTGTCATCAGCGGCTTCAAGCTCACGCCATCGAGCACGGCACCCGCCGGCGGATCGATTCCAGCGGCATCCAGAAACGTGGGATACAAGTCCAGCGTGTTGACTGGCTCGTCACAGGTCGTGCCAGGTTCGATCTTGCCCGGCCAGCGCATCACGAGTGGTTCGCGGACACCGCCCTCGTAGTAAGAGCCCTTGCCACCACGCAGCGGTTTTTGGGAATGAAACGCCGCGATGCCACCGTTGTCGGATGAGAATACGACCAGGGTTGACTCCGCCAGCCCGAGACGATCGAGCGCGGCGAGCACCTTGCCAATCGCCTCGTCAATTTTCTCGACCATCGATGCGTACTTGGCATTGATGCCGCTGCGTTGGTAGCGGTCGACATACTCGGGAACCGGCGTCAGGGGTGTGTGAACGAGGTAGGGCGAAAAGTGAATGAACATCGGCGCGTCCTGATTGGCCTCCATGAAGGCCACTGCTTCGTTGGCAAAAACATCGACGCGGTGCGTGTTGGCATCCACTTCACGCGTCCATTTCGCCATCGCTCCCTTGGTCCACGGCGAGTAGTAGCCCCCCGACGGGCTGCCGCTTTCGTCACCACCGATGTTGACGTCAAACCCATCCCGCAGCGGATCCTTGCCGATGTGGTACTTGCCGAGATGAATCGTGCGATATCCCTCGGCTTGGAGGGCCTCTGCCACCGTGACGTACTCCGACGCCAAAATTTTGGTGTTCTCGACTGGAATCAGTCGACGCGTCTTCGCACTGCCACGTTCGGACGTGCCAACGGTGTAGACGCCGTGGCGTGGCGTCCACTGGCCACTATGCACGCTGGCGCGACTCGGCGCACAGTTAGCGGCGGGGGCATAGGCACTCGTGAAGACCATTCCCTGTTTCGCCAAGCGATCGATATGGGGCGTGCGAAAGGCGGGGGCGTTGTAACCCACGTCCATCACCCCCAGGTCATCAGCGTTGATGTAGACGATATGCGGCTTGTCGGCGAACGCTGGGCAGCTTCCCACCGCGACGGTCAGTAAGATCGTGAAAACGGTCCATTTCCAGTGAATCATTCTTCTATCCGTTGTTTTCAATGAGAGATATCGCCTGCCCGAGACGATCAAGCTGAAGATCAAGTATACGCGAAAGTAGCTCGTGGAATTGCTGCTACGACGAAGAGTGATCGCGATAAAAAAGTTCAACAACAGTTAGTACACTGTCGCTCCGCGAGACGGCGTCACTGTCCACGCCACGGGCCGCCGCCGATCGGATTTAGAACTTGGCGCCGAACTGCAAGGACACCAAGCTTGGTTGACGATACCCCCTGCGGCCAGATCGCATTTTGGCTCAGGATATGACTATTCCGTGAACCGAGTGGCGCTGGCAACCGCGAATACATGTCGTCCCGTGACAGTACAGCGTGGTGGAGTTTTTGAGGTGACCACTCCTGCGTCCAATGATTTTGCCCATGGCTTGAGAATCGCCTATGCTGGCGAGCGTCGGGAGACACGGACGTGGGCACTGCCGAGACGCGAAACCGCGAAAAAACATCCCGGTCGATACCATGCCAATGGTGCGATCAACCTTAGTAGAATGGTTCATCCGACGGAAGCGTACATCGGAGGTTTTCGATGATCGCGGTAGGGACGGCTGTTACCAGCCGCCCCCCGCACAGATCCGTACGTGAGCCTTGACTCATACGGCTCCTCCGTTGAGTCAAACGATCGCGACACAGCGTGTCGCTACCTGTCGTGATTTTCCGTGACGCTCTGATTGATACTTGACCCGGCACAGAGTCCGGAGCATCGACGTCAATTCGGCAATACCTCCCTTCAGTGTGGTCCCTTTCCTCGACGGACTCCGCCACTGCGGTCACAGCTTTGTTCACCCGCGTCGACGGTACTACGGACCCATCTG
>JBDNIG010000788.1:0-4886 GCA_041688415.1 Rhodopirellula sp. | reverse complement strand
CTCGTTGACTCGACCCGACCGTCAGAAGGCCGAGCGATTCGTCGCACATCTTGAACCGATCCAGCATCAGTTGGCGGTTTACTGTTCGCGTGCGCTGAACCGGTCGGATGAGAAGCCGGGCATGGATGGCATGGTGACGATCAAGATCGAGTAAAAACTGAAATGTCTTACGCGAATTGGAGGTGTCATCCGGTACCAGACTTGCAGATGCTGAATCGCGTCCGATCACGGACAGAACTAAACTTCGTTATTCCTCAGGAGGGTTCACAATGAACCAGACAGAAAAGACAAACATCGGTCGTCGAAATTTCGGTCGTTTAGCCGCAGTTGCCGCGGGAGGCTTGGTTGTCGGAAGCCGAGTTGCCACCGCACAAGAATCAGGAGAAAAGAAGTCCGATTTGGGAGTCGATCCCGCGTTGTTGATTTCCTCGCCCAATGTTTGCAAAGGATTGAACACTTGCAAGGGCGAAGGTAAAGGGACGCACGACTGCGCTGGCCAAAGCTCGTGTGCTTCCGTCGCTAGTCATACGTGTAACGGCACGAACGACTGCAAAGGGCAGGGAGGTTGCGGCGGCTACCCTGGCCAGAACACATGCGAAGGCAAAGGAACATGCGGCGTACCGCTGAAGCCCGAAGTCGCAAAGTTGGCTCGTAAACAGTTCGAGCAACTAATGAAGGCGGCTGGCAAGAAGTTCGCTCCGGCGCCCGCGTAACCGCCGTCAAGTCGCGTAATTGCTGAATGCCAAGTCCTGACCGATCGGTTACGCATCAATGCGATTGGTCGGTCAGCGACCACTGGTGGTTCAGTGTAACGATCTATTCGTAGTACTCCGCTCCAAAAAGATTCTTTCATGCCGATCTTTCCAACGACATCCTCAAATAGCAGAGAATCAACACAGAAGCGCGGTCTTGGGCTTGGTGTCGGTCTGAGAACAGATCATTTCGCTCACATCCTCGAGCATTGGCCGTCCGTCGACTGGTTCGAGATTATTTCTGAGAATTTCATGGATTGCCAAGGGCGTCCACGCTACGTACTCGACCAAATTGCCGAACGCTATCCGCTGGTCATGCACGGGGTCTCCATGTCGATTGGCAGTACAGACTCTTTGGATCTGGAGTATCTTCGTAAGCTGAAACGACTGGCCAGTGAAACCAAAGCCCACTGGGTTTCCGATCATGTTTGCTGGACGGGTGTGGCGGCAAAGAATACGCACGATCTTTTGCCCATTCCCTACAACGATGATTCGCTTCAGCATCTGTGCGAGCGAATTGGGGTGGTGCAGGACATATTGGAGCGGCCACTTGTGCTGGAGAACCCGAGCACCTACGTCACGTTCCGCGAATCGACCATGAGCGAATGGGAATTCATTCGGCACTTGACCATGGAAACCGGCTGTCAGCTTCTGTTGGATGTGAATAACGTCTATGTCTCGAGTGTCAATCACGACTTTGATCCCAAGCGTTACTTGGATTCAATTCCAGCGGATCGCGTTGTGCAGTTTCATCTTGCCGGGCACACCGACTTGGGCACCCATTGCATTGACACTCACGATGGGAAAGTTGTCGACAATGTTTGGGAGCTTTTTCGTTACGCACACCAACGTGGCATTCGGGCGTCAACCCTGCTTGAATGGGACGCGAGTATCCCCGAGTTTGATGTCGTTCATGCCGAAGTTTTGAAAGCCAAAGCGTATCTTGGAGCGGCGCAAGCGGAGCCCAACATGAAGCCTGACGCTGAGACGCCTAACGGCGACAATGTTCGGCAATCGAGCGATTCCGACGGCCATGATTATACCCACGTCGACGGCGAAAATGACGGCGCGCAGCATTCGCGAATCCCCCAGCCCGCCTTGTTCACAACGGCGGAGGTTGAATGATGTCGCTGAGAAATCTTCAGCAGTGGATGCAGGCCGTCATCACGCATCCGGATGGTGTGGATGCTGGTGCAATATCACCGGCGGCTTGCGAAGCCTTCGGGACAATGTCTCTTAAAACGCAAGTCGACGAATTGATCCTGCCGTCCAAAAATTTGACGAGCGAGCAACGAATCGGGGTATACGCTCACGCGTACTACGCACGATTGCTCGAGTGTCTGCACTGCGAGTTTCCAGCACTTGTCTCGTTGCTTGGGGAGGAAATTTTCAACGGACTTTGTGTGGAGTATTTGCAGTCTTGCCCGCCGAAAAGTTACACGTTGGGAGATTTGGGCGGACGTTTCCACCAGTTTCTATTGGACAATCGACAGCGGGCAAGTGGTGACGGGGCGAGCGCATCGAACGGTTCACAAGTTGATTGGATTGACATGATGCTCGACTTGGCGATCACCGAGCGAACCTACAGTGAGGTATTCAGCGGTCCGGGAGTTGAAAACAGCGATACCCTCAGTGCCGATGCGCTTTCCCTTGTGGAACCGGAGTTGATGGGTGCGATTTGTTTGACTTTCGCGCCTTGTGTTCGCTTACTTCGGCTGGCAACGCGAGCTCATGAGTATGCGATCGCGGTACGCAAGACCCCCGATGCCACACCGGAACTTCCTGCGTTCACGGAGACCTTTCTGGTGATCACTCGGCGCAGTTATGTCGTAAAGACACTTGTGGCCGAGCGGACTGAGTACTTGCTGCTGGAGCAACTGGTTGAGGGTTTATGTCTTGAGCAGGCAATCGCCAGCATCTGTGAGACGGATGGCGTGGACGAGGAATACCTCGAGCAGCAGATTGGAGTCTGGTTTCAAAAGTGGGCCATCGATCGACTTTTCACCACCTTTCGTATCGAGTCGTGAGTTTCGCTCGCCATCACAACGATCCAAAAACACGGAAACCCGTTCCGATGACAGATACTAAAACGACCGAGCGATCCGTTGGGCGAAATCGACCTTGGCTGCGATGGGCAATGGTGTTGGTGGCGTGCGGGCTGGTCGCGTGGGGAATTTCAGCGGGACTCGGAATCATTGACTCACCGCTGGCGGAGGCTCAGGACCCAGCGTCGGAACCTTCTCAGTCGGGACAACCCCTGAAACACAAGCACACGAATGCGTTGATCAATGAAACCAGTCCCTACCTACTTCAGCACGCCCACAATCCGGTGAACTGGCACCCGTGGGGTGAAGATGCGTTCGCGAAGGCAAAGCGTGAAAACAAGCCCATCTTTCTCTCCGTCGGCTACTCGACGTGTTACTGGTGCCACGTTATGGAGGTGGAATCCTTCGAGGACGAGGAAGTCGCCAATGTGATCAACGAGCATTTCGTGGCGATCAAGGTAGACCGAGAAGAACGCCCCGACATTGACGAACAATACATGATTGCTACCCAACTGCTGACCCAGCGCGGCGGCTGGCCCAATTCCGTTTGGTTGACACCCGACGGCAAACCGTGGATGGCGGGCACTTATTTTCCCAAGCAACGGTTCATCGCCGTGCTGAACCAAATGCATCAATTTTGGGTGAGCCGAAACGACGACGTCCTCAAACAAGCGGACTCGATCGCCCAGGCAGCCAAACGGGTGGCCGAACCGCAGTTTGGCGAAGACGTCACCTTGAGTCCCAAACTGGTCGACCAAGCTGTCGCATCTTTGGTCACTCGTTTCGATCCACAGCACGGTGGCTTTGGCGGGGCACCCAAGTTTCCGCCGCATGGCACGCTGCAACTGTTACTGGAAAGGTACCGCCAAAACGACGATGACAGATTATTGGTGCCGATCACTCGAACGCTCGACGCCATGTGGCGGGGTGGAATCCATGACCACATCGGCGGCGGATTCCATCGCTACGCAACGGATCACGAGTGGCTCGTGCCGCACTTCGAGAAGATGCTTTACGACAACGCTCAGTTGATGCGAAGCTACGCCGATGGCTTTGACGTCACGGGCGATTCGCGATACCGAGCTGCGGTTGCGGATATTTATGAGTGGGTCAATCGAGAAATGACGTCGTCCGACGGTGCGTTTTACTCGGCGCTTGACTCCGGCGAAGTGGGCAAGGAGGGCGAAGCCTACGTTTGGTCGATGAAACAATTGCGAGAAGCTTTGCCGGAAGACGAGGCGAAACTTTTCGCCGATATCTATCAATTTGAAGCTGGCGGGAACTTTGAGGAAGAAGCCTCCGGTCACCGCACCGGAGACAACATCCCTCATCTCTCCGCGACGCTCAGCGAAGTTGCGGCCAAGCGGGGCGGAGACGCTGACGCGTTGAAAGAGCAACTTGCCGAAATGCGAGCCAAGCTACTGGTCTATCGGCAAACGTGGCCGCAGCCGCACAAAGATGACAAAGTGTTGACGAGTTGGAACGGACTGATGATCGGTTCGCTCGCCCACTCCGGCCGCCTGCTGGAATCGCAGGAGTACATCGACGCGGCCGAGCGGGCGGCCGAGTTCGTGCTGACTCGGATGGTTCGTGACGACCAGTTGTTGAGAAGTTTCCGCGACGGCAAAGCCAAACTGCCGGGGTATCTCGATGATTATGCCTATTTCACGCAGGGGCTGATCGAGTTGTATCGAGCAACTGACGAGCCACGATGGCTCAAGTACGCCGAACAGTTTGCAGACCAGATGATCGAGGGTTTCGAGGATCGTGACGGTGGCGGATTCTACTTTACGGATTCCGAGCACGAAGAGCTGATGGTGCGATCCAAACATCTCGGTGGCGGCGGGAATATCCCCAATCCCAATGGAGTTGCCGCGCAGGTGTTGGTCGATTTAACGCAATTGACCGGCGAGGCACGTTATCGTGATGCGGCCGGCCGAACGCTCCGCAGCCTCGCCGGCATGATGGCACAGCAGCCTTCGGCGAGCGAAGGCCTGTTGATCGCAACGGCTCGCTACTTTCAAACCGATGGTTCGCCCCGAGGCAACGTCGCCTCATCGAGCGCCGGCGATTCGAGCGAGGAAGAACT
>JBDNIG010000787.1:0-12559 GCA_041688415.1 Rhodopirellula sp. | reverse complement strand
GCCCGCCGGCAATTTTTTCGACAGGATGAGCCGGTTTGGCGGTGGCGGCCCGTTGGTTGAATTGGAAACGTCCAGTTGACGAACGTAGGATAGGCGATTTCATCCGTCCTGGGTGTGAGCTTCGGTAAGGTATTGCCCGAAGCAATGCACGTTATTTTCAACAGCGGCCAATACGTGTTGCAGATCGATATCCACGCATGCTGCCAATCTCGGAAGCCGCTCGTCGTTGGGGTGTTCGCTGACGACAGCCCGATATCAAAAACCCCAATGACGCGCAGCAATCGCAATGACGCGCAGCACCAATCCGATTGTGCGCATCTGCCAATAGTGCCCACGGTGTTGGCAGCGACCGTACATTGCAAAGACTTCACATCGCAAAGACTTCACCCCCTATTGCATGGGTTTTTTCGCTTTGCCGCGTGGGCTTTGCCTCATGTTCGCGACCGAAACGCGGCCACGTGATACCACCGATCCTTCATTTTGCTTACTCAATGAGGTTTCGAAGTGATGGTGAGATGCCGTTGACGCCCCCGCCCCCCGATTGCGTTGACTCGTATATTCTCTGAACCTCTTCGCCCGCCACGAGTTTCTGGGCAACACTGAGCAGAATAGTTTTATCGAGTGGTTTAAATACGATGGTGGTGGCGGAAAAGTCTTGCGTGATTTCGCTCATTCGTTTGTCCGAGATACTCGTGACGATGATTACGGGGAGATCCTTATGAGCAGAATCGCTCTCGCTTCGCAAGTGGCGGATGAGCTCCAGTCCGCTCATGTCGGGCATCTCGAGATCCGTGATGAGTAGGTCGCAGGGAATACGCTGGAGGTGCTCCCACGCCTCCCGGCCGTCGACACCGGTTGTTACCTCGAAGCCGAGTTCTCGCATCCATCGCTTGAGCATCTCGCGCGAGCTACGAACATCGTCGGCGATAATGCATCGTCGTGCGTTTGGTGTTTTTTCCATGTTTCCTCATACTGGGACCACGCGGATGGGCTGAAGGGATTGACCTCGACTGGCCAGCGAGCAATTCGCGTACCGCTTCGGAGACAACTCGGCACGAGCAAACGCACAATCTATCGTCAGCCTGACACGGTTCGTCAAAGCACCAATTTCGCAGTCCGACGGCGGTTCCGGGCGACACGACGCCCCGCCCCCATTTCCCCCGCACCCATTGCTGCGCAGGTCCCGCTAAAGTACAAGGCAATCGATATGCCGAAGTAACCGGGACCCGCGGTTTACCGAGCGGCCGAAGTACTCTCATATTGAGAACTGCATTCAATGACAGATCAATGGATTCAAGGCAACCTGCCCGACGACGTGCTCGTGGATTTGCGTGAAGCGAAAGAGACACTCGAGCACCATGGATTGGCCGATCGGTTGACCGAACTGATCGGTGCCCCGATTACGGCATCGATCAAGTTATTGCCGTCCCTCGCCGAGGACGCGCTCCACGGCGCCGTGGATAAATCGTTGCAGACCGCGCTCCAGGTAGCCTTGAGAACGCTCGGCGAGGAAACGCCGAGCGGCAAGCCAAAACTGCTCAGTCATAAATTCATGGCTGGGCTTTCGGGGGCTGCCGGTGGTGCGTTCGGACTCTCGACCGTTGCACTGGAACTCCCGGTATCCACCGTGCTGATTCTCCGCAGCGTGGCCGACATCGCGCGCTCGCAAGGCGAAGACCTCAAGGATGTCCGGACGCAACTCGCGTGTTTGGAAGTCTTTGCGATCGATGGCGGCGATGAAAGCGACATCGACGACGATACGGAAATCGGCTACTTCGCCGTCCGCGCCGCGATGAGCAAACAGGTCGCCGACGCCTCGAAATACGTCTTGAAATACGGCACCAGTGAAACCGCCGCGCCGCCGCTGGTCAAGCTTCTACAGATGATCAGCCAGCGGTTTGGGATGGTGGTCAGTGAGAAGTTGGCCGCCCAAGCAATCCCCGTGATCGGTGCCATGGGCGGCGCCTTGATCAACAGCTATTTCATCGACCACTATCAGGACTTGGCACGCGCCCACTTCACCGTCCGCCGGCTGGAACGCGAGCACGGCAAAGCGTTGATCGAAGAGGCGTACAACGAGATCGAGGTGTAGCGGCGAGCCTCGCGTCACTAAGCAGGTTCGGGTAATTCATCCCGCATAACCCTGTTAGCGGGATTGACGTTAGCCCCGGTTCAATACGGCAGCCGTGGCTAACGCCAAAACGACAGATAGACCGAAACTCTTTCCCAAACCTGCTTAACAGGGCCGCGCGAAACTCTTGCGCAGTTGTTCGCTGCGGGCGTGATCGTCACACCCTGCGAGGTGATCGTTGACCATGCCGATGGACTGCATGAACGCGTAGCACGTTGTGGGACCAATGAATTTCCAGCCGCGGCGTTTCAGTTCCTTGCTCATTGCCTGGGACTCATCCGTTACCGCGCGAACGTCGGCTCGGAAATGGACGGGCTGGCTAGACTTCGGCTCATAGTTCCAAAAAAAGGTCGCCAGCGAACCTTCATTGGCCTGCATCTCCATGGCCCGAGCGGCATTGTGAATCGCCGATTCAATTTTCCCGCGGTGGCGAATGATCGCCTCGTTGAGGACTAACCTCTCGACGTCCGCCTGCGTCATCGCGGCGACGGTCTCGATGTCGAAGTCATGGAAAGCGTTTCGGAACCCTTCCCGACGACGCAGAATCGTCAGCCATGACAGACCGCACTGAAAACCTTCCAAGCAGATTTTTTCAAACAAGTGCTGATCATTCGCCGTTGGTTGGCCCCATTCTTGGTCGTGATACTCTTGATAGCTCGCATCGGTGCCACACCACCAACATCGCGCGCGGCCACCGTCATCGATTTGGATATCTATCACTTCGGTTTCCGAGGATTTCATGGGTAAATAAGCACCAATGCGTCATTGGCTCATCCGACGGAAGCGTGCACGATGATGATTGGAGGTTTTTTGAAGGATAACTCAATCGTTGTGCATCTTGGCATACACTTGATAATAGCGATGCCCAAACTCTCGAGCCGACTCGGAATCAAAGTGCAAATGATCACCACGGTGGCCGAGGCCGTCCGACGAGACAAAACCACAGTGCGGTAAACTTCGAGCAACCTCCTGCTGTGCCGCGTCGACCTGCTCACGATATTCGGTCCATGGCCTTCCATCGAACCGACCGAGTTGACCGATCAAGAAGGGAATTGTCGGCGCCGAGAACGTATCGCGAAATCGCTTGATTAACTCCGTCAGCCGTTCTTCATACTTGGCCGCACGATTCTGACTAGAATCCGACTCCCCTTGATGCCATAGAAATCCTTTCAGGACACCCGATTCCATCGCTTTGTCGACTCTCGTGACACAGTCGTCCCATGGATGTGATTGCGTTTGGCCATGGAAACCGCCGGGCTGCCAAGTAGTGATCGCCGATCCGCCCACGGCACAGGGGATCAACCCCACTTGGACACCGGGATGGGCGTTTGCGTAATCAATCGCAAAGGACTTCCCTAATCCGACGCCCGCCACTTTGGGCTTGTCGAAATGAAGCGGGGCAACGGCTGGCACCCAGTTGAGTGACTTGTCGAGCATCCACACGCGGGGATCAATTTGCTTGTCCTCAGCCGTGACCTTTCCGCGCCCGGCCATGTTGGACTGGCCGGCCAGAACAAACAAATGAAACTGAGCCGGTTCGTCCGGTATCTCGCCGGACTCCTGCCCCGACACGACTGGAACATATGAGAGGAGCATAAAGGCTAGCAGGCCGAAAACTCTTAGGGGGTGATACACGCTTTCGCCTCGATTGTGGGAGTCTTGAAAACCTACTCGCCCTTTTCGCTCGTCGCCTGAAGTTCATCTTCCGCCATCGCTTGGGCGTCGTCGGCAGGCTGAATGACGTTGTTCGGTTCGTCGTCATTGCAACCCGCCAATCCGAGGACCGGAGACGCGAGGCAAACAACGATGAGACTGAGCTTCGAAAATTTCCTGAGGTTTTGCAAATTGATTTGAATGAGCGATTGTAAACGATTGGTAAACTGAGTAGCAACCATCGCCAAACGGTGGATGAAGGTACGAAAAACGCTACGAAGGAGCGAACGACTGCACCCTGGCGAGCACCGCGTCCATTGATTCCTGACCTTGTTCGCTCCATCCCCCATTAACCCATGGGTACCGCCTTGGTGAGGGATGCTGGCTGACATCGAGCCACAGCACTCACTCGTTTCGATGCGACGGACCCGTTATATCAACCGTAGACGTCAACTGGGTCTACGAGTCGGGGCTCACGAATCTCGATTGATTCATCCGCACCAACGTTGCGAAAAAAGCAACTGGCGTAGCCTTCGTGGCAGGCGGCACCGGTTTGCTCGACGTGCAGCAAGATGGTGTCGGCGTCGCAGTCGACCTGAACTTCGCGAACGATCTGTTGGTGACCACTCGTTTCACCTTTACGCCATAGTTTGCCACGCGAACGGCTGAAATAAACCGCGCGGCCGGTACGGATTGTCTCCGTCCAGGCGGCCGCGTTCATCCACGCGAGCATCAGGACGCGGCCCGAGTTTGCGTCCTGGGCAATGGCTGGTAGCAGACGGCCACCGCTGCCGTCACAGGGCACACCGGCAGTGAAATCAGGAATGGCCGATGACGGCCCACTCATGAGCGACCGCTTTCGCTGTTGATGACGACAATTTTGCCACACAATTTGTCGCTATCGCCGAGGGTGGCTGCCTCTTGCAAACGGTGGGCGTCGGCAGCTTGATCGAGTGGGAACCGGGCACCGATATTCGCTTGAATTTTCCCAGACTTCAACAGACGGGTGAGTTCCTCGGCAGCAGTCCGCATTTCGATTGGCGTCGCCTTGAACATCACGAACCCGTGCAGCGAACACTCTTTGACGTAAAACGGTCCGACCGGAAACGGCGGCTGGGCATCGCGCCCGGCCATCAGCACCATCCGGCCTCGCTCGGCCAGGATGTCGACAGCCGACGCAAAATCAGGTTCGCGTCTGGTTTCCCACAGCACATTGACGCCGTTGGAATCAAACCGCTTGACCTGCTCAAGAATTGATTGCGTCTTATATAAAATAACTTCTTCGGCGCCGAAGCGGCGGACCATTTCCGCCTTTTCTTCACTGCCCGCCGTTGCGATCACGCGCGCACCGTGGGCCGCCGCCATCTGCACGACGAGCGACCCGACGCCACCGCTGCCGCCCATTACCAGCAGACTTTCGCCGGGTTCTATCGCCGCTTCACGAAAGAGTCCAAGATGCGCCGTCACACCGACGAGGGCACACGCCGCTGCGTCTTCGAACGAGACACCGTCCGGCAACGCATACACCCATTTTTCGTCGACTGCGATTTTTTCAGCGAAAGTGCCCTGGCATCCGAACAAACCCTGATTGGTCGTCCAAACGCGGTCACCAACAGCGAATCTTTTGACGTCGGCCCCGATCGCTTCAACCACACCCGCGGCATCGCAACCGGGGAAGTAAGGAGTCGGTAGGTCCATGGCGATGACACCACCGCGAACGTAGGTATCGATCGGATTGACCGAACTGGCTTCGACGCGTAATAAAATCTGATCGGAACCCACCCGAGGGTCGGGAACGTCACCAAATTGGATCGCGTCGGGTGCGCCGGTATCGGTGATGAAGGCGGCTTTCATGGGTTGTCATGCCTTGCAAAGGGGTATCCGTAGCTGGGGACCATTGTCCCGAGCGAGCAAAACGGTCACGGCTGGGACAATGGTCCTAATTCCAACAACCTCAAGGCACCGCAACGCTTGGGTTGCTGTCGCCCTTCCGGGGCTTGCGGTTGCGGGGTTTCGTTTTCGGGACGCTAACGCTGCCGGCGCTCCGCAACTTCCAAACGACACAAATTCATCAGCGCAGCATAAAACGTTCACCGGATACGATTGATTCGGTGAACGTTCGATTGGTTTTCCGAAACCACCTGTGGAACTACTTGATTTCGACAGAACCACCAGCTTCTTCAATTTCGGCTTTGACCTTCGCAGCGTCTTCTTTCGAGACGGCTTCTTTGAGGGTCGCGGGAGCGGCTTCGACCATCTTCTTGGCTTCCATCAAGGAAGCGCCAGTGATATTTTTGACGACCTTGACAACGTTCAGCTTTTTGTCGCCGAAGCTGGTCAGGACGACGTCGAATTCGGTTTGCTCGACGACTTCGGCGGCACCGTCTTCGCCGCCCGCTGCCATCACTACGGCACCACCACCGGATGCGGGCTCGATGCCGTGCTCATCCTTGAGGTAGTCGCTCAATTCTTTGGCTTGCTTCAGGGTCATGTTGGCGATCTTGTCGCCGAGTTCTTTGGATTCGGCGCTGTATTCGGCGACCGCAGTTGCTTCATCGGACATGTCAAACTACCTCAAAAACGAAAAAGGTGATTCGGAAAAGTTGAATTGGGAAAAGCTCGGGTAAAATAAAGGCGTCGTTACGACTCGTCGCCTTCGCCCTTGCTCTTGATTTGGCTGTTGAGCGTACGCCCCGGACCGAGCAACGCACCGCTGAGGTTGGCACCCGGCGAGAGGATTTGACCAACCAGCATCGAGACTTGCTCTTCGCGACTGAGCCACTTACTGATCGCCTTGACATCATCGGAGTCGAGACGCTCGCCATCCATGACTCCGCCAGTGGCGGTGAAATCGTTATATTTTTCGCTGTCTTTATCCAGCCTCACGATTTCCTTGACGAGCGAGACAAAGTCATCGGCACCCCACATTACTGCGACTTGACCGCGGGTGTCATCGAACGCGGGTGCGAGCGAGGAGCCTTCGGTTGCCCGACGTGCCAGCGAGTTTTTAACAACCATCATCTGGATGTTCTTCTCGCTGAGTTCGCCACGCAGTTCGTTGGTGGTATTCGCGTCCATGCCGGTGTAGGTCACCAACACGGCATCGGAGACCCCATCGAATCGACGCTTCAGGTCACGGGTGACCAGCTCTTTAACGTATTTACTCATTTGATTTTTTCGCTGACGAAACTCACTACCGCGACAACGCGTGGCTGGGCAGAAACTTGGGTTCGCCGATCCTTCTCGATCGAAATCGACGCTTTAGGTAAGGACTCGGACGCTGGGGGTCATCGTTGCACAGATGGCAACGCCTTTGATGTACGTGCCCTTGATGGACTGAGGCTTCATTCCCGTGATATAGTTGACGAACGCGGAGATATTCTCTTCGAGCTTTTGCGATTCAAAGCTCATCTTACCGACCATCGCGTGGACGTTCCCACCCTTGTCATTTCGGAATTCGACTTTACCAGCCTTGTATTCGCCCACGACCTTGCCGACATCGGCGGTCACCGTTCCGGCACGCGGACTGGGCATCAAGCCACGAGGGCCGAGCACGCGACCGAGCGGACCGACTAAACCCATCATATCAGGGGCAGCGATACAAACGTCAAAGTCGGTGTAGCCATCTTTGATTTTCTTGGCCAGGTCATCTTGCCCGACCTCATCGGCACCCGCTGCTTCAGCAGCCGCGGCTTGATCGCCCTTGGCGAAAACAACGACGCGCTGCGTCTTGCCGATGCCGTGGGGAAGCACGAGCGAACCGCGGATGATTTGGTCCGCTTGATTGGGGTCAACACCCAACCGCATGTGAACTTCGACGGTCTGGTCGAACTTCGTGGCGTCATAGGTCTTGAGCGTCTCGACCGCCTTGGGTAGCGGCTGAAGCTCTTTCGGTTGTTTAGCGAGCGCGGAGCGATACCGCTTGGATTGCTTTGGCATATTGGTCACGACTCTTGGTGTCGGGTGGTTCGGCGAAACGACTCTGCATCTTTGGTCAAACGCCATGAATGGCTGCTAACGAGCGAGCGGTCGCTTCTCCCACTTGGGGCCTCACGAGATCCCGGCCAGCTCAATGAGATGGTCGACTCGTGAGAAGTGGCGGAGTTTGGCGAACAGCCCGCCGATCGTCAACCTCAACTCCGCCCTACGGAGTGGATTTTCTTGAAGTTCCTCGTTCCCAGAATCGTGATTGAGTCGTTTAACCGTCAGCCGCGGGCGCACGCACGCGCAGATGAACGTACGCCTGCGGGTGACGGTTAAACAATTACGTGCGTATGCACCCACGGCTCGTTCATTGGCGATCGAGGAATTTCTCCATCATCGTCCAGCCTGGATTGAAGACCAGGCCGGACTTGTTCGCGGTGATTTCGTCGTAGGTCTGCGACGAGTCCGCCTGCACGCCGCAGCCCGCCATCACCAACGGCACGGGGCCGTGAGCGTGTTTTTTCGTGCGGCAGAATGTCGGATGATCCGGCAGGACGAGAATCCGGACGTCGTCGCGTTCGCTGACCGCTTTCCATAGTGGGGCGGCAATGTGTTGATCGATCTGCTCGAGCGACTCAACTTTGGCATCCGCCCGACCCTCGTGCGAGGCTTCATCGGGTGCCTCGACATGCACGCACACAATGTCGTACTGGTCCAACGCCTCCACGGCGGCCTGGCCCTTGCCCGCGTAATTGGTGTCGAGGTAGCCCGTCGCTCCGTCGACTTCGATGCGATCCCAACCCGCCAAAGCCGCCAGCCCACGCAGCAGATCCACGGCGGTGATCATCACGCCCTTTAGTCCGTATCGCTCGTCAAACGTTGGTAGTCCCGGTGCGCCACCGCTGCCCCACAGCCACACATTGGTGGCCATCGATTTACCCGCCGCCGTCCGAGCCTTGTTGACCGGATGATCCATGAAAATCTCCGCTGAGGCGGTCATCAATGCCACCAAAGCGTCGCTGCCTGGACCACGAGGGAAATCATCGGCAATCGACAGGTCCGTCAAATCATGCGGCGCAGTCGATCGTGTCGCTGGTGTGAAGGGGGAGGGATGATCCGCGTCACCGCGATAGATCAGCAAATTGCGGTAGCTGACACCGCTGACAAATTCCAGTCGCTCGGCCAGTTCCGCGGAGATCGCTGGATGGGTGCCACCGAGCAACGTCTTATTCAGCTCATCGAGCAGCTCGCTGGCTTCCTCGGTGCTGATATGACCCGCCGTGAAATTCATCATGATCTGGTCGTCGACCGTGACGAGATTGCAGCGAATCGCGCAGTCGTGCGGCCCGAGCTGGATGCCGGTCGCTGCCGCTTCGATCGGTGCCCGTCCAGTGAAAAACTCGTTCGGATCGTAGCCCAGCAGGCACAGATTGGCGACTTCGCTGCCGGCGGGAAAGTCGGCGGGCGTGTTATCAGTCACGCCCACGCATCCCGCTGCGGCGATGGCGTCGATGGCCGGCAAGCGGGCTGCCTGCAGCGGCGTCTTCGAACCAAGGGATTCGAGCGGTTCGTCGGCACAGCCGTCGGGAATAATGATCACATACTTCATGGCGATTCCTCCGCCGGTTCATTCGTTCGGACATTAACGCGAAACGTCAAGTGTCGTGCAAGCGAGGAAATTGCGAAAGGGCAGGCACGGGGGTGGCGTATGCTTCCAGCCTGCGATTCAGAAAACGCAAGCTGGAAGCTTACGCCACCCCCATGCCTACCTTCACCAAAAACCTACGCATCCGTCGGAAGAACCGTCCGGGATTCATCAGTCAGTATATTGACTAGCAAATCGACTCCACTAGGCAAACCTGTCTTCACCGGCGCCGCCAGCGGCAACGATACCGATCCGTCGCCACGGATCACCATGCCGGGGCGATGCAGTCCCGCGATCGAACAAGCTCGGTAGGCGACAGCCAGTTCCGGTCCAGGGTCAACGCCGCCGATCTGCACTTTGGCTGCGGGCGAATCGATGCCGAGCGGTGAGCCGATTCGGATATCGAATGCCGCGTCATCGCTACTATCGGCGGTCGACTCAGGGCTGGTGTTGCTGCTCCACAAACAAACACTTCGCAGCGTGGCAGCAGCATCGAGCGTCAGCAGCACGCTGCGTTTCCTTGCGTTACGGAGTCGCACCAAGCGTGCCAGCATGGTCGCACTGAGCGATTCTTCGCCACTCAAAAATGCTCTGGGACCGATCAAAATGGCGGAGTATTCGGACGACAACCAAGCATCCGCATGATTGGCCAGCGCGCCGGTCGCTGGAGAGGTGGCACTCGCGTTTCCAATCGAGTCGGCGAAGTGGGAAAACTCGTCGGCAGTACACTGTTCAGATCGCCGCACGTGCTTTCCACCCGAGCCGGTCTCCTCCAGCCGCAGCTTTTCGGCTATCCGTGGCCAAGCCTGATCGACACCACCGATCATCCACACGAGATCCGCATGAGTCGCCACGTCGGCGAGCGTAGCCGAAACAATCCCATCGCGACTGGCCGTCTGCACCAACGCCTCGATGCTCGGGTCGGACTCGATCGTTAAGTCAATCCGCTCCGCCGCTTGCCATCGAGCCAATTGCCGGGCGGTCGTTAAGTCGACACCCGTCGTGACCACGCGAAGCGGTCCAGACGAGTCACGTGAAATCGTGATGCCACCGCGGTCGGGAGATGGGAGTTTAACCACAGAAGCCGCCGCGACGATCGGGCAACCATTCCCCTCCAGCACTCCATCCTCGTCGATGCGAACATCGTCACAGTGCAGCGGACACAGCGGGCAGACGATCTCTGTCACGCGTCTGGTCCGTCGGCAAAATCGTCCCGCACCGAGAGTTCCTGGACCGCCTTCACCAGCTCGATGGCGTTCTCAACGGGCGTCATCTGCATGACGCCATGCCCCAAGTTAAAAACATGCCCGGGCCGACCGTTGACTTGATCGAGCAGATCCTTCGCGGCTGCGCGAATGGTTGCGGGGTCCGTCAATAACACGGTGGGGTCCATGTTGCCTTGAACAGAGATATCGTGACCGATGCGTTTCCACGCCGTCGCCATGTCAATCCGCCAGTCCACGCCCACGACCGTGCGGCGATCACCACGCAGCAGCGGCAGCAGCTCGGGGTTTCCCGTCGCAAAATTAATCAACGGCACGCCGGGCGTCACCTCCGCAATGATCCGCCGCATCCACGGCAAGGCAAACCGGCTGTAGTCCGCCGCCGAAAGACAGCCCGCCCAGCTATCAAACAACTGCACGCACTGCGCCCCCGCCGCGATCTGTTCGTTGAGATACACAATAATCGCGTCGGTGAACCGGTCCATTAGCGCCGACCAACCGCCATCGTCGGCCCGCATCAGTTGCTTGGTTGCCGCGTACTGCTTGCTGCCGCCACCCTCGATCGCGTAGCTGGCCAACGTGAACGGGGCTCCTGCAAAGCCAATCAACGGGATCGTCTCGGGCAAATCCTTTCGCGTTTGCCGCACGGTCTCGTAAACGAACCCGAGGTCTTGAGGATTGTCCAGTGCTTTGACGCGGTCAATATCCGACGCCGTCCGCACCGGATTGTGGATGACGGGCCCGTCGCCTTTGACGAACTCGAGATCGAAGCCCATCGGGACGAGAATCGGCAAGAGATCCGAAAAAATGATCGCCGCGTCGACACCCAACCGGTCGACCGCCGTGCACATCACCTCGCTGCATAACGTCGGATTGGCACAGAGTTCGAGAAAGCTTTGCTGCGAGCGAACCGAACGATACTCTTGCATATAACGCCCGGCCTGGCGCATCAGCCACACGGGCGTTCGCGGCGTGGGCTCGCCCCGGCACGCTTTCATGAACAGGCTCGACTGCGAGGGATGATCGTCGATCGCCACCAGCGGTTCCTGATCGTCTGATTCGGATACGCTGACGCGAGTTTTCGAATCCGCAGTCGCCAGCGTTCGCCTCTTTTCCACGAGCATCGCGGAATCTCGTGCTGCTTCGCTAACGAGATGTCCCATTTTCGGATGCGAGGGCTCCATGTCGACATGAATATCGCTCTCACGAAGCATGTCACTCGTCGTTGGGCCGATCGAAACAACGACAGTTTGCTCGAGTCCCTGACGCAGCCCATCGGCAAGGCTCAGCGAGTCCGCCATGCGGAGCATGTTGACGATTTGATGAGCGCTCGTCAGCAGCAGCATGTCACGCTCGCCCGCCGCGATCGCGCGCACGTTATCTTCGAGCGGCTTCGTGTCTTCGGGATATTCCCAGCCATAGACACGTACGGTTTCGGGGATCGCGCCGCGCGTTTCCAATCCAGCGATCAGGGACGTGTTGGTCACCCCATATTCCTGCACGCCGACGACTTGATTGGCGATCGGGATGCCTTCGTCAATCATCTTGAGCAAGTCCCGCCACGTGTTCGGTTCAGGCACACGGAAGGTCGGCGTGACGCCGACGTCACGCATCGCGGCAGCCGGTTTGGGCCCACGGGCAATTGTCGTGATGTCACTCAACGCATCGAGAAATCGCTGCGGCTGGACATGCTTTTCGATGCTCTTGAGCAAGTACCGAAAACCACCGCCAGTCATGAAAATCATGATCGGTATTTCACCCGTGATCACGCGATAGGCAAAGTCGATCGCAGGCCGGTTCGGCTCGATCGGCACCTCCCGCATCGATGGGCTGACGCGGGCGACCCCGCCAAACTTCGTGATCAGTCGAGCCATATCCTCCGCCCGACGGCTTTCGAGCGAGGCAATACGAAGTCCGGAGAAAGTCATAGCGAGAGCAGAGGAGGAGAGGAGGAGAGGGGGAGAGGGGGAGAGGGGGAGAGGG
>JBDNIG010000786.1:0-8047 GCA_041688415.1 Rhodopirellula sp. | reverse complement strand
GCCCAGGATGCGGGGAGTGCTCTGCCATCCAAAACACTCTTGAATCTTGGCTTCGATCCACGGCGGGCGGCCTTCAGCATAGCCGATTTTGCCCCGGTTTCCGCTGGGCAGCGTCAGGTGGGTGGGCGCATCCGTTTGCACTCGCTGCCAAACATCGTAGCCAATCTGGCCAATCAAGTAATCCTTCCACGGTGCCCGTCGCAATTCCGCAAACGAACGTCGACCGTGGCATAGCTCTCGGCAGATCGCGTGCCAAAGTTCCACGGGTTCAGGGATTTGCACTGAGTCGTCGTCATGATGGTGGGCCAGCGTCAGTTCAATACGCTGTAAACACGCCGCGAAACTGTTTCCGTCACCCGGTGCAGCGTCCTGAACAACCCGTTCGGGATACCGGCAAGCCTCTTCATAGAGACGATTCGCCGTCGCCTCACCCTGGGTGCATGCGATCGGGGTTTCGCTGAGTACGAGGTCCACGTACCGCCGAACTTCTCGACAAGCAACGGCTTCCCGCTCTGTATCAAATTCGACCTCAATCATTTGTTCGATGTGCTCGGGCGATAGCCAGGACGCGTCAATCGCCACCGCGCCACGCACCCGCGACTGCGTTGAACTGCCGTCAACGTCATAGCACAGCAAAAACTCAGCAGATCGGTCGACGTGCGATAGCGAAAGCAAGCCGACGACGCCACGGCGTCCGACCATCACGCCGCGATCGGGGTCGTTTTCACGCCGCATCACAACACGGTCGGGATACGCCGCCAAGAGAGCACGGGAGATGGCCTCGGTAGGCGGGAGTTTTTGCCGTGAGGTTGCCAGCGCCTGCGTACTGATCGCTCGTTCGATTTGACGGGCCACGCTGCGAAACGCGCCGCG
This sequence comes from Rhodopirellula sp., assembly GCA_041688415.1. Lineage (GTDB taxonomy): Bacteria > Planctomycetota > Planctomycetia > Pirellulales > Pirellulaceae > Rhodopirellula. The sequence goes on along the minus strand of JBDNIG010000786.1, from coordinate 7,174 downwards.
GACCGATTGTGGATGGTCAGTGATCCACTTCGTTTTCTCGGGCAACGATAATTTGCTCACCTGGGTTGAGTCATGATCGAGCGGATTCGGTTCGCTCAGTAGCGCCGCGGCCAGCGCTACTTGTGATGGCGCAAGGTGTTCCTGTGCGGCCATTGCAAAGCGGGCAACACGCGGATCCAGAGGCAGTGAAGCGAGATCTCGCCCCAACGCAGTGATGCGCCCGTCGTGATCGATCGCGTCGAGCAATTGCAAACGTTTTTTGGATGCTTGCAACGAATGCTCCGGGGGCGGTGTCAGCCAGGCAATCGGATCGTCGGTCTGCTCTCCGAGGCTCGCCAGCGTTAACACGGTCGCCGATAAATCACCGCGCAGAATTTCAGGACGATCGTACGTCTCCCTTGTGCGATGCACGGTCGCAGACCACATGCGGTGAGCCACACCCGGTGCCGTCCGCCCGGCGCGGCCGGCCCGTTGGTCAGCCGAGGCGGTCGAGATCGGCTCGGTTTGTAACCGGGTGAGTCCCAGTCTCGAATCGAGAATCGGAATCTTCGCCAACCCTGAATCCACGACGGCGGTGACGCCCTCGACCGTGACGGATGTTTCGGCGATGTTCGTTGACAGAATGATTTTGCGAACACCCCCGACGCCGCCCCGAATCGCTTCGTCCTGCTGTCGTGGAGATAACGATCCATGCAGCGTCACGATCGCAGCGTCGCCCGCGAGGGGAATGGACGCCAGCACGCTGCGGACGCGGTGAATGTCGGCCAATCCAGGTAGGAATACCAAGACGTGCCCAGCCGTTTGCTCGTGCGCCAACGCGATCGCGTGCGAGAGTCGCCCATTGTCGACCGACGGGGCCGCCCGTCGCGAACGCGGCCCCTGGTGCATGTCGTGGTAGACGATCTCCACTGGATAACTTCGCCCTTCGCATGACAACGACACCGCATCGTCACCGAGATAATCAGCGATCGGCTGCGGATCGAGTGTCGCCGACATCACGATCAGACGCAGTTCGTTTCGCAGTTCCGTCCGCAATCGCTGCGTCAAGGCCAGCGACAGGTCGAGGTCGATGCTGCGTTCGTGAAACTCATCGAGAATCACGCAGCCGGCACGTTCGAGCAGCGGATCGGACTGCATCCGTCGCAGAAACATGCCCGTCGTCATCAGCACGACTCTCGTCGCGGAGGATTCCTTCCGGTCGAGTCGAACGTGATACCCGATCGTTCCTCCAACCCTCTCGTTGAGCGATCCAGACAAGAACTCCGCCACACTGCGGGCCGCCAATCGCCGGGGCTGCACGACCCAAATCTGCTGATCCGCGAGCACACCTTCGGCGAGCAGCGCAAGCGGCACGCCAGTCGTCTTGCCCGCCCCCGGCGGTGCCTTCAAGACAACAGGATTCCCGCGCGCGACCGCTGCCCGCAATGGGGTGAGCACCTCATCAATCGGTAGCGTCGGTCGGGTCAAACGAGCACCTCGAAACGGAATCCGCGGGAGACGAGAAAATTTTACGCCAACGGCGTTCCATCCCACAGCCCGGTGTCACGATCCTGTCAGTTACCCACACGTCAAATTACGCCGAAGGCGTTACAGCAATTAGCCGGCGGTCGAGCGAAGCGAACACCGCCGGGAAAGTGGTCGCTGCGACGCCCTGCGGGGTCGAAAATGCCGATCTCGGTCAGTAACCGTAGGTGCGCTAACGCGACCTACGGCTAATGGCTTGAATCCCTTCGGGATGAAGAATAACTTGTGGACTTCACACTTCATGAGTCACGAAGCGTTCTTCTCCCTGCAATCTTTTCTCGGTTCACTGTTGAATCGCTCGCTCAAGAAGCTGGCTGGCTGCTGCCAAACGTTTCGGGCGGATCGCGATTTCTAAGTCCGACGAAATTTTCTCCAGACAACGGACTGGACTGTGGAGCTCGTTTCCCGTGCACCGAACAACGCGGCCAAAACCCATTTGAGCGATTCGCTGCCAAGCTTCTCCAAGCTTGCGGTATCTCACCTGCGCGGCTCCGGTCGCCTCAGTCGACGGCATTCCCGGTGCCTCGGCTTCAACGAGCAGCAGCGTGGGATGATTCCATGCGGCACAAACTTCCCTTCCCATAACGGGTAAACATTCGTGATAAGCAGCCAGCAAAACGTGGTCTCGATTCTTGGGCATCGCGCAGCGTTGACTTGCCCATTGACGCAACCTTGCCACGCGATGATCAAAATGAGTCATCGGCTCCCACCAAATCCGGTCGTAGAGACTCTCGATGATCTTGTTCAGCCCAGGTGCCGCAGACTGAGCGATCTGAGGCGATGCCAGCCGCTCGGCGCGATCATTTTCACCGAGTGGAATGCCGAGCAAGTGAATCGCCGATGCTACCGCCGATGTGAGGTAACCATCATTACCCATAACCACAATGAAGTCCTTTTCAACTGGCGCATTGCAGAGCCAGTCCGCATCGGGGAAAAATTCGTCTGCATTGACGGAGCTGCGGATTGTGCTCCGCCCGGCACGATGCCCGGCGAGCCATGTGGCGGGCGTGTAAACGCCCCCCGGATATTGATGATGCATCTCGCCTAAGCGATGATCGATGCAGTGTCCCTGTCCCCATCGTTCTGGCGAATTGATGTGTTCGTAAACTCGCTCGATCGTTGCACGTCCACGCAGTCCATACGCGAACGAAGAGTGAACGTTGAACGGCCGGTATACCTCAGGATTGACGCGGATCGGCAACTGGATCTCGCGATGCAGGTGTTTCCCGCCTAAATAGATGATCTCCCAGTCCGATGGCAGAGCAGCAAAAAAGTTCTGGGCTCGTTCGGCGAATCGAGGCACGAACGCAACATCGTCCTCGAAAACCAAGATCGAATCCACATCTTCGTTGAGTGCATCTTCCAGGACTCTGTAATGAGAACGGAAACAACCCCAACTTCCCGCAGGCGGCTTGGCTTGATAGCCCGGTGGCGGCTTCACCTTTTTGCCATCGATAGCACGCATCACACTGGGCGGGGCGAACGGCCATGGATCCGGCACTTCCCGGAAAAACGCGTCTAAACGGTCGCTGCTGCGATCCAAGCTGATCACCACGACTCGCTCGAAAAAATTGGCCAGCTTTTGCATGGAAGCACTCGATGTCTGGTATGCGATTGCTAGACACATCCGCTGCGGACGGGCTGAGGCGGTTGTCAATCAACGGAATATACGCGTTGTTTGCATCTTCGCTAGCAGGCAGACTTTTGCTTGCTGAAGGAAGACGCATGTTCTGCGAACCAATTTCAGTATCCCGATCGTGTGATCGCCTATCCGCGCATGCCAGCCAGTATAACTGGCCAAACCGACTCAATCAGCCGATGAGTGCCCAGATAATCTCCATGGCAGAATCCACATCAGTGAGTGGCACTCGATTCTTCATTTGGTCGAGTCTTGTCGACCCCGATACTAACTTGCGAGCGTGAAGACGGTGGCCACTGCGAGAATGGCACAAATGAGCGATATCAGCCCCGCCATAAAAAACACAACAAAGCCTGCGTCCTGAATTTCTCTGAGAGGACTTTCCCGTTGGGTGCGAATGAGCTGTGCAGGAGCAAGACAGCCAATAAGCGAAAGCGGCGTTGCAATCACCAACGTAAACAAGAACGATACTAGCAGAACCGATTCGAAATCCCTACTCGTTTCTCCATGTAGCTCCTGTCCAGCAAAGTAAATCCCGGCGGCAAAGATTGTTGCTGTAAACAGCGGTTGTATAATTGCGCCCAGGAACAAAGCTGGTAGCGATCCAACGCGAATATACCAAGGTCGCGTTAAAAGAAACGATGCAAGGAAAAACAGTGCAATCGGAGAAAGGATTATCATGATATGCGTTTTCTCACGTCAGTTTTCAACCGCCAGCCAATAGTTCTCAGTCACGAGGTAGTATTGCCACTCAAAGATTCCGGTTTCATCTCGCCCAGCAACGTACTGCCCACCCAAAGTTGGGCTGCTTTGCCATAGCTTGACAAAGGTGCTTTGTTGATAATTTCCTTCGAGTTCAGCATCAATCCAAATCCGATTGCTGGGGAAAGCACTTGAATCACTATCAACCAATGAGAACTTTGCGTAGTTGTCCTGCACAGAAAATGCTACGTCGAGACTAAACCAGATTTCGCTCGATGTACGGGTCATTACCAGGTCGAAACCAGGCTCCAGAAACGGATCAGGCCGACCATGAACGAACACACCAGCAATCCCTGATGTTGACGAGTTTAGGCTATAATATCGATTGCGTTCTTCAATCTCTCCTTGGAACACGCCAAATTCAAAACCTGCGTTCAGAGCCGAACCCGTATTCAGATAGTCAAAGTACTGAACTTGTTCACCGTCGTATCCGACCGCATAAACGTCCCGGCTGTAAAGGCGGAAATCTCCTTCTGAGAAAGGCGAACCAGGATTTTCACGGAATTGAGCGACGGATGTCGCTCCGAAGCCCTGAAGTCGGACGTTTGCTGCTGCCGCTGCGTCAGGTGCTAATCCACCCTGAGACGCTACTTCACCAACTCCACCCGTTGTGTAAATATTAGCGATGAAGGATTTTGAGACTATTGTTGCTAGGGTGATGTAGAATGTTATCGCACCCAGATCATCGTCAATCAATTTGACGACTATTTCTTCTCCATCTCCTGGCGTTAACAAACCAACATCAAGTGAGAACCCGATCACCCCCGCAGCATATTCTTGATACACACGTTGCGTTCCATTCACTAATATCTGCACAGCATGGGCGTCTTGAGTTCCGACATCACTGAAGATGCCTGAGATGGTGGAGTTCACGATAACCCCAAACTCGTTGAAGTTTGAGTATAGCGTTGGATAGTCAACCCAAGTCGGTGCGACGTTAAAAGTGAGCACTCCCGACGCAAATTCTTCCCCCGGCATGAGGTGTCGCGCTGACTTTAATCCAATCAACGGGGGTTAGATTGCCGCCCACTGGCCCATCATCGCCGATGTATACAGAACTTACGAAGTGGAATAGATTGTTTTGGACACCGTCTCGGCTCGCCGTAACGGTGATTAACTCCGCAGCGTCTTTGACGTCGTCGAAATCAGTGTCAACCCAGACATCGACAGGAAACGACGAAGCCGATGTGTTGTATCTAGCGTTGCCCGCGACTGTAAGGTATTGCCCTTCGTTGATTCCGATTATAATGGAACCATCGGAATCTTCGTAATGAATGGACGTAACGACCGGAATACCGGTGGAGGTCGATGTTCCCGTACTCGTTGAAGTCCCTGTCGAGGTGGAAGTCCCCGTCGAGGTGGAAGTCCCCGTCGAGGTGGAAGTCCCTGTCGAGGTGGAAGTCCCTGTTGAGGTGGAAGTCCCTGTCGAGGTGGAAGTCCCTGTTGAGGTGGATGTTCCTGTTGACGTGGATGTTCCAGTCGTCGTGGATGTCCCCGTCGACGTGCTCGATGGCGTGGAGGTGGACGTTGATGTTCCCGAGGCACTCGATGACGGCGAGGAGTTACCATTTGCTGGAGAATAACTGGGGCTATGCAAGCCAGTTCCGAACGCTGTACTTCGGTCTGCCAGCGATTGAGATGAGTCCGACTGACGCTGAGACGAACCATCCGTCGGATCGGCAAATCGGGATTCGTTGTAGTTCAGGACTCCAAGGCGTGGTTCGAACTCCTGACCGATCGCCTCAAAGACGGAGTCGGCATCGTCAGAAGTGACCGCACCATCCCCGTTGACATCAGCGTAGGGGTTCGCATCCAGTGGCCAACTTTCAGCCAACACGTTGATCACCTGCAACGCGTCCAGTGCGGAGACGACGCCGTCTCCACTGACATCCGGTCGTACTTCCCTGGGGATATTTGTTGGCGTCGCCGTCGCTGAAGCAACCGCAAGGTCAGCGGCGAATAGTTGCCGTCGCTGTAGCGTCTCATGCCGAAGCGAACGCTTCGTTTTGGGGCGTGGCGAAGAGGGACTCTTGGTCGAAGTAAGCTGTTTCAGAAAAGACAACGTAACGCCCCGCAGCGATAAGTGAGTGCTTGATCGGATCGTACTCGCCTTGTTCGACGGGGTCCAGTGAGAATTTTTCCTCGCGGCGGTCGAAAGTGATTGCATTCACCTCGCCTAACGCCGCAACCGTCGTGTTTCACGGCATTTGTTCAGCGGGAAAATATTTTGCGAAATAACCAAATCGTCGCATGACCTCCCCATGTGAGCCGTTAATCCGGGACACCTGGGAAGACGTGAGGGTTTCACGCCAGCGGTCGGCCTTGCCGCTACGGAAAAAAGTTCCGCTATGACTCTTATTGCTCCGCTCCTGGAATCCCGTTTCTTGTTCACGTTTTTGGAGTCTGCGAAAGTCGGTCTCGGCGATGGCCCGCTCGATCCGCTTTTTGTCGGGGTCCCAGCCTAAGAATGTCAGCACGTTACGAAAGGTGATCTCCGTTCTCGCTAGCAACTCCTCGTAGTAAACAACATGAACTGGAAATGCCCGTTGGTCGACCCATGACGTAACGTGACCGCTCCATGAATCCAAGTACTGGGTCACCAAATCTTGACGCGGACCGCCAATGGTCAAGTTGTGATCGTTCATCATTTCGATAGCTCGATCATGATCGACACCCCAGTGGTCGGCCACCGAGTCGACAACGTCTAACGGATTGCGAACGATGTAGACGGCACCGAGTGATAATTCACGCCGAATGATCGGAAATCCGTTGTGCTGAACTCGAGCGTTGTGTGTCTTAATCAGTACCGGCGGACGCACTCGATTGGCTAGGTCAATTTAAACAGCTTCGCGAAGTTCGTCGACTTCTTGCCCGTTCAAGTCATTCTTCCCGGCGATTCGCTCGAATGCTTGCCGTCGCGATTCCGACATCGTTGAGTGGAATGCGTCACTAAGTTCAAAGTTCGCGTCGTCGGGAGATTTTTGGTACGCGGCAAACAATAAACGCATCCACGTATTCCCAGATTTCGGGTACGACGCAAGCCAAACAAGCGATTTCAAAACGCAACTCCTACAAAGGCTTTTTGTTGATGATACCGAAAACCAGCCCACGTTCGACCGGGAGAAACAAATGTGACGGGGTGCGCCGGGATAAACCGGCTTGGAATAGGGAATGAAAGTGTCCTACAGAGAACGACTAGCCATCGACTTTGGCCTTCAGCGGAGGTGCGACTGCGGTAACAACGTCGTG
>JBDNIG010000118.1:0-6118 GCA_041688415.1 Rhodopirellula sp. | reverse complement strand
GCGTAAGCTTCCAGCTTGCGATTCAGAATACGCAAGCTGGAAGCTTACGCCACACGAAGAACCCCCAACATTAGCTCATTGCCCGTTAGAAGATATACCTGTCATGAACATAAACACAGCGAAACGACTCTCGATCGCGTTGCTCACGTGCGTGACTGCTGCCCCCGCAATGGCAGACCCAGCGGTCAAGATCAATGCGGCAAACGAACGGGTTCGAAATGGCGATTTTACCCAAGCGATCGAGGACTACAGTGAGATCCCACCGACCGAACAAACCCGAGACGAGGTGAACTACAACCTCGGTGTTGCCCAGTACCGCCAAGGTGATTTCAGCGCAGCCAAAGCACTCTTCAGCGAAGCCTCAACGGCGACAAATTCGTCTCTCGCGGCGGCGGCCCGGTTCAACCTAGGCAACTGTTTCTATGTCGATGCCGTCGCGAGCGTTGAAGCGGACAAGCAGGCGGCAATCGACTCGCTGAATCAAGCGATCTCGCACTACCGCTCGTCACTGCGTGCGAATCCCAACCATGTCGACGCCCGCGCCAACATTGAACTCGCGGTGGAACTGCGTGAGAAATTAAAGGACGAACTGAAACAGGAACAAGAGAAACAGGAGCAGGAGAAGCAGGAACAACAAGAGAAAAACCAAAAGCAAGAACAGGACAACGCGGAACAGCAGGACCAGCAACAGAATCCAGAGAGCGGAGACTCAGGATCTCAGCAAGACCAAGAAAACAAGGATTCTCAGTCTCAGAGCGGTGAGTCCGAGGAGAATGAAGACCAACAGAAGTCGGATTCTCAATCGGACGAGAATGGCTCTGAATCGGAGCAGTCGCAGCAACAACCATCCGGCGATACTAAGCAAGCGAGTGAGAACGAGCAGTCCGACAAGAACGAGCAGTCGGAGCAATCACAAGGTTCCGATCAGCGTGCTGACGACCGACCGTCGCCATCAGCGGGCGAACAACAATCAGCGGGCGAACCATCCCAATCAGAACAAGCCGCCGCAGAACAAGCCGAATCATCTCCGCAGGAAGCCGAGGCGGCCCCGTCGGGTCAACTGACGCCAGCGAACGAACAGCAGGACCTAGGGGAGACCAGCGGCAGTGTCGCGATCCAGAACGATGAAAACGCCCTGATGACGAAAGTGGAAGCTTTGAAAATGCTTCAAGCTGTCCGAGATCGAGACATGCTCCGGCGGTTACGCCAAGAACAACTCGAACGCAGCCGACACGTGCCAACGGAGCGAGACTGGTGAGCACTGTTTTAATCCAATACAGGCCCACGCGTGACAAGATCGCCACCATCATCCAAAGTCGTTTTTGAGAGACGTAGCAATGAAATCCGTACTCCAGTCAATTGTTCTCCTCGCACTACTAGGTACGACGGCATCTGCCGCCGACGTGGATTCTCGCATCTCCACCCGAGAGACCTACGTGGGTAGACCGGTTGTTTTACAACTTTCGATTGTCGATGCCGCGACGTATGAAGAACCGGTTGTGCCGAGTATCGATGGATGTGACATCCGTTCGATGGGACCGCCAAGGGAGATGTCGCAGGTTACGATTATCAACGGACGGCGAAGTGAACGACGCAGCGCGATGAAGCAGTATCTCGTCACGCCGCGCAGGGAAGGCACGTTCACCATTCCCGCGATGACGCTCCAGGTCGATGGGAAGACGGTCTCCACCAAGCCACAGCGTTTTGTCGCCACCACGAGTGAAACAGGTGACATGATGTTCGTGAAGATTGAAGGTGGCAAAAAGAAAGTGTTCGTCGGACAACCACTCGATCTGACTCTCAAAATTTCGATCAAACCGTTCCACGACGATGCCACCGACCAAACTCTGAGTGAGGGTGACATGTGGAGCACGATTTCGGATTCCACGAGGTGGGGCGGATTTACCGATCGGATCAAAACATTGGAAAAAAATGGACAACGCCCCGGTGGAGAAGAAGTCCTGCGAGATGACGGCACCGGACATCAACGCAGTTACTACTCGTACCGCATCGACGCCACCGTCTATCCAAAACGTGCTGGAAAGATTGATGCGGAAGACGTGCAGATTGTTGTGAATTACCCGACGAAGTTGGGGCGGACACGCTCGCCGTTTGGCGGCTCCTTTGCCGACGACTTTTTCGGCGGCCACTCACCGATGTCACGGATGATGGACGATGATTTTTTTGGCTCACCGTTTAGTCGCCGCTTGGCGATCACCGAGTCACGTCCGATCGTGGGTGACGTTCAGGTGGACGCAACGGAAGTATTGCCGGTTCCGACGACGGGTCGTCCCGACGACTACCGCGGCGCGGTGGGGCAATACCGTCTACTCACGCAAGCAACGCCAACGACCGTGGATGCAGGCGATCCCATCACGCTCAATATCGTCATCCAGGGGACAGGCCCCATGGACCTGGTGCAGGCGCCACCGCTGACAACGATGTCTGAACTGACGAAAGAATTCAAAGTGCCTGATGAGACTTTGGCTGGGTTCGTCAAAGACGGGACGAAGTTTTTTTCGACCACCATCCGCCCACGTCGTGCAGGAATCGAGCGGATCCCTCCGATTCGGTTCAGTTTTTTCAATCCCGATACAGAAAAATTCGAAACCGTCACCAGCGACGCTATCGCCATCACGGTCAACGAGTCCGAGACGTTGGCACTCGACGCGATTGTCAGTGGTGCCCGTGGTTCATCGCCAGGCGCAGAGCAAGGTGCGATCGACCAGAGTCTGCCGAACTTCGCGAATTTCAGCGGAGCGAGCGTCTTGACGAACCAATCCCCGCATGCCGACACGAATGGGTGGTGGGCGTTTGTGATTGTCCCTCCGTTCGTTTGGATCGGCGCGGTGGTATTGAAGAACTGGGCGGCAATGACAGCTCGAATGCCAAGTTTCCGTAGCCCAAAAGCGAAGTGCCTGACCGCGATCGATCGAGCCCAGGGCAGCGACGGTGTGAAGGATGCACTGGCCGCATTCATTCTAAAACGCAAGGCGACGCGAACGAACATGCAGGCAGTCAGAGCGGCGGACGGGTCAGACTCCCTGGCGACGCAAGCGGTAGGCGAGTTGCGGCTGGCCGGACTGTATCAAGTCGCTGGAGAAGTGGAATCATTCATGGCCCCCAGTCACTCGATTGGCACCGCATCCTTCGACAACATCACTGCGACAGCGAAGGCGTTGGTCGAGCGAGTCGGCGTCGCTATCAGTGCGAATAAGATGAGCCGCGTCAAACGCGCGAAGCCGCAACCACCGATGAATTCGGCAGCGGGGACAAACGCAAAAACATCCCTGCACCGCACCGCCAGCCTGCTGCTCGCTTTATCGGTAACCTGCCTTGCCGCAACAACGTCTATCGCTGCGGATACGCCTGGCACGCTCGATTCTGCTCCGGTGCACGCGACGAACGCGTCGATCGAGTCCGCCACACTGGGCGACGAGACGGCTTTTCTGAAGCTATCTCCAGAACAACAGGCGACCTTGCTCGGCGAAGCGACGGAGGCGTACAAACAAGGGATCGCGAAATCAAAATCGGACTCTGCCGACGCGAAAGAGTTGCTGGCGACGGCAAGGACGAAGTATCAAATGCTGGTTGATAGCGGAATTCACAATGCGGAGTTGTACTCCAATCTGGGCAATGCCGACTTGCAGACCGGTAGGCTGGGGCATGCCATCGCCAATTACGAACAGGCACTCGTGTTCGCTTCCAGGAATGCACAGGTCCGCAGGAACCTAGCATTTGCTGACAAAAAAGTGGAGGAAACGGTACCGAAGGCGAGTTCAACAACGGGACTCCGCTCGATAAATGCTAAAATGGTACATGCGGTGGGTGCCGAAACGTTGATTTGGGTGCTTGCGTTATCATCCATGACATTCTGGGGCCTGTTGATGTTACGCGTTGTGCATCGGCGGTTCCCGATTTGGAGGTGCGCCGCAGTGCCTCTTTTCGTGCTGCTAACGTCACTCAGTTCGGTTTTGTTGACCGAAACCAGTCCACGATTTGTATGGAATGCCGTCATGGTGACGGACAACGTGAGTCTCCATACGGGTGATGGAGAGGAATTCGATTCGGTGATCATTCTCGACGCGGCGCAGGGGCATCGTGTCGAGGTGTTGGGTCACCGAGGAAAATGGTCACGAGTTCGCACGCGAGAAGGACACACTGGCTGGGTTCATGATCGTGACGTGCAAATCGTCTCTGCGGCGTAATCAAAGTCCGATTGATCTTCGAGGTATAGATAATGACAGAACGCCGTTCCGAAGCGGACTCGGAACCTGTAAGTCAGCCGGCAACACAAAAACTGAATGCTCGCTCGCCGCGGGGACTGGTCGTGATGTGCGTGCTTGCACTCCTTGTTGGCGGCATCGGCGGACTCGGCGCCTGGGGCTTTCGGATGCTGATCGGCTTCTTCCACAACCTCTTCTTTCTTGGCAAGTTGCAATTTGCATATGACGCCAATTTGCATACGATCCCCAGCCCTTGGGGTGTGGGGGTCATCATCGTTCCGGTGATCGGTGCACTGATCGTGACGTGGTTGGTTAAGTCGTTTGCACCGGAGGCGAAAGGGCACGGAGTGCCCGAGGTGATGGATGCGATCTATTATAACGGAGGAAACATTCGTCCCATCGTTGCGGTCGTGAAGTCGCTGGCGTCGGCGATCTGCATTGGCAGTGGAGGTTCCGTCGGGCGTGAAGGTCCCATCGTTCAGATTGGCAGTGCATTTGGGTCGACGTTGGGGCAGATCATTCAGTTGCCCGCACGGCAGCGAATCACATTGGTTGCGGCTGGTTCGGCGGCCGGGATCGCAGCGACGTTCAACGCACCTCTCGGTGGAATCGTATTCGCCATTGAACTGCTCTTAGTGTCCGTGAATGTTCGCAATTTGCTGCCCGTTGCGATCGCAACCGTGACGGCGACCTATATCGGCCAAGCAATGTTGGGGACCAAGCCGGCGTTTAATGTGCCACCGCTGCAAGTGAATCACTTCGAGCTAGGCTCGCCCTGGCCTGTTGTTGTTATTCATTCCGTTCGGAATTGTGATGGGCCTGGCCGCGGCGGCTTTCGTGGGTGGCGTCTATTGGACCGAAGATCGTTTCGAATCACTCACAAAGAACGAATACCTACGTCATTCCGCCGGGATGTTGATCGTGGGAATTACGAGCTATCTGATGATCCGATTTAGCGGCCATTACTACGTTGCCGGGATTGGATACGCCACCATCATGGACACGTTAACCGCGGCGCTAGTCGATCCACTCTTCCTGCTTTTATTGTGCGGGCTCAAGTTGGCCGCGGTCTGTTTGACGCTTGGTTCGGGGGGATCGGGAGGTGTGTTTTCGCCAGCCCTGTTCTTAGGCGCCACCCTCGGAGCGGCGTTTGCTAACGCACTGCAGTGGATCTTACCTGGCGTCGATGTCAACGTGGTAAGTTTTGTCGTCGCGGGCATGGCGGCGGGGGTTGGAGCATCGACGGGTGCCTTCGTCACGGCTTCGGTCATGCTGCAAGAAATGACGGATGATAACAACGTGATTTTGCCAGTCGTGGTGACCACGATTGTGGCGTGCGGCGTGCGAAACATGATGGTGCCGGCGAGCGTTTATACGCTCAAGCTGATTCGGCGTGGGCACGTTGTCCCGGAAGGACTGGAGGCGGCGCTGGACGATGCGAGGAACGTGTCCCACGTGATGACGTCCGACTTTGATGTGGTAGATGACGAGGCCGATACCGCCGAGCCGATTCGCGTCGTCACGCTTTATTCTCGTGACGGCGAAATCAAGCGTCTCGTCGATCCATTTGGACGTTCTCGTCGCGTCGAGAACGTGGCCGACGCCAAGCTAAATTCCCAATGCGAGTTCGTGATGGTCGGGCCACATGAGCCGTTGGTCGCGGCGATGCGGACCATGCGACGCGCCGGGACAACGTGCGCGGTTGTTTCTACGACTCCGTCCTCGTTGAGTGTCGACAACGTGGTTGGGGTGTTGACCTATCGTGAACTGAGTCTGTACCGAACCGCGTTCGCGGATCTGCTCTCGTAACCGAGACTGCCTGGCATCCACCTCCATCCGTTGAGGAATTGCCTCGTTCACTACCATTCGACGCGTTTTATTGTCTCGCGGTC
>JBDNIG010000785.1:0-13750 GCA_041688415.1 Rhodopirellula sp. | reverse complement strand
TTCGCCATAATGAGGCGATGCCAGCAATCGATCGATCAAGCGCGAGTAAGCTTGGTCCGAATCATCCGCCAAGAATGACTGGATCTCGGTTGGCGTCGGTGGCAGACCAATCAGGTCGAAGGTGGCCCGGCGAATCAAGGTCGCCTTGTCCGTCGGGGCAACCCGGCGGAGTCCCTTCGCCTCCAGCTTGGCGACAAGGAAGGCATCGATCGGGTTGCCAGCGGCAATGTCGCCCCCGTCGTCCCCATGCTCACCTTCGGGTAACGCTGGCGACGACGCCAGGACGCGGGGAGGAATTGGTTTGACGGGGGATTGAAATGCCCAGTGCTGACGACCTTCTTCGAGATCAACGTCGCCTATTGGGCGTACTTTGCTGATTTTGCCGGAGTCGGGGTGCGGCGCTCCCATTTCGATCCAACGGCGAACATCGGCGATCTGACGGTCAGACAATTTTTCCGAAGGTGGCATCTCCAATTCGCCATCGCGATAACTGATCGCGGTGACCAGCAAACTGCTGTCGGGCTTGCCGGGAAAAACAGAGGCTCCGGCGTGACCGCCTTGAAGCATTCCTGCCAGTGTGTCGACTCTCAGTTCGGATTCTTGCGTGTCGGCCCCGTGGCACTCGTAGCAGTACTCAGCCAAGAGCGGCCGGATCTTTGTCTCGAAAAACTGGATCTGTTTCACAGCGGTTTCCGTTTCGTCCGCGTTGCCTAGCTCGGCTGCCGGCGCGACGGTGATGCCGATAAAAAGGCTTCCCGCAATCAAAGCCGCGACCACGCTGGTCCGGCGGAGTGTCGCCACTGCGATCATTGTTGTTGTGTCCATCAAAGGTCTTCCTATCGGTTCGGATTACCGGCGTTGTACATGTCCAGAATCTCGTCATCGCCCAAGGCCCTGGTGTTGAAGTACGAGTCTTGCAAAATCGCGTTGTTGCATCTCGATTGTCGCCTTTTGCTATTACCATGTCGCGGGCTGGCCATTCGTGACGGAAAATCACATGGGAAAATGTTGCCCCCAAAAAAACAATCGATTCCTGCGTGATGATCACCCTTCAGCGGATAAAATCACCAAAAACAGCTTCATCGATATTTCGTCCGCTGATGATCGCGACGATGTCGCCATCACCGTCGAAGGAGACGCGTCCGGCCAGGAGCGTTGCGATCGCGATCGCACCGGACGGTTCCGTTCTCAGCCCGTGGTGCTGATAAATCCAAGCCATCGCCGATCGGACTTGAGAGTCCGAAACGGTCTCACAAGCCGAAACACACCGCTGCAGGATCGGCCAATTGTGTTCGCCGACTTCGTACGACAACAGGCCGTCGCAAATGCTCTCCGGTTTTTCCAAGCTGACCCGGTGTCCAGCGGTGAGCGATTGTTGAAAGTCGTTGGCATGCTCGGGTTCCACCGCTAGAATTCTCGCATTTGGAAACGCGTCCTCGATCGCCAACCCGATCCCGGAAAGCAGTCCACCACCACTGACCGGACAGACCACGTGCGACAGCCCCCGATTCATCGCGGTCAAGGACGAAACAATCTCCAGTCCCCCCACGCCGTTTCCCGCGATCACGGCATTATTATCATACGGTGACGCTTGGACCGCGTTCTCCTCTTCGGCGATCTGCCGGGTCATTCGTTCGCGTTCGCCCGTCAAATGATCGCGTGAGATATCGTAAGTCCGAACTTCGGCGCCAAACGAACGCGTCAGATCAAACTTGATCCGCGGCGCGCTGTCGGGCATCACGATGATCGCTCGCTTGCCAAATTTTTGACTCGCAAACGCGAGACCGGAAGCAAAATTACCGGACGAGCAGGCCGCGACCGGTCGTTGACCGATCACCGCGTCGTACGTCGACATCCAACCCAGTGCCCCCATGACCTTGAACGATCCCGTTGGTGTCCAACCATAGTCCTTCAACCAGACGCGGCGTGAGGCCGAAATCTTGAGTTTCTTCTCCAAGGCGTAGGAACGAATCAGTGGGGGTGGCGAAACAAAGCGATGCACCCGAGCTTCCAATCCACGAACATCGGCGATCGTCGCAATCTTGTCAGAATCCATCAGCAGTTTTTTTCTCGGCTAGTTTTCTGTACGTTACTGGTTCGATGCTATTGTAGGTGAAACTTTTTGGCGTTGTTCGCCTTTCCACTTCCCTTCCCAACGGAAACGATCCATGACCCCGACGGAAATTCTTTGCAATCTTATCCGTTGTCCAAGCGTCAACCCCATGGGTGGCGACGAAGTGGGAGATATCTTCTATGAGTCGCGACTGAGCGATTGGCTGGAAGGATTCTTTGCTTCCATCAACGCGCCCCACGAACGCATCGAAGTCGCACCGCAGCGTTCCAACATTCTGGCGAAGTTCGAATCGCCCGGTTCGACGCAAACGATTCTGTTCGACGCCCATCAAGACACGGTGCCCGTCGTCGGAATGACAATCGATCCATTCAACCCCGTCGAGCATGATGGTAAACTATATGGACGCGGTGCCTGTGATGTCAAAGGTGGCATGGCCGCGATGCTGCACGCATTCGCGCGACTGCATGCCGAACGCCCCGCCGACGCCACCAATGTGATTATTTCCTGCTCATGTGACGAAGAGTCGACGACCTTGGGCGTCCATGATTTAGTCAGCTACTGGGGCGATTGCAAGGGGAAGTCAAGGTTGATCAGCGACCCACCGGACGTCTCGATCGTGGCCGAACCCACGGGCCTGGATGCCGTGGTCGCCCATTTGGGAGTCTTGCGATTCCGCGTCCATACGCACGGTCGGGCATGCCACAGCAGTGATCCAAGCCGCGGTGAAAACGCGATTTACAAAATGGCGAGGGTGATCGCTGGCTTGCAACAAATTGCATCGGAGCTTTCCGTCGCGGTGCAATCGCATCCCCTTTGTGGACCCGCGGCGATGAGTGTCGGTCGTATCGACGGCGGCACCAGCGTCAACATCGTTCCCGCCCATTGCACAATCGAGATCGATCGACGGGTCGCTCCCGGTGAGCAGCTTGGCGAGCTCCGGCGACAAATCAACGAGCAGATTTTGTCGCTCGATCCGACTGCGACCATCGATCCTCCCTGGGTCAGCTCTCCAGCGCTGGATGATCGCGATAACCATCGGATCGCCGACCGAATCATGGCAATCACCGGCCAAGTCGCCGGCCCGCGACGCAAAGTCGGTGTCGCCTATTGCACTCACGCGGCGACGATCGCAGAAAGTGGTCCCCCGGCGATCGTTTTCGGCCCGGGCTCGATCGAGCAAGCACATACCCAAGACGAATACATCGAGGTTGAACAACTCGACCAAGCAGCTGAAATTTATTATCGCTATTGCACCAATCCACTGTGAATGACGATCGATGAAATGCTATCGCCAAGAAGGGACCGATCACGCGATCAGTCGATACACGGCCGCGGCGGTGACCGCACCGACGATCGGTCCCGCGACCGGCACCCATGAGTAGCTCCAATCGCTGTCACGTTTGTTGCTCATCGGAATCAAGGCGTGAACGATGCGCGGCCCCAAGTCCCTCGCCGGATTGATGGCGTACCCAGTCGTGCCGCCGAGCGACAAACCGATACCGAATACCAACAGCCCGACGGGCAGCAAGCCGATCGACCCGAGTCCCAAGATAGGGGCCGGGCCGACGGGTGCATGATCCGATATAAAACTCGGCGTGACCATCAGAAAAATCGGGAAGATGAGTGCGAACGTACCCACGGCCTCACAAAAAAAAGCTTGTTTGCTATCGCGGATTTCCGGTGCGGTGCAAAAACATGCTAGCTTGGCGTCGCGGTCGTCGGTGGCATGAAAGTGATCGCGATAGAACAAGTAGACTAAAACTGCGCCGAACATGGCGCCAGCGAACTGCGCGACGATGTAAGCGATTGTGTCGACAAGGCTGAGCTTCCCGCCCACGAGCATCGCGATGCTGACCGCCGGATTGATGTGGGCCCCGCTAAAGGCATCGGAACAAAACGCGCCGATGTAAACCGCGATCCCCCAGCCCGCGGCGACCACGATCCAGCCACTATCGTTGCCTTTCGTTTTCTTCAAACAGACATTCGCGACAACGCCGTTGCCGAACAGGATCAGCAGCGCGGTACCGATGAATTCCGAAAGCATGGGGTGCATGTGTTTTCTCCGAGTGTGATTGGGATTCGGTCGCAAGATACCACAATGAAACTGCAGCGACAGAACGGGCCATCCAACTTTCTGAACGGGGAAGATAGAAATCCCACCCAACTTTCTCACGGCGGCTGCGCGAACGCCGCACTATTGAGCATGCAGAATCGAGACGCTCCGACGCTAGATGGACGCAGCAATACGGATGAGTTAAGCAGATACTGGGAAATATTTCGGTGGAATCGACAATCACAACCCGACGCGTCAGCGAGGGATTCACGCCGCCATCCCTCGCTGACGCGTCGGGTTATGAAAACGGGGCACTCCGTTATGCGGAATGAATTTCCCAAACCTGCTTAAACCGCCGGAACTGGCTCATCCGACGGACGGGTGCGCCGATCAAGTTCAGCAAACGCCTCTCGTTGGCCGCGATCAAGAAGTCAGCATGTTGATGGATCGGTGGGAACTCACCTCCGAGGGTGTTGGACAGTCGGTGGCATTGATTGGTGAAGCTGGATTGGGCAAATCACGCCTGATTCAAATCATCAAGCAACATGTGACTCAACAATTCCAAGCGAAGGAGTTTTCGCGAAGACCTCCGACACCGATACTGGAGTGGCTGTGTTCGCCATATCATTCATCGAGTGCGTTCCAGCCGGTGAAGGAATCAATCGTCCGCTGGTTGAACCTCGATCCGGAATCGCCTGCCGACGAAAGACGACTACGCGTTGACGAACATCTGCAAGCGATCGGCATGCCGCGGCCGGAGTCGTTGCCAACCCTTTTGGAATTGCTTGCACTTCCCGCCGACCCCCAATTGGGTCCGTCCAAAATTGCGTCTTCGAAACTGAAGGAGTTGACGATTTCGGTGGCGTTGAACTGGGTCATGCATTTGGCGAGGCAACAACCACTGTTGTTTATCATCGAAGACTTGCATTGGATTGATCCATCTACCTTGGAAATATTGTCGCGTCTCGCTGACCAGCCTCTGGATTCGCCTTGCTTGTGTTTGCAAACATTTCGACCCCAGTTTACGACGCCGTGGACCAGTCGGGCGCATCAAAGCCAAATCGCATTGAATCGACTGACACGTTCGCAAGCAACACAGATCATTCGATCACGAATGGGCGACGGATATATTGCCAAAGGCACCATGGCTCGGATTATCGAACGAACCGATGGCATCCCGCTATTCGTCGAAGAGTACGCAAAAATGCTGTCCGAATCTGGTTCAGCCTCAGATTCATCGACCGATGATACGCATGGTTCGTCCCTGTTGACCGCGCGCAGCAGCAGCGAAGAAATTCCCGCATCACTTCAGGATCTACTAACGGCGCGATTGGATCGCGCAGGTGGCGATCAAGCGTTCGTTCGTTTAGCGGCCACGATTGGACGAGAATTCAGTTACGAAATGATTCGTGCTGTGTGCGAACTGGACGATGTGGTGTTGCAGCGAGAGCTGACTATTCTGATCGATGCGGAGATTCTTTACCGTCGTGGCCCGCTGCCTGATTGCAGCTTTCAGTTCAAGCATGCATTGATTCAAGACGCTGCTTATGAATCGATGTTACGGCGGCAGCGGCCGAGACGTTTCGCGACTTCTTTGCGTTGCCTGAACTGTGGCGGCAAAAATCGCTCTTGGCCATGTCCCAAATGGCGGTGGGACGAGCAGCAGAATACTTGTTGCAATCGGTGGCCATCGCTCGCCATCATCAAGCTGTTAGCGACGAACTCGCTAGTTGGCTGATCATGCAGGACTGGTTGCAGAAATCGGAAATAGAATCGATCGACGATTCTGCGGCGCCGTTGTGTTCGATCGAAGACGTGCGACAAACGATTGAGAAATTGCGGGGGCAAATGGAAGTCGTGAACTTTGACATACCCACCCTGAAGATTCTGTCAGACGGAAAAACGGAAACAGACTAAAGCTCATTTTTCGGATCATGGAATTGCCGACTCGAACACGGACCACTTCGCCACGGGCACGCGCGCCGGCTCACCCGACGGGATTGATTGAAAAAAACATCTGTTGAGATCCCGTCGATGGCGGAGTCCATCATTCGGCAGTGTAGCGAACGCGCCAACCGCATGCTACGTTTGAAAAAAGCGTTGTCGCGCGGACGAGTTTACCGTGGCCGCTTGCCAAGGAGTACCAATGATTTCCAGACGTCAAATGATGGGAACGACCGCGATGGTCGCTGCCGGAGGACTGATTGCAATGGCAGAAGAGAAACACACCAAGAATCGCCCCGTGGTGATATCCACTTGGCGACACGGTCTCGCCGCCAATGAAGCCGCCTGGGAAATTCTTTCAAAAGGCGGCCGAGCCCTCGACGCGGTCGAGGCCGGGGTTCGCCAGAGCGAGTCAGACCCGAATGTGTCGAGCGTTGGCCTCGGTGGACTACCCGATGCTTCGGGCGAAGTCACGCTGGACGCGTGCATCATGGATGAGAACGGCGACTGTGGATCGGTCGCGTATCTGAAAAACATCGAAAATCCCATCTCGGTCGCTCGCATGGTGATGGAAAAGACGCCGCACGTCATACTGGTCGGTGAGGGCGCGAAACGCTTCGCATTGGCCAATGGGATCGAAGAAAAGAACCTGCTCACTCCGAACGCCATGGAAGAGTGGAAGAAATGGAAAGCCAAACATCCCGATGCTATCAAGCACTGGGAGATCAACGTTGAAAACCATGACACGATTGGGATGGTTGCGATCGATGCGGCGGGCAACCTGTCCGGAGCCTGCACAACCAGCGGGTTGGCGTGGAAGTTACCGGGGCGAGTCGGTGATTCGCCGATCATCGGCGCGGGGCTATATGTGGACAACGAAATCGGTGCCGCCAGTGCGACGGGAGTGGGCGAAGCGGTTATCCGTGCCGTCGGTAGCTTCTTGGTCGTGGAGCTCATGCGGCAGGGGAACTCGCCGCAAGATGCCTGTCGTCTGGCGACGGAGCGTGTCATCCAGAAGAACCCGAATTGGAAAGAAATCCAAGTTGGCTTCATTGCGGTCGATAAACTTGGCAGGGTAGGTGGCTACTGCATTCAGCCGGGCTTCGACTATGCCGTGTGCGACCAAGAAAGCGGAAATCGCATGGTGACGGCCCCCAGCCGCGTTCCTGCGAAGTAAGAACCTGCCGATAAGTTATCCGACAAGATTAACCGTTTTAGTGTTAGCCACGGTTGTCGACTTCATGCCAGCGCCAGCGTTCTCGCCAGCGTTCTCGCCAACGACGAGCAAGCCGATGGAGACGTTTGCTTCGGATCACAACGCCGAGTTACCTGCTCGGACTTGATGGCGACACAGACCGTCAACGCGGCGGTGGCCCCGCTCGAGACGAAGTGGGATCAAACACGGAATATCATTGTCCGAGCTGCACGCACGGGATTACCAATCCCGTCGCCGGCGGAATGAACGGCAGGATCATGTCGATCAAGCGGCGAGTTGGCGGATTTCGAAACCCTGAAAGCTTCAGAACTGCGATCATCTTCTACGGTTGCAACGGGTCGAGAAAAGCCATTAACGCTCTTCGAGAGCGTTCCATCCTGGCACTCGATTTATCTATTTTCTTTTGGCTATGTTTAGGGAGCGATGACATGTTCATTAACGTAAGTTCTCGACCACGCAAGACAGGTTTCACGCTTGTCGAACTGTTGGTGGTGATCGCAATCATTGGGGTTTTGGTTGGCTTGTTATTGCCAGCGGTTCAATCGGCGCGTGAAGCGGCGCGTCGAATGCAATGCAGTAACAACATGAAGCAGATGGGGTTGGCGCTACACAATTTTCACGATGTTTTTAGGGCGTTTCCCATGGGGGATTCACCCCGCGCCGCGGGCGATGGCTACATGTACGTTCGGACACATGCGATGGTTTCGCTGTTGCCCTATCTGGAACAGACCGCGATGCAGAATGCTCCCGATGTGAAGGAGGACTGGTACGACGCGGTCGCGGATTCGAATATTGAGAAGGCGGTGCTTCCCGCAGCGATCTGTCCATCGGCCACCAATGGCCCCTTGAATGCCGTCGACTTGTGGGGACCGATGGGCGATGAAATTCATAGCCCCAGCGTGGGTGTGCCAGAGTTTGGGGCGATGCACTACGCATTTTGCAAAGGGGTGACGGATGCCTGGGCTGTCGATTGGGATCGCGCCGACCAAAACCGGCCTGGGTTCGTTTTGGGTGCCGACGGTCGACCTCAGCAAGGTTCCAAGAAGGGTTATCTCAATGGTCCGATTCCCGCCTCGGAGAAGGGAATGTTCAATCGGGCACTCAAAGTGCGGTTTGCCGAGATTCTCGACGGCACAAGCAATACCTACGCGATGGGCGAAGCGGCTGGGGGTACCGCTTGGCCGCTGTGTCGTGGCGTGAACTGCACCGATCCGGATGCGTTCGGCCAACGTTTTCCAGCCAACTTTGGCTGGTTGGTCGGCCAGCCTGGTGATGAAGATCAGCCCAGCGTGCTGGGCACCAATGCCTTCGGTTGCACGATGGAACCGCTCAATAAGTGGCCGGTCACCGACAGCTATATGGCATTGGGAGGTGACCGTGCGTCGCAGCAGCGCGACACGCGCAGCAGCGCCAACGGAGGGCTCAACAGCACCTCGAACTTCCGCAGCCAGCACCCGGGTGGCGGGATGTTTGTGCTGGCCGACGGTTCGGTGCGGTTTGTCAGCGAATCGATCGATATGAGGATTTATCGTGCCAGCTCGACGATTGCGGGCGGCGAAGTGATCTCCGAGTTCTAAACCGAGAATTCGCGAGTGGAGAGTGCAAGCGGCGCTGAGGTATTTCTGGCGTCGCATGGGAATTCACTATCGTTTCCATCACCACGTGATGTGTGTAGTCGAACGCACGAGTGTTGCTGTGGTCGGAGAGTGGAATCGCTCTTCAATTTCAGTCCAGTGGTTTGTCAGCATTGAGTTTTAGGGTAGCGGATCTTGTTAAAGATCCTGCTGCGTGAGGATCTTTAACAAGATCCAGTACCGCCAACCCTAATTTCCAACTCTGACAAACACGAGGGCGTCGAGAGATGCCCTGACGTAAAACCTTTTGCCTGCTGCGTGATGCCAGGCACCCCGCCGAGGATCCAATCGGTGGCTTCACAAATAGGAGTTCAAGTTAATGTTGCGAGTTGTTTTTTCTGCGTGGCTGCTGGCCGCATGTCTCGGGATCACTGGCTGCAGTGGCGACCCGGTACCCACGGCGACTGCACCGCAGGCGCCAACGCAAATGAAGAAGACCGACGAACAGAAAATGGATTATCTGATCGAGATGCTGCACCGAAAGGCGAACCTCAAGAAGAATGCGCAAGCGGCCCGAGAGCTCGGACGGATGGGGGCGGTCGCCGAGCCGGCGATTCCCGAACTGCGTAAAGCCGTGGAGCAAACATCCGACGAGAAAGTGCGTTCGGATGCCGAAGACGCGATCAAAGAGATCGAAGACGCACTCGCGGCTGCGAAATAAAATTCGTTTGAGCGTCGGCTTGCATCCGTCAATGAACCAATGCTGCGTTTTGATGCTTCGATTCTGTAACGCGACGTGGACAATCCTTTTTCTCTGGCGGAACCCGCAATCATGGCGGTATCAATGGACTCCTCTTCGGCGATCGCTGAAAAGACCGTGGGCGGCAAACGTATTCTGTCGCTTGATCAGTTTCGCGGTTACGCGGTAGCCGGTATGTTGTTGGTCAATTTTTTGGCCAGCTTCTCGGTTTCACCGGCCGTTCTGAAACATCACCACGATTATTGCAGCTACGCCGACACGATCATGCCGCAGTTTTTGTTTGCCGTTGGGTTCGCATTCCGGCTCACTTTCGGGCACCGCGTGAAACGCGACGGTGCGGCCGCTGCGAACCTGCGGATGGTGCGGCGTTTGTTGGGATTGATGCTGGTATCGTTGGTCATTTACAACGTTTCACCCCCGGCCGCGACGTGGTCAGAATTGGTGGCGTTGGGGCCGAGCGGGATCTTGCCGGAGTTGCTCAAACGCAATTGGTTCCAAACGCTGATGCATATCGCGGTGACTTCGCTGTGGTTATTGCCGGTCATTGCCGCGGGCGCCAAAGTGCGGTGGCTGTGGATGCTCGGCAGCGCTGGCCTGCACGTGTGGCTTTCGTATTGGTTCAATTACGAATGGGTCAACAGCAGTCCCAATGCTATTGACGGTGGCCCCTTGGCTTTCCTGACGTGGACGGTCCCCATGATGATGGGCACCTTCACCTGTGACGCGATCGTCGCCAACGCCGGCGCGGCTCCGTGGAGGCGACTGTTGCGTTGGGGACTGTGTCTGATGGCTTTGGGCTATTTGATGTCTTGTGGAACACGGTTGTACGATGTGTCGCCGTCCTCGCACGCGGTCGCACCGAGCGAATCGAAGCTAGCCGTCGACCCCGTGCTGCCCTCGGCGACGCGCGTGGAGCGTTGGTCGCAGGGCGAACACTGGAGTGACTATTTGGCCGAACCTCCTTTCGTTCAGCCTCCCGAGCAGCAGCATCGCAAGTGGAATTATTGGATGATGAGCCAACGCGGCGGGACGCTTTCCTATACGACCTTCTCTGCGGGCGTGTCGGTGTTGGTCTACCTGCTCTTTTACATCGCTTGCGATTATTTCCGCTTCCGTTGGTCGTTCTTTCAAACCTTTGGTACCAACGCGCTGGCGGCGTACGTGTTGCACGAGATGGTTGGCATGGCGGTGAAACCGTTTATTCCCAAAGACTCACCCGGCTGGTACGTCACGTTGGGCTTGTTCCTGTTTTTCTTGATCACGTGGACCTTTGTCCGGAGTCTGGAAAAGCAGAAAATCTTTCTCCGTTTGTAAGCAGATACTGGGAAATATTTCGCTGGAATCGATAATCATAACCCGACGCGTAAGCGAGGGATTCACGTCGTCATTCCTCGCTTACGCGTCGGGTTATGAAACCGGGCACTCAGTTATGCGGAATGAATTACCCAAACCTGCTTAACGTGATCGCGAATTCACTGTTTTGTATTTTGTTACCCGCCCCTCGGGACTTTTGAAGGATGCCGCATGTCAGTATCAACCGCGAGTGCTTCGCCGCCGCTTTCGCCAACGTCGCGTGTTGTTTCGATGGATCAATTTCGTGGCTATGCGGTCGCGGGAATGTTTGTCGTGAACTTCCTCGGTGGACTTGCGGTCACGCATCAGGTGCTCAAGCACAACAACACCCACTTCAGTTGGGCTGATTCGATCATGCCGGGATTTTTGTTCGCTTGCGGTTTCTCATACCGGTTATCGGTGCTGCGAAAGATTCCCAAAGTAGGGCGCCGATCGGTTTGGCTCGCTCTCACGCGGCGTTCATTGGGATTGGTGATGTTGTCGTTGGTACTCTATGGGTTGGGCAGCAGTTTCGATTCGTGGAAAGAAATGGATGCCACTGCGGTGCAATCGTTCGCCGCTGAGATGTTAAAGGCTGATCTCTGGGAAGTGCTGGCGATCATCGGTGTCGTTCAATTGCTGTTGCTACCGGTGATTGAACTTTCATGGCGGCTGCGGCTGGCGATTGCGATCGGGTTGTCGATCAGTCACATTGCGCTCTCAAGCTGGTTCAATTATTGGTTTGTGTACGGTCAACCCAATTGGTTCGATGAGCTGCTGGGAACCACCGGTCGCCGCGCCTGGGATGGGGGCTGTTTCGGCATCATCAGTTGGGCCGTGGTGATGCTTGCGGGCACGTTGACGTACGATCTGATGTCGACTCAAACGGTGCGTCGTGCCGCCTCGACGCTCGTTGTCTGGGGCATCGTTTTGATGGGCGTCGGTTACGCCGCCTCCTGCCTGACGACGCTCTACGATGTTCGCGACGGGTATCACGCTTCGCTGGAGAGTGAAGTCGATAACAAGTTTGCCGCGTCTCCCGTAATCCCACCGTGGAGCAACGCGGAAAACCGGCCTTGGACTTCGCTGTTGGCGGAAATGCCTTTTGTCGAGCCGCCGGGAACCGACCAGCGGAAACTAAACTACTGGATGATGGACAAACGCGTGGTCACCCAGAGTTTCGTCTGGTTTTCCATCGGTTTCACCTGCTTGGTTTACGCAATCTTTGTGTTGCTATGCGATTTGGGGACCCTACGCGTAGGTCTGTTTACCTTGTTCGGACAGAGTGCCTTAGTCGCCTACGCAATCCATCATCCAGTTGCCGAGATGGTCTTGCAAGTCGTGCCGAAGGATTCTCCTTTGTGGTGGGTGACGATTGGGTTGTGCGTCTTCTATCTGATCACTTGGTTGTTTGTTGTTGCCGTTGTGAACATGTTCTCAGGTTCCGCTCGCAAGCAACCGCGATTGACCGCCTGACGTATACCTTGCTCGACGTGACGTTTGGATCGAGCGGATGGCTCGGTATCACGAATCCCCGCTCACCATTAAAACTTGTTTTCCAAAGCGAACGTGTGATTGGGTAGGCAAACAGCTCCGAATAGTCCTCGACCGGCATCGCCAAAAATTGTCGACCGACGGCTCCGCCCGTCGCGAGAATCCGGGCGCGTACTCAGCTCAGACGGGCGGAGCCGTCTGGCTACAATTGTCGACCGACGGCTCCGCCCGTCGTGAGCCTCCCCACCGTCGTCTGCAACCGTAACCGTCTCGCTGGCGACCTCAGGTTCATCAACCGCATCCACCAAGTGCAACTGCTCAGTCGCTTGCGGATTTCGGCTCGCTTGATCGGACAGCCCGCGATCGACTGGATCTGCGTCATCGGTGAACCATCCGTTTTGCGGCGACGTGGGCACAGCATGAGTCAGCGTCTGGCCACCCCCCTCATCACTCCAAGTCGCGACCACGTCGGGGGATGAGCCGAAATTAAATGAAAATGATTTGAAAGAATCGATAAAGGCGGGCAGGTCGAGTCCAAAATGTGGGGCGAATTGTTGCAAATACTCCTCAATCCAGACTTTTCGGTGGTCGAAGTTCTTACCACAGACGGGGGCATCACCCACCTCGCATCTCCAGGCAACTACTGCAAAAGCTACCCCCGCCAACCCCCTCTTGCAGGCAGGGTCAATCTCCCCGGAAACATGCTCTGCCCCACTAGTTTGCTAGTTTCGTCGCCAGCTTCACGAGAGACATCGGCACCGAGTTGGTCTGGATCGTGCACTTGTTTGCATGTCCCGCAATCGACACTAGCTCTATCTCAACGCGACTCACTTCCGCTCGATGAGTTTCGTCATGTCGGCGGTGATGGGCATGACTTCAAAATTTTTGAAGAACATTTTGCAGTCGGCGCCACCGTGCATTTGCAGGCCGAGTTTGCCCGTCTTTTCGCTCGCTTCGTCGACGATATCTGACGTGCAGAATCCGTTGAGCGTCTGGACCAGGCGGTCTCCATAAGCGGCGGTGCAGGTCGTGTTCCACTGGTCGTCCTTGTTGCGGACCTTTTCAATGAACGCGTCGTTCGTGACGACCCAACCCCGACCGGGAATTGTCTTGCCGTCAACGATGCCGGCGGTGTGCCAGAGGGCCAGGGCGATTGCGCCATGATAGGTAATATGGGAAACTGAGCGAAGATTCGTGTTTGGGCTGCTGAATGACAGTTGCCAGGCGAATCCAGTCGCCTTGGAATATCTCGATGGAACGCTCCACTTCGATCGTCAGTCAGCTTGGAAATGTAACCGACCCG
>JBDNIG010000117.1:0-6448 GCA_041688415.1 Rhodopirellula sp. | reverse complement strand
TAAGCAGGTTTGGGAAATTCATTCCGCATCACTGAGTGCCACGTTTTCATAACCCGACGCGTCAGCGAGGGATGGCGGCGTGAATCCCTCGCTGACGCGTCGGGTTATGATTGTCGATTCCACCGAAATATTTCCCAGTATCTGCTTAGCAACGTTCCAAAACTGGAGAACGACGGATGAAAACGACATTTCTCGTGACCACCTTGATAGGAGTGCTCTCCCTCATCGGGTGCATGCCATCGACGCCCACGGCGGAAAAGAACGAATCGACCACTGCGGGGACCACGGCGGAGGAAGCCACCCCGCGAAAGACGATCGGCAAGACGACGCAGAACGTGCTCGATCTCGAGGCCGCACTCGCCGACGGCGGCGTCTTGGCCAGCACCAAAGTGGAAGCGACCAATCCACTCGAAGCCAGCGCGGGTGCGTATCGCTCGACCGTCGGCAAATTGGGCGGGATGTCGGTGGAAAAGACGATCCAGCTTCGCAACGCCCAGAGCATCCAAGATCCCAAACCGCTCGACCACGACACGCTCATGGCGGAGATTATCAAGCCGGGTAAACCCGATGGCATTCACCTGTCGATGCTGCCCTACTACCAAGAATACGCCTGGGACGAGCCCAACCAAAAACTCGTCACCGTGGACTTCCCCGCCCGTCAGGCGGAGCGGGAAAAACAACGCTGATCCAAGCCCAAGCCAACGTAGCTACGCTCGCCAGAGCGTGGTCGAACGAGTAGCGTTTTTCGTCGCTCCATCCACCGTCTGGCGACGGTAGCTACAGAATCGCTCGCAAGCCTTCCACATACGTGGGGTAGCGCAACTGGGGCACCAGGTCCCGTTTGCAGCGACGATTCCAGATTCGTTTGTCCGTTTCGCCGCGATACCGCACTGGAGAGTCACCCGCCGGCGCGATGAAGGTGGGCTCGGGGGAACGGGTTTGCCGTGCAATTTCGTCGTAGAATTGACGTCGAATCACCGGTCGATCATCGCTGACCACGTACAGACGCTCGCGTTGGGTGGTTTTCACGTTTACATCGCGGTGGTCAGCCCACGACAATGCCGCGATCGCAGCCGCGGCGGCGTCGTCGACGTGGATGAGATTCAGGTATCCGTCGGGCGGCGAAGCGATCGGGTGCCCCGCTCGGACGTCGGTCGCGCGGGGCACACGGGCGGGGCCGTAGATCCCCGACAATCGCAAAATGGTCCAAGGAGAATGCCCCAAACAGCCGCGCAGTTTGGCTTCGGCAAGCAAATGTGCCCGCCCTCCCTCCCGCGTGGGCCGGGTGGTTGAATGCTCATCGACCCACACGCCACCGGTTTGGTGATAGACGCCCGTGGTGCTGATATAACAGATATCCGGGACGTTTCGGTTGAACTGCTCCGACGTGCTGCGAATCCGCTGCAACAATCGCACCAAACCGCCCACCTGCGAGTGGAACCGATCCACACGGCTATTTCGATCGTAACTAACCGAGATCAGGATGCGATCGACGTGATAATCTTCGATTGTTTGCGAGATCGACTCGAGATCCCGAGTGTCGTTCCAATCGAATCGAAATGGATGAAAACCTTGCTGGGCGAGCGTGTCCATGTGATTTCGCGTGGTTGCCGCGACGGACCAGCCGAGTGATTTCGCGTTTTGCCCCACGCGCCCCCCGAGATGTCCGCAGCCGACAATCAGCAGGCTCGGTGGGTGGCAAGGTGAAACGATTGTGGTTTTTGTCATGGCAGACGGGTCCGATTTCTACGGTCATCTCGCCCCAAAATAGTGGGCGACTGGGGATGCAGAGGGTACAATAACGGAGCACCTATGCATGCTCCTATACTGAAAAGTGCGTGCACGGATGGTATCGAATCAATGATATTTTTTTGCGACAGGACTGGCAGGGTGAAATTAGAAACTTCTCAAACCGGGACGAACGCCCGCCGGCGACTCGCCTGGTGCGGTACACTAGCGGTCGTGTTGGCACTGGTGTCGCCGGCAATCGCCCAAGATCAGGCGTTGCCCGATGAATCAGGAAGTCAAGAGTATTCTCGCCCGGCCGATGGTCGCCAAGACGTCAATGGAGATACTTGGGTCGAGCCGCCGGCGAGTCTGCAAGGCTTGCTCGATCACGGCGGGGTTCCGGAATCTCTCGACATGCTTCACTTGCTCCAAGGGCAAACCCAGCGGGTCGCGGCGCGGGCGGCCTCGAGTACCGTGAGTGTGCAGATTGGTCCCGCGCAAGGGTGCGGGGTCATCGTGACGGATAGTGGATACGTATTGACGGCCGCACATGTGGCCATGCGGCCCGGGAAAGCCGCCGTCTTAACTCTGGCTGACGGGCGTACCGTCACCGCCACGACCCGCGGGATGAATCGCCACGTCGATGCGGGCCTGATCAAAATCGATCCCGGTCAAAATGGTGGGAAACCGTGGCCGCACGCGACTCTAGGTAAGAGCAAGAATTTACGCAGCGGAATGTGGTGCATCGCCACGGGGCACCCCGGTGGGTATGACCGTGAGCGGGGCATGGTAACGCGGGTCGGTCGGATTCTTGACGTGCGTGAGGATTCCTTGGATACCGACTGCGCACTGATTGGTGGTGATTCAGGCGGGCCACTGTTTGATCTGGCCGGTCGATTGATTGCCGTGCACAGCCGCATCGGCAATGACGTCGCGGACAACCTGCACGTGCCCATTGATCACTTTGGTGATGATGACTCCTGGAACCGCATGAGCCAGGGCGAATCATGGGGGTACCTGCCGGGGTTCAAGCCCGTGCTAGGCGTCAGGGGCAACGGCATCGACGACGCCAACGTCAAGGTCGTCTACCCGGGGTCTCCCGCGGCCGACGCTGGCATCGAAAAAGGTGACGTGGTCGAACGATTTGGTGACGTGCCCATCACCGATTTCGAATCACTCAAGAACGCGGTGGCCGATACGATGCCCGGTGAACGTATCAAGATATGGTTGCGGCGTGCGGGCAGTCTTGTTCAAGTTGTCGTCGAAATTGGAAGAGCCAATGAATAATCCTAATCATCCATCCGCCAGCACCGACGAGGGCTGGCGACTGATCCACGGCGTCATGTTGCTATTGACCGTCGTCGTGATTTTCGCGGCGTCCCCAGTCAAGGCACAGGACACGTCGCCGATTCCCGAGTGGTTGCATCAGCGTTTGGTTGACCGCGTGATTCACCGCCGCGACAGCAATGCGATGATGCAGCTCGTCCAACCCATCGCCGGAGAACTCAAGGGCAGCGTCGTCGAGATCATCAGTAGCGGCCGACCCGTCGCGCTCGGAACCGTCGTCAATCGCGAGACCGCATCGATCGAGGAGCCCGTACCTGCTGCGACAACGGAGGAGACCGACCTGCAAGACGTGTACGTTTTGACCAAACGCAGTGAGTTGTCGGGCGATCCAATCCGCATTCGCTTGGCCGACGGTCAGCTGTTGCCGGCGCGAGTGGCAGCGGTGCGTCGAGCCAGTGATCTGGCGTTGCTGGTTGTCCAGGCAGATGCCGAGACCGTTAACCAATCGCTGCGCCCAGTCCATTTCAATTCGGTAGTCCCCTTGATCGGCAGTTTCCTGGTCAGCCCCGACCGCACCGGACGTGTCATCGGGATTGGTGTCGTCGGAGCGGCGCCGCGCAAAGTTGGGCATCAGGGACGCCTAGGGATCGCCCTGCAACGGATCGAAGAAGCCGGCGCTCGCGTTCGCAGTATCATTCCGCATAGCGGCGCCGATGACGCTGGATTGGAGAAAGGCGATCGTATTATCGCCATCGACGGCCATATCCAAAGCAACGTCGATATCGTCGTCTCGACTCTCAATAGTATGTTCCCCGGCGAAGTCGTCCGGCTGACCATCGAACGGGACGGCAGTACAGTCGATATCCCCGCGCAGTTGAGCGAATTTGCGGTCATGCAGGAATCCGAAAACGATGCGCGAGTCAATGGTGCCCGCAATGTTCGCTTGTCAGGATTCGAGCGTGCCCTCCAGCACGACACGGTGCTCAACCCTGAACAGTGCGGCGGCCCGGTGCTCGATACGGAAGGGCACGTGATCGGAATTAATATCGCTCGTGCCGGACGTGTCGTCAGCTACGCGCTGCCAGCGTCGCTCGTCACGGCGGAAGTCTCCAGCATGATTGCCGAAGCGGGCGGTAAATAACCATTGTCTGTTCCGTTTGTTGTTCAGTGCGTTAGTTGCCATGGTCGCTTGCGGGTGACCGATGAGGCTTTAGCCGGCACGATCGTGGCCTGTCCACGCTGCGGATCCATGGTGCAAATCGACGCACCGGAAACAACCTCAACAACCCCGCCCGACCCCGCCGCACCTCCACCGGCCGATCCGCCAAATGGCGACTCACCCGTGGCGAGCGCGCACGCGCGTCCGCCGATGGTCGCGGGCAGCGATCCGGTCGATAGCCAAGAGATCACGCAAAGCGATTTGCTCGACGAGGACGACATCGCCTCGTCAGCCGGTTTGACGCATGCCAACGGCGGGTTCTCCACCGCGGCACCGCCGGTTGAACCGGATGCGCGCCGTCGGCAGGCCGCTCGGGGAACCGAATCGACGGACGATCAAGGAGTTCCCGCGGATTGGCAAACCAGCACGAACTGGGCCAGCGAATCGACGCGGAAATTTCGCCAGCGGCTGTTCCTGGGCATCGCGATCGCTGGAGCATTGCTGGTCGTCGCCATCTTAGTGATGTGGTCGGTAAGCGGTTCGAAGTCGCCGCCGACGATCGCCGAAAACTCACAACAGGATCAAAACGCGGGCCCGGAAAATCCGGTGTCCACCAACGAGAAAGATGCGGCGACCGATCCTTCGCCAAACACTCCCGACACGGCGCCCCAAGATCCCGCGGACGCACCAACATCGGAGGCGGAACAATCCGAACAAACGACCCCAGACGCAGCCGACGACGCTACCCAGTCGCCGCCCAAGACGACAGACCCGAACGCCGATGCGGTTATCCCAGCGGACCTATTGCCGATCGATGTGCTCGCTGGCCTGGATGACGATACGACGAAACATCCCAAGACGAACAACACACGAGTCGTGCCTGGGCGGACCGACGAACCCGCAGCCGATCCGTTAACGGACCTGCCGCCCGAACTCGCCTCTTTTGTGGACCTTCTGAACTTGCCTGGGAACGCTCCCGATGCGCCACCGGTCATCCAGGCGACTGCCTTGGCCGACGATTTGGTGATCGACCAAGCCGCCGACGCGATGCTCGATCCGATGCTGTTGGCCACGCCGCCGCCGGACGTGAATATTAACAACGCTCTTAAAATGCGTATCGCGATTCAAACTGACGGCTATCCGCTGGCCAGCTTCGTTTTGGTGTGCAGCGAAGCGACTCAGGTACCAATTCAGATCGATTGGTTCACCCTTGATCTAGCTGGCATTTCGATTTCGAAAAAAGTTCGCGACCCAAAACCCAGCTTGAAACCGATCGACAGCTTGATGGATGCCATCGCGAGTGAAGCCGGCGTTGTTTTCGAGCAGGAGAAAACGCGAGTTTTGCTCACCCTGGCAATCGCCGATGCGCGGGCACGGATGAACCCCGTGCTCGACACGGAGGATTTTGGGACGGAGCAAGAATCGGCAAAGACACTCGTCGATCAGTTCGCCAATGACCCGCAGTGGAACGAGCGGGAGCAACTCAACCTGCGGGCACTGGTGACCGATTGCCTGCGTTTAGCCCGTGGCCTTGATGCCAAACTACCCGAATCCGCGATATCGCACTGGACCATCCGGGCAAACGCTTTGCGCACGAAAGAGGATGCGGCCAACCCGCCGTTAAAAGCGTTTACCGAACAATGGCCGCTGGTCGAAGACGGCGAGTCCGGCCCGCAGCTCGATACCGCGATCACGCTGGCGGGCCTACTCCGGCGAACCTCTCAAGTCAATCAAGTGGCCTGTGTCGTGAACTGGGACGACGCCCGCCAACGCCGGCTGACGCCGGGACAACTCGTGCTGCCTTATGCTGATCAGCCCGCGGGCCAAATGCTCGCCAAGACGCTCGCTCCAATGGGGCTGCAAGCTCGCGTCGCCGACGCGAAACATTGGTGGGTCGGCACGGCCGCCACCTACGACCGGATGCCACTCTTGGTGATCGGCGATGAACTGGGGCCGCGACGCGAAGAAATCCTCACGCGAATCCGTGAAGCCGCCGAGCATGCCGACACGGCGATCTTCATCGCGCACGACCCCGTCTCGGACCGCTACCTCAGCATGATGCCGCGGTTCCTCTACCGCCAACTCCCCGCCATCCTGCGTCCCTTTTCAGAGTAGCCACCGGTCGAATCTTTCTCGTGCGTTTGCTATGTTCCTCGGGACGTCGATTGAATGACTGCGTAGCGAAACTCGCCAAGAGCTTCGGGAATGCTGGAAAACGAAAGTCTTGGCGACTTCCGCTACAGGTGGATTCGTCAGTAATTAAATCGACGTCAC
>JBDNIG010000784.1:0-3637 GCA_041688415.1 Rhodopirellula sp. | reverse complement strand
CCGCCTCGAACTTCATGGTCTTCGAGAAAACCCTCGCCATCGTCGTCCAGCAAATCGTCGAGATCGTCGTCGATTTCCTCGTCTCCCGGATCGAGTAGATACTCCGGTGGAGGAGAGGAATCGTCCGGGATCCAGCGAATCGTGGGGCGAGGCGGATCCGATAACGACGTGCCGCATTCAATCGCCGACCAACTGATGTCTCCCGGGCCGTCGGCGGTGTCGCCCGTGCAGACATCTTCGTCACCGGCGAGTAAGTAGAGCGTCGCGTGGCGGAGAAAGTTCTCAATATCCCCAGGCTTGTAAGTGTCCGTTCGGCACACCGCTTCCATGTCCGGCAAATCGAACTGACCGTTGCCGACGGTGTCCATCACGAGCCAGCCATCGTCTTCGGTGAAGATGCGGACGTTGGTCCACATGTCCAGAGGCGGTAGTTCATGACTCCATGCGTGATTGAGGCCTTGGCGGAGCAGCGTGGCGTCCCGCAAAATTTCACCGCCCGGATTGAAATAGCATAATGCGGCGGGTGATTCGAGCAGCGCCGTCGCCGCCCGCGTCAACGCCTGCAGTTCGGCGATTGAGTCGTAGTCATCGGGCACCAACGGCAGATCTTCATCGTCCTCCTCGTCCGAGCCAAGCACGTAGCTGATCAGCAACTGTACATGTGCGGTGTGTTCTCGGACGGCTTCGGCCGCCCCATCCCAGCCCCAAGACTGCGCCGCAGCCCGTTCGAGACCACCTGGAAATGCCAGTGGACCATATTGTCCAAGTGACCAGGCAACGAACCGCTCCGGCGATTCGTCAGGGTCTCCCATATCGTCCGGCCACGGCGCCAATGTCGGCGTCACCAGTAAATGTCCACCACAATCCGGTCGAAATTCATAAACTAGTGTTTCGGGGGCCTCGGCATCGTCGGACTCCTGTCGAGCGAGAAGTTCCCAGGAACGCAATCGTTGTTGGATTTCCTCGATAAGCAGCGGTTGCTTTAACAGGATGCACATGCCCTGAGTGAACAATCCCTTCGCCATCACGTCACTCCTGCTCCGGTTGAGTTGCCAGCGATCCTTGCTTTTTCTGCGGATGCCGAACCGATCGGTCTTTTGTCACGCTCATTACTCGCTTTGCTACTGCCCAATCTACGCCAATTACCGCTCGTTTGCGACCGATTTACCGCAATTTTCAGCTCCTATCGTTAAGTTTTCCCGTTCTGCCCGCTCGGCACGACTGGACAACAGTACTGCCGCGATTTTAGCGAAATTGATATCCCCCGCCAGACCTATGGGGTATAATGCTTAAGTCAACCTGAGTGGCTGAAACCCACCTACCAGAAAGACGCAGATTTTTTTTTCCGGGAAGAACTTTCTACCAAGAAATGTACTGTTTCCGGAGGACGAATCGGTTTTTTTGAATTGATCAACCGACTGAGGAACTGTCTTCTGGAATGAATGGCACGCCGCTAATGGTCGATTCTCTGCTACCATGTTGGGGTAGAGTTTCGTGCTCGATCGATTCGGGCGGTGAGCGGAACTGACTCGCCTCCGGTTGCAGCTAATGAGCTAGACGACACCCCCCACTATACCACTATTCTTTGTAAATTGGATTGAATCCATGTCAAAACGACTTTTAATCGTCGATGATCACGCCATCTCGCGTTTGGGAACGCGCGCCGCGCTGAGCGAAACAGATATCGAAATTGTTGGTGAAGCGACCAAAGCCGCTGAAGCGCTCGAATTTGTTGCCAACGATGTTCCCGATGCCATCCTGCTCGACATCCGCATGGAGGGTGGGGACGGCCTGAATACGCTCGGTCGGATCAAACTCGATCACCCCGATCTGCCCATCCTGCTGTTTTCGGGATATGACAACCCAACTTACGTCGCCCGTGCGGTGGCCCTCGGTGCTGCCGGCTACGTGCTCAAATCGGCACCGATCGAGCGGTTGATCGAAGCTCTGAATCTCTGCTTCGCGGGCGAGCAATCGTGGACGCGGGAAGAATTGCGTCGCGTGACCGGTGCTTTGGCGACTCCGCGGATGAGCCAAGACATTGATGTGCCCCTGACCCAGCGAGAAAGCGAAGTGTTACGGCAAATGGCGTTGGGCCTGACCAACAAAGAAATTGCCAAAATGCTCGGTATCAGCTACGAAACGGTCAAAGAGCACGTCCAACACATCTTGCGTAAACTCGGTGTTTCCGACCGCACGCAAGCTGCCGTGTGGGCCGTTCGCAAAGACCTCGTCTAAGCTGCGATTCACGACCACGTGACTCCCGTCACGGCACGAACCCGTGTTTCGTTTCAGCTTGAGACGATTCTATCGCTACCGCTCGCCGAAGAAACTCGGCGGACGCGTAGTGATTGACTTCGTCGTACTCAACTCAGACTGCCGTGCCTACACGATGCAATCCGGTTGGGCAGGTTTCTGACGCCCGCCATCGCGTAGGCACGGCAGTCGGCATATTCGTATTGGACGTCCGAAGCCGCTTCGCCAATCAAATGTTCTTCAACCGAAATTGGTTCAAGCTGCCCTGCGACGCTTACCATTGTCAAACCATCGATGGGGGCGGTATCCGATTGAAACCGCGCCAAAGCCAGTTACGAGCGGGCGGAACCGGCCTATCGGATCGGTTCAGAAAGTGCATTATTAGGCCACCGGAGGAGAAAAACCGAATCCTTTTGGTGAATGTCCATCGGCCGACGTTTGGGTTACAGTATCCGGCACTCTATTTCTTTTCGATCGCGCTCGCCATTTCACCGATGTCCCAGCACGCAGTCTCGGTTAGTCGTCCTAAAACGTCAAATGCACAGGTGCCAGTCTACCTCGGTATCGATGTCGGAGGGACGAACGTCAAGTTGGGTTTGGCCGACGATACCGGTCAGATTCTGGCACAAGCGTCGACCCCAACCCCACCGCTGGGGACTCCCGAGCGAGTGTTCGCGTTCGCGATGGAGTTCGCCGCCGAGCAATTGAGATCGCTCGGAGGCGACGAGGAGTTGCACGGCGTCGGGCTGGCGGTTCCTGGCGTGCTGGATACCTCCGCGATGGTACTTCGGGAGGTCGTGAACCTGCCCGGCTGGCTCGATCTACCGCTGCTAGAACTGCTCTCCGGCGCGGCTGGCGTGCCAGCGATGGTCGTCAACGATGCCAATGCAGCAGCGTTTGCCGAGCATTCGCGGCGCGGTCTGGGGACGCATTCGTTGGCGCTCGTGACGCTGGGGACGGGGATTGGTTGTGGCGTCGTGATTAGCGGTCACCCGCATAGCGGAGATCACGGTTGCGCCGGCGAACTTGGGCATATCGCGATTCGTTTCGGAGACGAAGCCTTGCCATGTACCTGCGGCAGCCGCGGCCACTTAGAAACGTACGCGGGAGCCGGTGGTGTGATCGCGCGATTGCAAGCAGCGTACGCGTCTCAACCCGCAGCAGCGGTGCCGGACTGTTTGTCGTCGGGTCGTGTGACGCCGCGCAAGATTGCCGACCAGGCTGCCGCCAACAACGCGATCTGCCAAGGCGTCATTGACGAGACGGCCCACTACGTCGGTGCCGCCATCGGATTGTTGGCCCAGGTGGTCAATCCCGCGGTGGTTTTGCTCGGCGGCGCGATGACCTTTGGCGGGCCCGACACGAAGACCGGAATGCGAGT
>JBDNIG010000783.1:0-3184 GCA_041688415.1 Rhodopirellula sp. | reverse complement strand
GGCGACGGAGTCACCGGTGCGGGCGACGGAGTCACCGGTGCGGGCGACGGAGTCACCGATCCGGGTGAGTGAGTCACCGGTGCGGGCGAGTGTGCGACCAGTGCGGCCGAGTGAGCGGCCGGAACCGGTGATGCGTTCGGCTCGACGCGTGATTGTTCCGTGCCCTTTTGCCGTTGCAACACGTTCTGGGCGATTCGCCACTCCGGCCATCCGTCTCGCCACAGCATCGCGGAATCGGCCACGCGACCTTCGCTAATCCATTGGCCGAGCGTGGGACCGTCGGCGGGTCCAAACTGTCCGCCACTGGACGGACGCACGTACCAGGTTGCCGACGTCCCACCAAGAACTTCGTCGAGGCTGGGTTGCCGAGATTCTGCGTCGTGCTGCTGAGGGCGGGACTGCTGCGCCGCTGGGCGGCTTGCGGCCGTGGTTGCCGAACTCGCCGACGCGGCCGGTGCGTTCTTAGGTCGCTGAGGCCGCGAAGAATTTGCCGATGACTCGGTCGCGGCGGACGAACCATCCGCGTCTGGAGCTTCGCTGGCGTCGATCGGCGTGGACGTCTGCGTGTCGTGGGCTGGTATGCGAAAACGAACTGAGCACGCCGGGCAAATCCCCCGCCGTCCAGCCAATTCCGATTTGACGTTCAATCGCTTGCCACACGCGTGACAAGCAAAACGAACTCCCATGTTTTCTACCTTCCCTTGCGGGCTGTCTTCGGTTGCTAAGTGCTGCCGTTGCGAGGCTGTGAATTTTTGGTAACCCGACGCGTGAGCGAGGAATTGCACGCCGCCTCGCTCACGCGTCGGGTTACCTTTCTGTCGCTACGCAGCAGACCCTCAATAAAATCGCAGCCTCTCCAAGACTCTCCAAATGCGGAGGTCATGTCGGGCGTGCAGCCTCGAAATCGCCCAGTATACTCAGTTCGTGGGTGCTGGTGGCATCAGCTCCAACACGGCCGAAACCATCGCTGGAATCGAAACTCGGAGCGTTTCCTCGGCGTCGGGGTAATAGACCGCCGAATGCAGCGAGGCTGGCGGGATGCCGAGCTTTTCGAACCGATCGAGTCGCGTTTGGCTGACCGAACCGACCTGGTACATCAGAATCGGCACGCCCGCGATTCCGTAGCGACTGAAGTCCTCGCCGCCCATCGACGGTTCATTCTGGAGCACGTTCTCGGCACCGAGCTGTTGAGCGAATGCCGGGCGAAGTCGCGCCGCGAGATCGGCGTCGTTCTTCAGCGACGGTGTGCCGTCGCTGAAGAGCACCTCCGGTTCGGGCGCGGCATAGGTCGCAGCGATGCCGAACGCTCGGCGACGGATCGCGTCGAGCAGTTGTTTGCGAATTTCGGGGCTGTAGCTGCGAACGGTCAACTGCAACGTGCAATCGTTGCCGATCACATTGTGCTTGGTACCGCCGTGAATCGAACCGACCGTGATGACGGCGGGCTCGATCGGCGCGATCTCGCGACTGACGATCATCTGCAGCGACATCACCAATTCAGCGGCTTGCACGATCGGATCGATCGTCGTGTGCGGCGCCGATCCGTGACCCCCCCGCCCTTTCATCGTGATATCAACGCTATCAACATTGGCTTTTGAAAATCCCGGACGAACACCGATCTGTCCCGTGGCCATATCACTAGCGACGTGGATCGCCAAGGCGTAATCGGGACGTGGAAATCGCTCGAACAATCCATCTTCCAACATCGCCTTGGCCCCGGCTCCATGTTCTTCGGCGGGTTGCCCGATCGCCACCATCGTTCCCGACCAGGCGTCTCGGTGCTCGGCCAGCCACTGCAGCACCGTCGTCAGGTTCGTCATGTGAATGTCATGCCCGCACGCGTGCATGACCCCCGTGCTACTGCCGTCTTGACGCGCCACCGTTCGCGTAGAGGCGTACGGTACGGGGGTCTGCTCAGTGACCGGCAACGCGTCCAAGTCGGTTCGCAGCATCACGGTCGGCCCGTCACCATTTTTCAGAACGCCCACAATGCCGTAACCGCCGACGTGTTCGGTGACGTCGAATCCCGCGTCGCGCCACAGACCCGCGAGTTTGCCAGCGGTTTCCTTTTCTTCAAACGAAAGCTCCGGGTGAGCATGCAGCCACGTGTAGAGCTGCAACACCTTCGTGATCCGCTTATCGAGCCAATGGGATACATTGTCGGACTTTTCAGCCGAACTCGCGACGGCGGCGTTCGACTTGGCGTCGTCCGCAGCAACGGGGCCGGTAATACAACAAGACAACGTCGCGAGTACCGTCACCAACGGGATTACGGCCCATCGTGATCGCAACGAAATGTGAGTTTGATCGTTCATAAAATCGGATTCCTATGGTGTAGCTCAGTAATAAGCGACAGCGAGACAATAAAACGCGTCGAATCAAAGTAGCTACCGTCGCCAGACGGTGGAATCCACGTTCTGGCGAACGTAGCTACTCGCTTGATTCATTCGCTGTCGCTAACGCTACCAATGATACGCCACACCGGACACCTCGTGTAGATCACCGCGTTTTGCATCACGACGACCATTCTAGCAGTCGTTTGGTGAGTCCGGGATCCTGAGGCGGGTTCGTCAGCAACATCAATTCGGCGGCTGCACGGGCATCGCTGCGTTTTCCAGATCGCCACAGACAAGCGATGCTCTCCACCTTTGCCCGCTGATGTGAACGATGGGATACCGGGATACCGTCGGCGAGCTCTTGCCAGAGGCGCGCCGCCTGGTTCAGCTCTGAGGGCTTGGTCGAAGCAGCGAGTGCCGAGGCGGCGGCGGCAAGCAGATCGGCGGGATGGTCCGATTTCGTCAACGCATTACGCAACAACCGCTCGCCTTGATCCGTTCGCCCGTTCCACATCAACCACGCGACGCGCAGCCGAGCGTCGAAATTACTGTCGCGATCGTCGACCAGTGTCAGTAGATATGACGCAAGCTCGTGGTGCAGCGTGGGAGACTGCAATAGATCTCGATGCAGTCGCCACACCACAACTTCGCGCAGCTCCGTGTCGATCGCCGCACTCTTCTCCGGTGCCTGTTTTTGGTGTGCTTTCCCGAGCCGTCGTCGGGCGAGCTCCCGCAAAAATGGATCAGTGACGTTTTCCTCGGCCTCCTGAAGTCGCTGGCGGTCCGATTTCTCGGCGCACGAATCCAACGCAATGGTACACGCCTCGGCGGTTTGGACGGCGAATTCC
>JBDNIG010000782.1:0-7165 GCA_041688415.1 Rhodopirellula sp. | reverse complement strand
CGCGAAACGCGGCCCGTTGGGCACGCGGTTATCCAAGCGATGCCGAAGGATTTCCCCTCGTGTGCTTAAGCTCGGCAGTGCTCCAGTTTTGGCGAACATTTTTTCTCGCGTGAGCACATCTGACGAATCCGTTCGGTTATACTTGTCAACCGACCGACGCACGTCACCTTTGGAAGGGTGACCAGTCGCCCCGCCTTCCGCCCCCCCCCTCCCCCACCTAAGTGTTTTGGAGCATCCATTCGATGATCAAGCTTTACTTGTTTCGATCGAACGACACAAAGAGCCTCCTGCCAACGCGCCGCCTTTTCTGGATCTGCCTAAGTATTTTATGGTGTGGCATTTCGCTTGTGCCCGCGTCTGCCGAGACCGGAGGCGATGCCGCTCAGAAAGCAGCAGCACCGCAGCTGTCGATTGCGAGGTTTGATATCGACGCTACGCCGCCGGTGGGATTCATGATGGCTTATGATCGCGTCCGGCGTGTCGACGAACTCGGTCTGCGTTGCCGTGGAGTCGTGCTCCTCGGCGCGGGGCAGCCCATCGTGTTGTGCGCGGTCGATTGGATTGGGATCAGCAATCAAAGCCAGGATGCGTTTCGCGAGCGGATCGCCAAGGCGGCTGGAACCGTGCCAAAACGAGTTGCCGTTCATACGCTGCATCAACACGATGCGCCGCGAAGTGATTTCGGTGCCGAGTCACTCTTGCATCAAATCGGCGCATCCGATCTGGGGGGGCACGATGGCACCTTCGCCAGAAAAGTGATCGATCGCTTGGCAGTCGCGGTCAAAGATTCACTTGATTCGGCGCAGCCGATCACGCATGCCGGGTTTGGCACGGCGAAAATCAAACAAGTAGCCTCGAACCGACGCATCCATGGTGAGGACGGCAAAGTCACCGTGACTCGTTATACCGCGACCAAGGATCCCGCGATTCGCGCGTTGCCCGAGGGCACGATCGATGCGGAACTCAGTTCGTTGTCATTTTGGAACCGCGATAAACCGGTGGCTGTGCTGACGTATTACGCCTGCCACCCGCAGAGCTATTATCGAATGGGTATACCGAGCCCCGATTTTCCCGGCATTGCTCGGTTCATTCGCGGACAGGACATGCCTGAGACGCTGCACGTGCATTTCAACGGCGCGGGCGGAAATTTGGGTGCGGGAAAATACAACGATGGATCGCATGCCAATCGAATGGTGCTGGCTCGTCGGATTGCCGAGGGCATGCGTCAAGCGTTTAAGAACACAGAGAAATTCGAAGTTTCCCCCGA
Organism: Rhodopirellula sp.; assembly: GCA_041688415.1. Lineage (GTDB taxonomy): Bacteria > Planctomycetota > Planctomycetia > Pirellulales > Pirellulaceae > Rhodopirellula. The sequence continues at coordinate 5,898 of JBDNIG010000782.1, read as the reverse complement.
CGACGTTCAGTGGAACACGGAACCGGTTCATTTACCGGTCGCGAAATACCTCGTTCGCGAGGAATTGTTAGACTCACTTGCAAAATGGGATGGCGTTAATAACTTGGGCATACCACACAAATTGGCTTGGCTCCTTCGCTGCGAAAGTGGCCACGCAATTGAATTGGGATGCCTCAGTGTCGGCGACGTCCGCGTGCTGTACATGCCCGGTGAGTTGTTCGTCGAATATCAGCTCGCCGCCAAAGCGATGCGTCCGGATCTGCACGTCGCCATGGCTGCCTATGGCGACTATGGCCCCGGATACATCGGAACGGAAGAGGCGTATGGACAGGGCGGCTATGAAACCAGTGAAGCGGCATCGAACGTCGCTCCGGAGGTCGAGACCGTCTTGATGGACGGTGTGCGGGTGTTGCTAGATGACCACCCCTCGACGCACTAGAATATCACATCAAAGTAACAATTTGTCTTCGGGACAGGACTATTAAACATGCATCATTCGTCGTTTTTCATTTCTCATCGACGGTCGCTCTTTGCGAGACTTCATTGTCTTGGCGACCTGCCGATGGGCGAATCCCTCCGACTCGCTGCCGTTCTAACCGTTGCGGTGATCGTTTGTCAGACCGGCCTGGCTCAGGCACCGGACTATTCCGATGAGTTGCCGAGGATTGCGCCCACCGCAGCGACCGACGCGCTTTCTACTTTCGATGTTGCTGACGGCTTTCGCATGGAACTGATCGCCTCGGAGCCTTTGGTAGCCACTCCGGTTGCGATGGAGTGGGATGCGTCTGGCGCATTGTTTGTTTGCGAAATGCTGGGCTACAGCGAGGATCGCGACGCCGGTATGTCGCGGATCGCGCGGCTGCGTGATCTCGACGGTGATGGAGTTTACGATCAACGCACGACTTTCGCAGAAGGGCTGTTGTGGCCCACGGCACTCTTTCCCTACGACGGCGGCTTGTTTGTGGGCGATGCACCGGATCTGTGGTACTTCAAAGATACCGATGGCGACGGTGTCGCCGACCGCAAGCAACGCGTGCTCACCGGTTTTGGAATCTCCAACGTGCAGGGTTTATTGAACTCGTTTCGTTGGGGGCTGGATAACCGTATTCACATCGCCTGCAGCAGTGTGGGAGGAGAAATTCGCAGCGCCCACGCACCCAGCGACAAGCCTGGGCTGAAGATTCGTGGGCGTGATCTGGCACTGGATCCCAAGACTTATCAGTTCGAAGCGACCAGCGGTGCGGCGCAACACGGCGTGTCTTTTGATGATTGGGGTACTAAATTTGTATCGTCCAATAGTGATCACATCCAACAGGTGATGTACCGCGATAGTGATATCGCCATGAACCCGTATTACTCACCGCCACCGTCGCGAATTTCCATTGCCGCTGACGGGCCGCAAGCCGAGGTGTATCGCACCAGCCCGGTTGAACCGTGGCGTCAAGTGCGAACGCGACTGCGGGTTTCCGGTCAGGCGAAGGGACCGGTCGAAGGCGGCGGACGCGCCGCTGGGTACTTCACCGGTGCGACCGGAGTCACGATTTATCGTGGCGATGCGTGGCCAGCCAAGTGGAAAGGAACGGCGATCGTTGGTGACGTGGGTAGCAACTTGATTCATCGCAAACACCTCGAAAAAAATGGACTGGAATTCATCGCGCGCCGAATCGACGATCATTCTGAATTCGTGACCTCGACCGACATTTGGTTTCGACCGGCACAGTTTGCCAATGCCCCGGACGGATCGTTGCACGTAATCGACGTGTACCTCGAAGTCATCGAGCATCCCGCATCCCTGCCCGCTGAAATTAAGAAGCACCTCGACCTGACATCCGGACGTAATCGCGGTCGCCTGTACCGGATCCTGCCCGACGATTTTCATCCTCGCAAAATCGACGATGTGGGACTCATGAGCACGGCCGAACTGTGTGCGTTACTCGCCGATCCCAATGCGTGGCATCGCGAAACCGCCTCGCGACTGTTGTACGAACGGCAAGATCTCACGGTCGTGCCATTGCTACGGGCCATGGTCCAGAACGAAGAATCAGCACTGGGGCGAATGCACGCGATGTATGCCCTCGATGGGATGCAAAAACTCGACGAAGAGACAATGATGGCCGGGCTCGGTGATGCCAATGCCCACGTTCGTCGTCACGCGGTTCGATTGTCGCGAACGAAACAGAACGTCTCCGAGGTTCGCGAGCGATTCACCGAGTTGACGTCCGATCCCTCGATGGACGTTCGCTACGAGTTAGCATTCGCGCTCGCGGATGCGGATCCGGAAGTCCGTGCCGTGGGACTGGTCACCATTTTGCGTCGCAATCCGGCCGATCGTTGGATTCAAGCGGCGGTGCAGACGGCGATTGGAGACGAGGCTGAGGCGCTGGCGAAAATCTTGCAGTCCGACGCATCACTCGCCGAACAGGTCGGCGAGAATTTTGAAAAACAGCTCGCCGCTCAAATTGCTGCTCGAGAGCGGGACGTGGATGCGGGATCTCCTAAGGTAAACACCAATACATTTACGGAGGCTGTCGCTCGCTCACCCGATGAGATCGCCGCACGTGCCGCCGTCGTCGAGCGTTATCGCGCCGCGTTAAGCATGGCTGGGGACGTTGAGCGTGGACGAGACGCCTTCAAAAAGAACTGCAGTAGTTGCCACCGCGTCGACGGAGTCGGACACGAACTCGGACCCAGTCTGGCGGCGATAGCGACGCGTGGAGCCGAGACGCTGATCACGTCCGTGCTCGATCCCAACCGCGAAGTCAATCCGCAGTATCTCAACTACATCATCCTGACCGCGGACGATCGAGTCGTCGCGGGAATGATCATCGACGAGGGCACGACCAGCGTCACGCTTCGTCAGCCCGACAATTCACCTGAGACGCTGCTGCGAATCGAGATCGAAGAGCTTCACAATTCAGGCAAGTCGTTCATGCCCGAGGGCCTCGAGACCGCGATCGACACGCAAGCGATGGCGGATCTGATCGCCTACTTGATCCAACCCAATTGATAACCTTTCCACTACCCTTTTTAGGAGTCGAATATGTCCATTCATCAAAACCATCAACGCGACCGTCGTCTGTTTTTGCAGGCCGGGGCGGCAATCGGCGCTTCCATGGTCACTCGCCGGGGCATGGCGGAGAACGCCAAGTCGAGCGATGCCGGATCATCCGGCGAAAAACTTCGGATTGCGATCATGGGAGTCAACAATCGTGGCTCGGCGCTCGCGAAGGGCTTCATTGCGAATCCAGATACCGATGTCGTCAGCATTTGTGATGTCGATTCACGAGCGGCTGAGAAGGCCGCCGCAATGGTGGCCGAGCGATCCAAGCAGCGGCCTCAAGTCGAAACGGATATTCGAAAGGTCTTGGACCGACCGGAGATCGACGCCCTCGTTGTTGCCGCGCCCAATCACTGGCACGCCCCCGCCACCATCATGGGCTGTGCGGCTGGCAAACACGTCTATGTCGAAAAGCCCTGCAGCCAGACCGCCGAAGAAGGTGTGTGGGCTGTCGAGGCCGCACGCAAACACAACCGCACCGTCATGATGGGATCGCAACGTCGTAGTTGGCCCGCGATCATTAAGGCGATCGACTTGGTCCAGTCCGGGCGGATCGGAAAAGCCTCTTATGCGCGAACCTGGTACAACAGTCGACGTCCGTCGATCGGATATGGCAAACAGGTCGCCGTGCCGGATTGGCTCAACTGGGAACTCTGGCAGGGCCCGGCGCCACGGCAGCCCTACGTTGATAACTTGGTCCATTACAACTGGCATTGGAAATGGAACTACGGTAACGGCGAGCTGGGGAACAACGGAATCCACATGCTCGACCTCGCCCGCTGGGGGCTGGAAGTGACGCATCCCAACCGGGTCAACGCGGGCGGTGGGAAGTATCGTTATGATGATGATCAACAAACCCCAGATACCATGATGGTGACCTACGATTTCCCCGAGTCCAAAACGATCACTTGGGAAGGCATCAGTTGGTCACCGATGGGCCCCTATGACAGCCAAGTCGGCGTCAGCTTCCACGGCTCCGAAGGCAGCATCGTCGTGCTCGGCAAAGGCTACACGCTGTACGATGACCACAATAAAGAGATCGAAACGGTGAGCGATGCTGGCGGCGACACCGCGCACATCGCCGAATTCGTCGACTGCATTCGCACCGGCCGACGGGCCAACGCGGATATCGCGGAAGGCCACCGCAGTACGCTACTGTGCCACCTCGGCAACATGGCGTATCGGACCAGCTCGACTCTGCACGTGGACCCCAAAACGGGCAAACCCCAGGACAATCCAGACGCCCAGAAGTTGTGGGGCCGTGAGTACGCCAAGGGCTGGACCCCGTCCGTTTGAACCGACTCGCAGCCAATCGACCGCGCCGCTTCGCCTAACGCGACGGCGCCGCTGCCGCGACGGAAACACCCATTTCCATGCCAGCTCCTTACACGCGTTGGCATACTTCTGGGCAAGAGCCTACGGCAAATACACCTGCTCAAACCGTCGTGAACGTCAATGCGATGCCGCCGCACCGCAAACTCAATCTGACGCTTCAGGTCATCGACCGCTTGTTCCGGCAGAAAAGTGATTCGGTCCTTCTCGCCCTTGCCGTCTCGCACCACGATATGCCGCTCGTCGAAACAGATGTCTTTGATCCGCAACCGACGGCATCCCGTGTGCCGCGGCCGCACCATCGATCAACAAAAACATCAGCCGATTGATGCGGGCAAAGTGAACGAGCAATCGTTCAATTTCGCCACGACTGAACCAGACCGGCATCGATCCCTTCTTTTTGGCACGCACCGCAATCAAAGATCAAAAACCCTCCAGTCACCCACTTGGTCGGCAAATATCACGGCTTGGTGAGCAAGTTCAGCAGATGCCGTTCTGTTACGAGGTTGAGCCAGAGGTCTGGGAAATGAAAAAGTTAAATTGAGAACTGAAAAATGCAAAATTGTGTCACAATCACTTGATGTTTTTCAATTCTCAATTCTCATTTTTCACTTTTCAATGAATCACACACCCGTCGATGTGCCGCATAGCGAGTTGCAAACAGTACTCACCATTTTCGCCAGCCCAGTCACCCACTCCACTCGTGGACCGTCAAAAATCTCGCGATTGTCACTGAACGCTGACACGGACCGATATTGCAAATTGCAAAATGTACATTGCAAATTGAGCCTTGATTTAAAGCTGTTTCGCAATCAATTCGCAATTTGCACTTGTGAATTTGCAATCGCTATCGTTGTCGGGTTGCGGAGTGCATCACAGTCTGCCCAAATTGCCGCGTCGATAGGGTTTTTGACGGTCCACCCCGCCCGTCAGGAGCATATTGTCGACCGACGACTCCGCCCGTCCGGAGTCCCAGCCGATGTGCGATTCGCACGAGCCGTCCCCGTTTCACACAACACGCCCCACCCACCCAAAACGGCAATCACACAATCCATACTCATCACTCGACAGGAAACACGAGCGTCGCCATTGACACCTATTGTCGACCGACGGCTCCGCCCGTCGGGAGTCCCAACCGATGTGCGCTTCGCACGAGACGCCCCCGTTTCACACAACACGCCTCACCCACCCAAAACAGCGATTCACAATTCATACTCATCACTCGATGGCAAACACGAGCGTCGCCGTTGACACCTATTGTCGACCGACGGCTCCGCCCGTCGGGAGTCCCAGCCGATGTGCGCTTCGCACGAGACGCCCCCGCTTCGCACAACACGTCCCCACCACAATCACAGCGATTCACAATTCCTGACTCTAACACAATTTAAGCCCCTGTTTTTCCGTTCATCGAGGCGGAAATTAGCAGGTTCTCGAGCCAATTTTCCGAATAACATTTGTCGCTGAGTTGGTGCGCTGGGCAGCTGTGCGCTCGGTTCACATTGGAACGG
>JBDNIG010000781.1:0-16815 GCA_041688415.1 Rhodopirellula sp. | reverse complement strand
CTCTGCGACCGCCTCGATCTCCGACAGGCTTGTGAAACGCCCCAGGCTGAATCGAATTGCTCCCAAACCGACTTCGGGGCTGACACCCATGGCTGCTAAAACCGGGCTCAAATTTGTCACCCCCGCATGGCAGGCAGGACCAGTGGAAGCAGCGACATTCGGCATGTCGCCAAGAACTTCGCTGGCAATGTGACCCACGAGGGACACATTGAGAGTATTTGGCAATCGTTCTTTGGGATGCCCATGGAGTACGATTTGATCGCCGAATATGGACTGAAGAGACTTCCAAAATGCATCGCGAAGTTCGACGATGCCTGTGGCATCACAGCACAGGAGTGCCGCCACCTGCGAACGAGCGGTCTCAACTGCATCTCGGGCTGGCCTACCGGCCCAGTGGAAGCTGGAAGGGTTGCCATAGGCTTCCGCCAGAAACCGTTGCATCGCGTTGACAACCTCTTTCGCCGGCGGAGTCGTGGCGTTGTAATCGAGGTAGACTCGCTGGTTCATTGGACAACCTTTTTGCGACGGTTGCCCTTAGATGTTCCCTTTACGCTCGCCTGGGACTGCCGCTTCATTGCCTTGGCCAGCCGCTCTTTGTCCGCGTTGATTTGCTCTGCTGTTCGCGTCACGGTTGGTTCGTCGCGGTCGATCAATGAGAAAAGATCACGGACCAAGTTGGGACGACACAGATAATAGCAACGAAGCATGCCATCTTGAGCGAAATCGACAAGACACGCGTTTCGCAAGACAGACAAGTGCTGCGATATGTTTGCCTGCCGCGCTGGCAACAGTTCTTCCATGTCACTTACGCACTTCGGTCCCACGATTAGCTCGTTAAGGATCGCCAGTCGCGTCGGGTGCGAAAATGCTTTCAGTAGTTCAGCCTTCGATCTCGACTTTGCATCTCCCATCCTCTACCCCCTTGATTCGGATATTCGATTATGCGAATACTGTAGCGAGTCGGCTTGAAATGTGCAACACCACGAAATGGGGGAACGAGCAGTGAACGAGCAAACCGAAGTCTGGATTCGACTGAGTTGCTTTGCCAGCGTCCTGTTCGCAATGGCCGTTTGGGAATGGCTGGCGCCGCGTCGAAAAACAACTTTGAAACGACCTTTGCGATGGGGTAGTAACGTTGGAATTCTCGTCCTGAACGTAATTATGGTTCGGCTCGTGGTGCCGATGACCGCCGTAGGTGCCGCAGTTCTTGCACAATCACACGGATGGGGACTGCTGAATCTCGTGGATTGGCCAACTGCACTTGAGATATTCATGAGCGTGCTGGTTTTCGACCTCGCCATTTATGGCCAACATGTGTTGTTCCATGCTGTTCCTTGGCTGTGGCGATTGCACATGGTCCATCATGCCAACATGGATTTTGACGTGACGACCGGATTGCGGTTTCACACGCTTGAGATTGTTCTTTCCGCTCTAATCAAGCTTGCCGTGGTCGCTGCGTTGGGACCCGCCGCTGTCGCCGTCGTCCTCTTTGAGGTGCTGCTCAATGCATCGTCGATGTTTAATCACAGCAATATTCGAATGCCTCAGGGGCTGGATAATATTTTGCGACTGGTTTTGGTCACTCCGGACATGCACCGTGTTCATCATTCGGTCATTCGGCGCGAAAGAAACAGCAACTATGGCTTCAATCTTCCGTGGTGGGACTATCTTTTCCGAACTTACGTGTCCGAGCCGCAAGACGGCCATGAGCAGATGGCAATCGGCGTCGACAATTTTCGTGACGAGAATCGAACCGAACGCCTGCCTGGAATGCTGACGCTACCATTCCAGTCGAGCGAACCTCAGACGAAACAATAGCAAATCGCGCTACTGAGCCTCGTGGCGGCTGTCGAAACCAAAGAGGGATTGTTGGAAAGCGGCAACTGCAACAGTTCGTCATCGCAGTTCTTCAACCCTATTAAGAATCTTCGATCCATTCGCTCGTCCGTAATTGCACGACGACGTGGCAGCGATCCGACTTATGATGTTGCTGACATTTTACGAGCGCAGAGGTCAAAACTTTGCGAACGTGCCGCAAATCCTTGAGCTTGTCTTCAATGTCGGTCAATCGCGTCTCGATTAATCCTTGCACGTTGCCGCAGGTAGGCGTCGCCCCGCGCTCGGTCGCAAGCAGAGACTTGATGTCTTCCAGCGTAAAGCCAATTGCCTGAGCGGCACGGATGAATTGCAACTTCTGGAGGGATTCATCGCCGTAGATTCGGTAGTTTCCTGAGCTTCGATTCTCTGGCACGACCAGCCGAATGCGTTCGTAATACCGAACGGTTGTCACAGGAATACCAGCCGCTTTGGCCAGTTGGCTGATTGTGTACTGTGTTGCCATCGTTACCCTCCGAAACGCCGTTTTTGCACGCTGGTAATGCCCCCAAGGACACGAGGCGAAAAAACTTTCCGATTGGACTTGACCTTGCACCATGGTGCAAGGTCGATAATAGGTGAAGACCGTTGATTCGGCAAGAAGAGATCAACTACCAGAGGGAGGCAAGAATGACGAAACCGGAACTGACATCATCCAAGCGGACAACCTGTCCCGTTTGCCGCAACAAGGCGAAACGAGTGAGTGCCGTTACTCTCGGAGCATTGCTCAAAGATGAGTTCGCCCAACAGTTCAAGTCGGTAGGTGATTCCTGCTGCTCATCTGACAGCGACGGCTGTTCGTCAATCGAAGGTGACACCGGCTGGCGGTTTTGCGATTCTACAGATTGCGACGTTGTGTATTTTTCGGAAGACGATGACACCGTGTTCAATAAGTCGCAACTGAAGGTGCCGGTTGGCGTCAAAGAAACAAGCGGTGACCGACCACTCTGCTACTGCTTCGGCCATTCCGTCGCCAGCATCAAGGATGAGATTGCTACCACGGGCAAGCCAATCGCTTTGGAAGACATTCGGGCCAAGATGAAAGACCTCGGTTGTCGGTGCGAGACCGAGAACCCATCAGGTTCTTGCTGCTTGGGCAGCGTCGGAAAGGGCATCAAGGTTGCTCAGGCAGAACTGGCGGTGGCCGATTCCGACAGTCAAACGCCAACACACGCACAGTCATCGGGCAACAAAGGTGAGAAAATTGCCAAGATCGGAACCGTCGTTTCAGCAATCATGGCGTCGGCTTGTTGCTGGCTGCCGTTGGTGTTGCTCGCCGTGGGTGTGTCCGGAGCAGGAATCGCCGCCACGCTGGAAACGTATCGACCGTTGTTCATCGTCATTACGTTTGGGTTTCTCGCTGCGGCGTTCTACTTCACCTACCGTCCGAAGAAATCTGCTGCGACAGGAGACTCTTGCTGTGCTACGGAAGGCGGAGGTGCAAACGACTGCTGTGAACCTACCGGCAATCGTCGCTTCAGTATGATGTCCTTGAACAAGGCCATGCTCTGGATTGTGACCGTGCTTGCGGTTGCCTTTCTGTTCTTTCCCAGCTACGTCGGCGTCTTGTTTGGCACAAGCAATGATTCCGCCGTGACCGAGAGCATGAACCGAGCCGTTTTCAAGATCGAGGGGATGACCTGTGAGGGATGTGCCAATACGGTTGCGCAAGCCATTCGTCAAGTGCCCGGTGTCGTGGCCGTCGAAGTCAGCTACGAGAAGAAACAGGCGATTGTCGGCGTGGAATCCGGCAAGCCCATCCCTGAGCAAGAGATTCTGGCTACGTTGAAGAAGGCTGGATACACCGGAGAGCTTCTGAAAACACAAGAAACGTCAGAAGCATCCAAGACCAAAGACATGACGGCAACAACTGCCACACCATCAATTGAAACTCACGACAGGCAGAAATAATGAATCATCACTTCGATTTAGTCATCCTTGGTTCCGGCTCGACAGCCTTTGCAGCGGCTTTGGCGGCTCAGGAGATGGGCAAAACTGCCGTCATGACGGAAGAACGAACCATCGGTGGAACTTGCGTGAATCGAGGCTGTCTGCCATCGAAGAACCTGATCGAAGCGGCCAAGCTACTGCACGACGCCCGCCATCCTCGCTACCCCGGCCTCAAGCCTTGCCCAATGGAGTTGGACTTCTCGGCCTTGATCTCTCAAAAGGGCGAAGTCGTTCACGGTTATCGTGATAAGAAGTACGAAAGCCTGATCGATGGTCGTATCCACATCGAACAGGGACATGTTCAATTCGTTGACGCTCACACGGTCGAGATCAATGGCAAGCGTCTCAGCGGAGAAAAGCTGCTGATTGCTACCGGCTCTCGTCCGGTTGCTCCCGACATTGAAGGCTTGGATCAGGTGCCGTATCTGACAAGCGATTTGCTCACTGTTGATGAAGAGATCGAAATAAAGGAACTTCCGAAGTCCCTGATAATCATTGGTGGCGGATATATCGCTCTGGAGTTGGGCCAGATGTTCCACCGCTTCGGGACGGACGTGACGATTCTGGAGCGGAACCCGCAGTTGCTCGCCCACGGCTACGAGCCGGAAGTTGGGCAAGCTATCGGCAAGGTGTTCTCTGAGGAAGGCATTCAAGTCGTTTTGGAAGCATCGGTGCAAGCTGTCCGTCACGAAGGCGGCGAGGTTGTTGCTGCCGTTTCGGCCGGTGACGATCAGCGGGACTATCGAGCCGAGAAACTGCTGCTGGCGACCGGCAGACGACCCAATACGAATTGTATCGCTATCGAACAGGCAGGCGCATCCGTAGCACAACAAGGCTGGATCGAAGTGGACGGGTTTCTGCGAACTAATGTTCCTCACATTTTCGCTGCCGGGGATGTCATCGGTCGGCACGCCGGAAGCCAGCTGGCGACCCCGGTGGGGAGTCAAGACGGAGGAATAGCGGCAAGAAACGCCTTCTCCAGTGGTGAGATGCGGCCCGTCGATCATCGGGTGATTCCTCGGTGCATCTTCACCGATCCTCAAGTGGCCGTAGTTGGCATGACCGAGGAAGAGGCTGTAGCAGCAGGCCACCAATGCTGGAGTAACACAATCCCAATGTCGCTCGTACCTCGTGCCGGGGCGATCCGAGACACAAGGGGTCTCATCAAGATGGTCGCCGATGCCAGCACGGATGAAGTGCTGGGCGTGTCGATGGTCGGCCTCAATGCTGGTGAAGTGATCCACGAGGCGGCGATGGGCCTGCGGTTCCACGCCAAGCTGCAAGACTTCATCGACCTGCTTCACGTCTATCCGACGATGGCCGAGTCGCTGAAAATCGTCGCCATTTCGAGGTACAAAGACCCGGCAAAGTTGTCGTGCTGTGCAGAATAATCGACCGTCCACCCCGCTTTCTCTTTCCGCCCGGGTGGGATTATTTCCAACTTCTTAATCGCCTCCCAAGGCGCAGTGCTGACGCGTTTCCCATCGTAGATCATGGTTTTCGCCGAATCGCGAAACGACAAGGGTTAGCTCGGACTCTTGACAGAAGGCCCAACTGTTTCGCCTGCCATTTCGGTTTGGAAGAGATTTGCTGATGAAGATTAACTCGATAGCGGCCACGTAAGGACAACTACGGAAATCAAGCTCGCTTGACGAGTAGGAATTCCATCTGTCGTATTGCTTGACTCCGTACCATAGTGCATGGTGGATAATATTCGAAAACGATCAGTTCCACGAGGTGAGCCATGTCGCTAAAGACCGGAGAAGTTGCTGAACAGGCCGGAGTCAATGTCGAAACGCTACGGTTCTATGAACGCGAAGGCATTTTGCCTGAACCGCCACGACGAGCATCTGGCTACCGTGAGTATCCTCCCGAGACGGTCGACCTGATTCGCTTCATCAAACGTGCTCAGGAACTTGGTTTCTCATTGCGCGAGGTCAAAGACCTGCTTTCGTTGCGCAAGGTTCCGCGTCGGGCATCAAAAAAGGCCAGCCGATTGGTAGAGACGAAACTCAACGAAATTGACGACAAAATTCGCGATCTCAAGGCAATCCGCGGGGCGCTGAACGAGTTGAATTGCGCCTGCCATCAACGGGAGTCGTCATCGTGCCCGATTATCGAGACACTCAGTGGAAGCCGAGACAGCCAGAAGAACGGCAAGTGAGCATCATCACAGCGAATGTGACGGATTTGTGGAAAAGACTGAAATCCCCTCTTGACTCCGTACCGTGGTACGTGCCGTAAACTGTAGTGAGCACTGGTTGTTGAACCGACCATTGATCCATTTCAGATTGGCAGGGAGATATCAGATGACACACAAATTGCGTTCGACCAACACTCGCTCTCAAACGGTTGCCATGGCGTTATTCGCGGTTGTGATCGCAGTAATCTTGGCTGGCGGCGGATGTGATTCGTCCAATCAATCAACAAGCCAACGAGTGCCCGATGCCAATCAGGCATTGGCAACCGATGACCTTCCGGTCCTCGATGCTGGTTCGCTTTCTGAGGAAATGGTTGGTCAGACGGTGAACGTCACGGGGGAGATTGTGCAGCAGTGTCCATCGAGTGGCTGTTGGCTCAAGCTGAAATCCGGAGATCGTGAGACCTTCGTTGATCTGAATACTTCACCGGTGCGTCTATCAGAAGATCGTGTGGGCCAACAAGTCAGCATCATCGGTGAAGTCGCCAAGCGTGGTTCCGATCTGACCATCAATGCGCAGCAAGTCCTGTTTGAACCGACCCGGCAAGATTCATCAAAAGATGAAGAGGCGGGGAAACAATGACTTACATGGATCGCATTTATGACGAGTTGTCGAGGCTTGAGTCATTCTCGCCGCTAGCGTTTGCACTTGCAGCGTCAGCGGGACTTCTCTTGGCGCTGTCTCCGACCGTGCTTGCACTGGCACCCGCTTTGATGAGCTATGTCGCGAGAGAACCGGACATCAGCCGCTGGAAAGCAGGCACGCGCAGTTTAGCGTTTGTGTTCGGTACAGCTACGACCTTCGGTGCTTATGGCTTGGTCTTCGGCTGGGCTGGTGCCTGGTTGGCCCCGCTGTTCGGACGCAACGGATATCTGGTAGCCGGCGTGGTCCTCGTGCTTCTTGGTCTCACAATGCTCGGCAAACTACGGCTCAAAGCCCCAGCCGTCGATGCACCAGAACGCCGCGTCAGCAGCATCGGAGGTGCCTACTTACTGGGACTGCCGTTCGGACTGGTCGGTTCTGCGTGTCCGTGTTCGATCCCTGTTGTGCTCGCCATGTTGCTCTACGCTGGGAGCGTCGGCAGTCCGTGGTTTGGGGCAGCACTGCTATTCGTCTTCGCATTCGTCCGCGGACTGCCACTGCTTGCAGCGGGAACATTTACCGGATGGCTCAAAGAATTCAAAGGCATCGCCCAGTGGCAACCGCGTCTGGAAAAAGCCTTTGGAATTCTGATGCTCTTCCTGGGAGCCATCTTCATTGCACAAAGATTTATGAACTAAAACGAGGTAACACAATGTCAACCATTCAAATGAAAACGACAGAAGCGAATCCAACAAGACCAGAGAGCAACGGCAAACTTGTGCAGATCAAGGCGAGCGGCATGATGTGTTCGTTCTGCACAATGTCCGTTGAGAAAGCACTGGGACGCATGGAGGGTGTGCAAAATGTGCAGGTGAATCTCGTGCATGGTGTCATTCTAGTGGACCGCGAGCCTGCGAAAATCAGTATCCAACGTCTGGAATCCGCCGTTGAGAGCCTCGGATACACAGTTGCTGGCAGCGAATCTCAACAGTACGAAACGGATCAGGCCATCTTCTCGACTATCAAACGTCGTGGTTTTCTCGGGCTGGCGTTGGCGATATTCAATTTGCTTCTCCACCCGTTCGTGACATCGAATCTGCTCGGCCTGTCATTACCGCTGCTGTTTTATCCGCTGGCAAGTTTGGCAATTTCACTTGTCATCTTGTTGTGGGTTGGCTACCCAATCATGCGGAAGACACTAATGGCACTCAACAATCGAGTCATCAACGCAAATGTGCTGTTATCAGCCTCCGCATGGGGCGCGTTCGCAATCGGCGTGGTCCATCTGTCGGCGTTATGGCAGGGAAGTGCCGTCGCTGCTGCGGCATGGCCAAACTTCTTTCCCATTGCAGGGCTGTTGATGGCACTGCACCTGTTTTTTGGCTACTTCAAATTGTCAACCCGCAAGACAGCGGCTGACGCCGTCCGTAAGTTGCTTTCGCTTCAGGCTCAGACTGCCCGCGTGCTGCGAGGCGGCAAAGAAGTTGAAGTTTCGGCGGATCAAGTTGCCAGCGGAGAAGTCGTGGTACTCCGCCCCGGCGAACGTGTTCCCGTCGATGGGGAAGTCCTGGAAGGCACGTCAAGTCTGGACATGTCTACCGTTACTGGGGAAAGCGCACCGGTTTATGTTGAACCAGGAAAAGAGGTAGTAGGCGGCACGACAAACCTTGATGGTTTTCTGAAAGTCAAAGCAACACGAGTGGGCGAGGAAACTTTTCTCAATCAAGTCGTGCGACTTATGCGCCAAATCGAGGAACGCAAGCCGCCAGTGATGCTGCTGATGGATCGGCTGATGAATTACTACGGCCCGGTCGTCTTTCTTGCGGCAGCTTTGGCGGGCGTTGGCTGGTTCACAGTGCTGCTCACCACGGGAGCGGGGGTCTCGTCGGCTCTTCAGCTGGCGATCTATGTTGCGCTGACCACCGTCATTATGGGCTATCCGTGCGCCTTGGGTATTACGACACCGATGGCACTAGCGATCGGCGGCAACCGTGGCGTCGCACGTGGACTGCTGGTCAAAGCCGGTGAGTACTTTCAGGAACTTTCGGGCGTGGATACCGTTGTTTTCGACAAGACGGGAACACTGACCTACGGGCGTCCAACCGTCCATGATGTTCGAGCTTGGGGATTGTCCGAGCAGGACTTTCTATCCCTGCTGCGTGCCGCTGAACAACCATCGGAACACCCGCTGGCAAAAGCCATCGTCAAGTACGCGGAATTGCAAGGCGTAAGTGAAGCGCACGATACTGAGGATTTCAAAGCAATTCCCGGCCAGGGAGTCACCTGCCAGATCGATGGTAAGCACGTGTTGGTCGGCAAAAAGGCATTTCTAGCCGAACACAATATTGATGTAAGCGGTGCTTCGGAGGCGGCTGATCTCGAAGCTGATAAAACCGTAGTCTACATGTCGGTGGATGGCGCACTGGTGGGTGCCGCCGCACTGCAAGACGGACCGCGTCGCGGTGCACAACAAGTGATGCGACGGTTTGACGAGCTTGGTCTGCAAACGGCCATGTTGACAGGAGACAGCAAAGCTGTCGCTGATTCGGTGGCTCGTCAACTCGGGATCGACAAGGTGTACGCAGAACTTCTGCCCGCAGAGAAGGTCAAGGTGATCGAGGAACTCCAACAGTCTGGCCGTAAAGTGGCGATGGTTGGAGACGGTGTGAACGACGCTCCGGCTCTTGTGCAATCGAATGTCGGTATCGCTTTGGGGGCGGGAACCGATGTCGCGATGGAATCGGCTGGCGTAGTGCTTGTCAGCGATCAGATTGGCAAAGTGCTTTCTGCGATCCTGCTGGGCCGAGCGTCACATCGAATAATGACACAAAACATCGCGGTTGCGGTGCTATTCAACTTCGTTGGCATGGGGCTGGCAGTGGCCGGAATGATCACACCGGCGATTGCGATTGGCGTGATGATCTTTTCAATCTTCGCCATCTTGCTCAATACGTTATCGCTGACACGCGTGGATCTGGGCCAGGAGTACGACGTAGAGAACGTCTCTGTTATTGAAACAGAACTCAACGCCCCCGGAATGGTCTGTGAAGGCTGTTCGCAAAAAATCATTCAGGGACTGATGGCACTTGATGGTGTTCAAAAAGTATTGCCGGACGTAAAGGCCAAACGTGTGCACGTGATACACGAACCAAATCAAACAACGGAAGACGACCTGCGTGCCAGCTTAAAGAAGCTTGGCTACGCTTGAATGTATCCGGTCATCGACATGGTCTGGCGGCAGGCTTAGCCTGCCGCCAGACGAGAAGCACCCTTGGCGTACCCCGACCGCGAAATCGCTCGGTGGGTAGCGTCCCCGCATTGCCTACTTCCGTTTCTCCCGGCACCCCAAGAATATCGTTTCCCCCGGCAAGATGCAAACATTGGGATGCCACCGCGATCCTTCAAGAATCCACCACTCGGGGGCAGGCGCCGCAAAACCACTTGCTTGCGAGTGTCTTCGGTTCTTCGATCGATGTACGCTTCCGTCTGATGTGCCCTTTTTTCAACCCGCACCATGAGAATGGCTTTCTCCAGCCGAGTCACCATGCTCGTGGCCGTCACCATGCTCGTGGCCGTTACTGCCGCCTTCACCGTCAGCCAATTTTTCCTTTTGCTCTGGGGATAAATTTGGCAAATGTTTTGCAGCGGCTACCATTTTCCAGACATCTTCGTCGCTGTGCGTCCCGCCAAAGGCAGGCATCCCCGTCATGCGAATGCCATGCTTGATGATCCAAAACAGTTCACCGTCACTAAATTTCGCACCGGGATCGATCAGCATTGGTGCGGGTGGATTCAGCCCCTCAGCAAATTCTCCCGGCTCGACGCCTGGCCCACCATGGCATCGAACGCACATCGCTTTGTAGTGTTCCAACCCGTCCGTGATTGCCGCAGGCTTGTCTAACAAATCACTCGACTCAGTCGGTGCCCGCATTGCTATGGAACGCTCCACCGCGAGTGTAGCGATCCACTCTTCGAAGGCACCCGGCTGATTCGATGCGGCCATATTGATCGCACCGGACGCGATGACGATGAATGGGATCAGAACGACCACCAAGAGTGTGATCACGACGGTCCAAACGATTTTTTTCATTGGTCTGCTTTTGCTACCTAGGTTTTCGATTCCACGCCGAGCAAAAAGATTCTCATGCGTACTATACTGGGCATTATGCAAACCATCATCAGGGCAAATACCGGACCACCACAAAATCGTGGGCATCGTTATTGTGACCCCGATCAGCAGGAGGATGACGGGTTGCCGACGGCTGTCAAAAGCGAAGATATGAATTTCATTTTTTCGCCTCTTATCTGCTTCCTTGCGTGTACTGATTGCGTTACTCCTTTTTGACAGTTGTTTGATGCAGCAACGATCGCGTTTCTTCACAGCCGAGAATGTTTTTCGTCAACTTTTTTTCGAGGGAGTCTGGGAGTCACGAAGCGATTGAACGGTAGGTGTCTCCCTTCTCCCAACTCCCCCCCCCTCCCAACTTCCAACTCGACGATGAATGACATTTCGAAGATAATGTCGGGAAATGGTGAAGGATTCGATCCGACGGACCCTCTAAAGCGTTAGCGTCGTTCTGGATGGATGACGGGAAATTGATGCACTTGGGCTTCAAACGTGAGCAGATAGTCATGAATTGTGACAGCGTACAACAACAACTTTCCAGCTTTTTCGATGGTGAACTCTCCGAGTTATCCGCGTTGGAAGTACACACGCATATCCAGACCTGCCCTGCGTGCCAGGCGGAACTGGAGTCGTTCAAGAAGCTGCGTTTGACAATAGCTGTGTCAGATTGGGAGGCGGAGCCGCCGCCTTGGTCAGCGATCCAAACGGCATTTCCCGCTCGCAATCGATCATTGTCGTTGGCTCGGGAAGACAGGGTGACGGTCAATCAAGATCGCAAAAGCTCTCGATGGTTCAATGATGTACTGGTCATCGCTGCCGCGATGGCCGCGTCGATCTTGATCTTCATATGGACTGTGCATCGCAGCAGCGTCTCGTCTCAGGTCGCTCAGCGTGAATCGTCGCGGAGCGTTTTGATCGCCGCTGCCGAGCCGCCGCCCCATACCCAGCACGAGAGTTCGATCACGCATGATCATCGAACGCATGAACATAACGGCGAAGGCCGCCAACTGAGTGCTGTAGTCGATTTGAATGAGACACTGAAATTGAATTCATCCGGTACCGAAGCCGCGATGCAGGATTTGGCAAGTCGGTACAATGGCAAGGCCGCTTCACTTACCGAAGTTGTGAGGAGCTTCGGCCATCAGCCGTCCGTCCAATCGATTTTACCAAGCTCCGTAAAACTCGTGTCGGCGCACCTCTTGGAAATGCCACAGTGCAACTGCTCCGACGGGGTGTGCACTTGTGGCCCCGGCAAATGCAACTGCGTGGCGGCGGTGTGCCAGCGGCCCGATGGATCCACCTTCTTGGTCGTCGAGCAATGTCGTGGACAGGATGTTTCGTTCGGCGACGCGCCGACCCGGATCGTCAAGCGAGGCAATCGCGAATTGATGATCGGTAAGAATGGCGATGCGTTCGCGGTGAACTGGAAAGCCTCCGGCGGACGACTGACCGCGTTCGGCTTGCAAAGCCTCGACGAACTTGACCAAATGCTAGCGATGAAATAGCGGACGTCGCGAGCACAGGTATCGCGAAAGACTCTACCAACAAAGATTAGCGACTTCTAATCCCCGCTAATTGACGAGTCCGTAGGTATAGCCGATGTTAGAATTCTTGCCTGGCCGACTCGCGCTCCCTTTGGATCACGGTTGAGCTTGCACTTTCTCCAGGGTTAAACCTGTCTTTTCATGTTGCAAATACTTATTATCGAAGATCAATTGAAACTTCGTCGGAATCTTCAACAAGTGCTTGAGAAGGAAGGCTACTCAGTTGTGACGTCGGGCACCGGTGAAGATGGATTTTATTGCGCGACGACGGAACATTTTGACGGCATCGTGCTTGACTTGACGCTCCCCGGTCGCGATGGATTGCAGGTATTGAGCGACCTGAAAAAACATGGTTCGGTTGCACCGGTGCTGATTCTTACAGCCCGCGATTCGATTGATGACCGGGTCGATGGACTTGATGCTGGGGCGGACGATTATCTTGTCAAGCCCTTTGCCCATGCTGAGTTGCTCGCTCGAATTCGTGCATTGCTTCGGCGTGGCCGTACTACTCTGGAGCCAACGCTGCGCTGCGACGACGTCGAAGTCGATGTACTTGCACGCCGCGTCACGAGAGCTGGAATTGAGATTGAACTTAGCCAGCGTGAGTACGAATTGCTTGAGTATCTGTTGCGACACAAGAATTCCAATGTCACTCGCGACATGTTGGCTCGCGATGTATGGAAGGAGCCGGGCGGCATTATCACCAACGCGATTGAAGTCTGCGTAAATGGCCTTCGAAAGAAAATTGACAGGGAGGGCAAATCACCGTTGATTTCGACCGTTCGCGGGGTGGGGTATTCTGTTAGGGAGCCACGATGAGTCGCATTAGCATTCGTTGGCGGGTCGCGCTTTGGAACACGACCGCGTTCGCCATCGTTCTACTTGCATTTGGTGTCCTTGTCTACACGCTGCTTCGGGGCACGCATTTCGCTCAAATTGACAAAGGACTGCTTGCGCGAACCACGCAGGTTTTGTCCGATCCTGAAGTGAGCGATGAACCACAAAAGCGATTCGCATTTTCGGTTCGTAAGTTCGGCAAGCATGTCGAGATTTCTGGCGTTGTCTTGAACTCTGCCGGAGAGATCGTGGCTCAAGATCAATCACTCAGTGAGATCGCAAGCACGGAACTTACCGCCGCGACAACATCAGAGCCTACATTTGACACACTGCATGTACCGCATTTCGGGCATGCTCGGCGCGTGCGTGTTCAAGTGCCAACTGCCGAAGGACCCTATACGTTGATGTTGTTTGCTGAAATGGAACATGTGGACGAGGAACTTCTGAGTGTCATCCATGTACTGTTTGTGACCATTCCAGTGTCGATTTTCGTCGCCGCGGCCTTGTCCTACTTTTTGGCCTACAAGGCTCTAGCCCCGGTTGAACAACTCAGCCGCCTGAGCAACGAGATCACAGCCGACAGGCTGGATCGCCGCTTACCCATTCCCAACCCGAAGGATGAGTTAGGACACCTTGCCCGTACCATCAATTCAATGATTGCTAGGCTGGAGAAGTCGTTCGACGAAGTGCGTCGTTTCACCGGAGATGCATCCCACGAGTTGCGGACGCCCATAACCGTCATTCGCAGCGAGGCAGAAATAGGCGTCGACGTTGCAAACGATGCTGATGACGCACGGCGTCGTTTCCAGAGTATTTTGGAAGAATGCGACAGACTCACGTCGGCGACCAGCCAGCTGCTCACGTTGTCGCGTAGTGAGGCTGGAACAGTGCGTCGCATCGAAGAGACCGTGGACCTGCGAACGCTATTGCAAGAAGTGTTCGACGCGATGCAGCAACGAGCAGCCGCGAAACGCCAGACGCTTAGCATTCATATCGACGGTGAGGCAACGATCCTGTCGGATAGGGAACGACTTCGTCAAGTATTCCACAACTTGGTCGACAACGCGATCAAATATACACCTGATGGCGGCATGATCGAGATTCGGCTTGCCTCAAGTACCTCCGAAACGATTATCGATGTGCGTGATAATGGTATCGGCATCCCCGAAGAATACGTCACCCGCGTTTTTGACCGATTCTACCGGATCAATAGCAGTGGAGACGATGATGGTGTCGGCCTGGGTTTGAGCATCGTGAAGAGCATTGTCGATTCGATCGACGGTCGTGTTGAACTCACCAGCTCGGACACTGGGACAGTTTTTCGTGTCTCGGTTCCCACGGTGCGTTCGCCAGTAGGCCAAGCGTGACTTGTTTCTACGCCGTCAATTGAAGCGCTTTCAATTGAAAAAGGATTGTTGTCAATATACCTTTGGTCTACATCCCGACGACCGTATTGATCGGTGCCGACACGGGCCATCCCAGCGCCCACTGGAGGCGGAACTGAGCTTCGTTGTGCGCGATGACGGCGCCGAGGTAGGCGCGGCGGGCGGACTCCAAGGCTTGAACCGCCTGCAGGACTTCGATCGGCAAACCCTCTCCATCGCGGATGCGTTCGGAGTTCGCTTGGTAAGACTGCTCAGCCGTCTCGATTGCTTTTCGCGTGATCCCAATTTGCTGACGACGGAAGCCAACTTGGCTGAATGCTTCAGAGACTTCCATCGCGACTTGATCCATCACTTTCAATTTTTCAAACTTGGCTTGTTGAACTCGGGCTGCGGACTCATGACGTGCGGTTTTCTCGCCAAAGCCGAGATTACGCACCTCCCACGTCACGACAGCGTTGTAGTCGTATCTGCCGGCGACATTGGAGAGATTGTTGCCGAGCCCGCCGCCAAATCCACCGGTGCTGTAGCCGAGTAAGACGCTGGGTACGAAGGGGGCATACTTCTCGCGCTTGGAAGCATCACACGCGGCGGCGACGAGGGCCTGCGACCCCTTGAGTTCCGGCCGTGTTGAGAGACCCGTGCTGATCAGCGATGACTTGTTGGAATCAGCGGGGACGAGGTCAAGCGGAATCGCATTGACATCCAGTGGCAGAATCTGACTGCTCGATTCAATGCTAATCGCCTGGGCAAGACGTGCCGAAGCTACTGCAATTCGTTCACGGGCGGCGACCAGGCGGTTGTCGACCAAGCTCAGTTCGGTTTGCATGCGATCGGCGTCGGCTTGCAGTCCCTCACCGGCGGCGGCGAAGTCGGTGGTGATCTTGGCAAGCTCAGCGGCCCGTCCGCGAGATTCTGCCAGAATGCGAGCATCCTGGTGTGCATCGACTAACTCGATGTAGCCGAGAGCGACTCTCAGCAATTGCTCGTTGAGCACCGCACTGGCGGCGTGCCCGCGTGCCCATGCTGTTTTCTCTGTAATTTTGGGCTGGAAGATGGCGTCCGCCAGATGAAATTGAGCCACCAAGCCCGGACGCGGGGTCGCGCCGGCACCGACCGCTCCGGCTCCAAGACCGTATTGGAATGAGTTGCGGTTGGCGTCAACGATTTGACCATCCGAAGCTTGTAGATTTCCGTCATGCCGGTAAAAGCTAAAACCGGTTTGGATCGACGGTAACCAGAGAACGTCGGCGCGCTCGAGTTGGGCATATGCTTCTCGCACTCGCCACTGAGCGAAACCGACAACCGGATGCTGGCCACCAACCATGGCCAGCGCCGAAGGTAAGTTCAATTCGATAGTGTTCGGTTCGATGGAAGTCGAGTCCGCTAACGAGGATGGGGCGTTCACCACGATGGCACCGTCATCTTCAGGCATCGGTATCACTTCCTCACCGGGAGCGTCAACGACACCATCTTTCTGGTAGCCAGTCAACAAATGTTTCATCGTCACGACGCCTGCCTCGTCGACTTGCGTCTCGTGTTGTGGCTCAACGAGTTGCAGCTGGTATTGGCGGTCATCGATCGCAAGCATCCCATTCGGCGTTTGTTCGGCGGCCGTAGCCGTGAGCACGAAATTATCGTTCGCACCTGATTGAACATCATCGGAGGGGCCGGAGATGGCCGGCGATCTCACCACTCGGGATGTCAGCGAATCCGGAGATTTCGCATGATCCATTGCGACCGACTCTGCCGGTGGCGTCGATTGCAGGGCCAAGTGTGGGTTGCTCGCGCATCCCACCAGGCCGACCAGACTCCCGGCTGAAATGAGGCCAAGCGTCAAGATGGGACGCATTTTGAATAGGAAGCGGGGCATCCTGCCCTCCTTTGCAGTGATTTCCTTATCGATCGATGCATCGCTCCGATAGCGATGGTCGCACGGGAAACGTATCGGCATCCGGATGCGCCAAGAATGACGACCATGTGGACTAGGTTAGCAACTTCTAATCCACAGCTCATGGAGTGGCAGCCCTGCAACGAATACAATTGCATTTCCGCTTAGGTGAAATTTGCGGGGTGTTCAAGAGTCTGACTATTTTGGCGAATGTGCTGACGCGGTCGAACTAAAACGCCCCAATTAGACGTTTGCCCGCCAGCCCCGGTTGCATGTGGGGACCGTGGCTAGTTCGACTGTCCGAGATTGGCCTATCCGTCATAAGTTGTTTCCGGTTCTAATGTTAGCTTCGCAGTCTGGGTGGGATTCTCGTTTTGGGAGCTAAGTGATGGATCACAGATTTGAAACACGAAAAGCGGAATTGGAG
>JBDNIG010000780.1:0-4809 GCA_041688415.1 Rhodopirellula sp. | reverse complement strand
TCAAGTTGCGGCACGGCGTCTCACGGATCCACGTCGAGGACGGTCGGGCGATCGGCGTGGTGCTCGACGACGGAACGGAAATCGAGGGCAAGCGGATTCTCTCATCCGCCGGCAGTATTGAAACGATGCGTCTGTGTGATGACATCACGATGCCCGAGATTGCCAAAGCGGGTCAGTTGTCGTTCATTGAATCGATTAGCATTCTCGATCGCGACCCACAGGAACTCGGTTTCGACCGCACGATCGTGTTTTACAATGACTCGGAAAAGTTCCACTGGCGGCGTCCCGACGATCAACTCTGCGATACCCGGACGGGAGTGATCTGCAGCCCCAACAACTACATCTACGACAGCGACGAGGGGCGACTGCCCGATGGTGTCGTCCGCATCACCACGCTCGCCAATCATGATCACTGGTGCGAGTTGCCCGAGGCCAAATACCAAGCCGAGAAAATAACGCAGTATGATGCCGCCGTGGCGTCAGCAATCCGGTTCATGCCGGATTTTCGTTCTCACGTGATTGCGACGGACGTGTTCACGCCCAAGACGATCCGCCGTTTTACATTCCACGATAATGGTGCCGTCTACGGTGCGCCGGATAAACAGCTTGACGGCTGCACCCATTTGCCGAATCTCTACTTGTGCGGCACCGATCAAGGCTTCGTCGGCATCGTCGGCGCGATCGTCAGCGGGATCAGCATGGCCAACCGCCACTGCCTGCTCAATGAGGCGTAGGGTGCACCGGAAATAAAAAAACCTCGCATGATATTCATCACACGAGGTTTTTGCTACTAAATTTCAGCAAGCGATAGGGCCGACTGATTAGATATCGGAAGCCTTGTCGGCGGCTTTCGAAGCTTTGTCGGAAGCCTTGTCAGCCGCTTTCGAAGCTTTGTCAGCAGCGTCGGAGGCTTTGTCGGCAGCCTTGTCAGCGCCGTCAGCAGCCTTTTTAGCGGCTTTTGGAGGAGCTGGGGGGGCATCCTTTTCGTCGCTGCTGCTCGCGACAGGATCGCCGTCTTTCTTGGCGCCATCTTTCTTGGCGGCGTCTTTCTTGGCGGCGTCTTTCTTAGCGCCATCTTTGGATGACTTGTCATCCTTCGCAGCAGCCGCGTCGCCACTGGTAGTCGTTACGCTACCAGGAACAACTGATTCGCCGGGAGCTAGCTCGATGCCTTGATCGCCAGTCGTAGCGGACGCGTCGATGGCGGACGATTCCACGACCGAGCTGCCGCCACCACAGCAAGGCTGTGCGGCTTGAGCATGATGGTGGTGTCCGTGATGTGCGTTTCCGCCACAGCAGGGCTCAGGTGCTGGCTCGCAGCACGGTTCGGGGACTGGTTCGCAGCACGGCTGTGGAGCACAGCAGTGTTGCTTCGCGAATAGTCTGTGGAACAGGCCACCAGCATCGGCGGGGCTGCTCATTGAAACTGTGGCGCCTACGAGCAATGCGAAGGCGGCCGTTCCTTTCACCAAATTCCGAGTCATCTAATTTCTCCCAAAAGTTTCGGAGTTTTCGGTGCGATCCGAGTTCGCACACTGGAAATAGTTGAGGTGCAACCGCGCACCCCCGTGAAATGTTTTTCACCGACCGGATCACACACTGCGAACCGACCGACTCAAATACGAAGTGACGCCCCCTGGTTTCAGGACGCGGCTTACGGCGACTTTACCGCTTTCGTTCCGAGTTGTTGCCTACACTAGCCACGATGTAAACAATGTCAATTACCTAAGTTGCCTAAATCTGCAAGTCGGCAGTGGTGCGAACTCACTTTGCGAAGGCGAATTGCCATCGGATAACTGAAACGGCTATCACGGCAATGTGATCTCGCGGAAGTGCAGCAATCCTTGTGCCGGACACAGGTCCGCCGGCAGCCTCAGGTCATCGGGCCGTCGCAGCGGGAAAGTGCGGCGCAGTGAATGCGCCAGATCGGGCGAGAAACGCCCGCCAAGGTGAGATCAAATCTCTCAGTGCCTTTATAGAGGAGGAATGACCCACGCTATATCGATTTGTGCGACAAGCGACCGGGTTGGCCGCATTCCCGTCGCGAGGCGATGCCAGCGTGCGCGGGAGCTTTTATTCGTGCCGACAAGTTCGCTTCTTAGCGAACGGGCGCGGCTGTTTCCTGCTCGGGCGAAGCGGCGGTTTGTTCCGCGGGTGCCCCGCCAAGAATTTTTGCCATTTGCTCTCCGTTTTCGAAATCGAGCACCATCGGGGGTTCGTTCGGGCTCATTTCCAGGACGAGACCGGAGATTTTCCAGCCATCGTCTTGCAGCATCACCGACCATACGACCTGATAGGTTTGCGGTTCCGGCGATTTTTCTCCAGCTTCGTCGGGAGTAGCCGGTTCGGTCCAGATGCAGTGTACCAATCGCCCGGTCACCTGCTCGCCGTCGACACCCACGTCAATCGGCATCGGCGTACTCCGTGTGACTTCAAACTGAGCGTCAGGCGATCCGATCGGTTGGACGACCTGGCCGATTCGCTGTAGTTCGGACTGGGCGCGGTCGGTTAACAGGGTCATGGCGTTATGATTTTCACCGCCCCGACGGATGCGATCGAGGAAATGGCTCACCACCGCTTCCGCTTTGGAAGCCTGCTCCGGCGTCTGCGCCACCGCTGCGGTCGCGGCCGCTGGCTCGCTGGCGGTTTCCTGTTTGCTACAGCCACACTGCACGGCACCGATGGCGAGCACGAACAAACATCCATAATGTGCGAATTGACGCTTCATTTGATTGACTACCGTCGAGGATCCAGGAAATGGTTTGGGGAACTGCGAGATCGAATCGATTCGTTCGAGTTCGAGCTAATCGTTTACAAACTGCATGCCCCGCGGGTCAAGGTCGAACGAAAAGCACTCGGAATATCGCACCATTCGGATTCCTACTCGGATCGGATACGATTTTGCTCGGACGGGTGCCAAGTTGATTGACTTGGCACCCGTTGCGATATTTCATGAATCACTCATTTGCAACTCCCCCTGGAAAACACTTGATGAACGCTTCGATTGATAAATCAGTATCCTCTTGCCATCCTCTCTGAAAGCGTCTGGCATGACTCCCGTTCGAATCGCGATCGTGGGCGGTGGGCTGTCGGGGCTTGCCACCGGCGTGCATCTGCGTCTGCTCGCCGGCGCCCACGACCGGCCACTGGAAATCACCCTGTTTGAATCGTCGAGCCGCGTCGGTGGCGTGATTCAAACCGAGCGTATCACCGGGCGCAGCGGTGACGAGTTTGTCGTCGACCATGGCGCGGACATGTTTACGACGAATCCGCCCGCGGCTATCGAGTTGTGCAGGCAACTCGGCGTCGACGATCGACTGCTGCGCCCCCAAGTCGCTGGCCGGGGCGCGATGATCGCCCGCGGCAATCGGTTGATTCCGATTCCCGATGGATTTGTGTTGATGCGGGCAACGAAAGTCATGTCGATGCTATCGACGCAGTTGCTCTCACCGCGTGGCAAACTGCGTTTGCTCGCCGAACGATTTGTTTCACCGCGAGATCAAACGGCGGAGGACGAAAGCGTCGGTTCGTTCGTCACCCGGCGCCTGGGTAGCGAGTGCCTCGATAACATTGTCTCCCCCCTGGTCGCTGGCATCTATACCGCTGACGTGAACCGGCTCAGCATGGCGGCCACGATGAAACCACTGTGGGAAATGGAAGCGACCGACGGGTCACTCGCCCGGGCCACCCTGCGGCGAAAACGATCCGGCGAGGACGCGACCGAACGGACCAGCAGCGGTGCGCGCTACGAACAATTTCGTGCGTTCCCCGGTGGCATGATCGAATTGGTTGATACGCTCGCCGATCACCTCGGACGAGAAAACATCCGGCTCCACAGTCCCGTTGAATCGCTGCAAACCACTGCAACCGGGATTCAGATGAGTCCGTCTGACGAGCAGTTCGATCACATCGTCTTGGCGTCGCCCGCTCCCGTGTCCGCGAAACTGCTCGCCACGCTCTCGACGCCCGCTGATGACGAGGCAGTATCCAATGCGATCGAAACAGTATCCTCCAACCTCAACGCGATCCGTTTCGCATCGACAGCGATCATCGTGATCGCGGTCCCGCGGAAGGCGATCGCCAGGATGCCGCAAACCTTCGGCTTCGTTGTCCCACCGCGTGAGCAACGCGAGATTCTGGCGTGCAGTTTCGCCAGCGAAAAGTTTAGCGGCCGGGCACCGCACGATCATGTGATCCTGCGAGTCTTCGTCGGCGGCGTTTTGCACCCCGAGGTCTTGAGAAAAAGTGACGACGCAATTATCGAGATCGTCGCGAAAGAACTCGGCGAGATCATTGGGTTGGATATTTCAAGGAGTGTGCATGAAATTGCGGCGTTCGTGAAAGTCGTGCGTTGGAATAACGCGATGCCGCAGTACGAAGTCGGGCACCTGAGCAAAGCGGTCGCTATCGAATCAGCGATCCGCAAGCTCCCGCACATCGACCTCGTGACCAATGCCATCGGAGGTGTGGGTATCGCGCCCGTGATCGCCGCAGCGGAACGATGTGCAAAACGAGTCTTTGACTCGCTTTCGGACGATACGACGAAGGGATAATTGGCCGGTTTTCGGTAGCGAATTTCGCGAAAGATTCTACATGGGGGATCTTTCGCCAGACTCACTACCCTCATTCACATCAGCTTGCCGGCGTGATCAAGTTTTGCTTCTGCAGGGTAAGCGTTCTATCTACCCGTGCTGGGAAATCGTTGCTTAGGCTTGCGACGATTGCCTGAGGTTCGATGGTGGCAGCGGCGGCACGCTGACAATCATGTCAGCCAATTCGATACCGCTCACGAGTGCGCGGGCGCCAGTT
>JBDNIG010000116.1:0-14250 GCA_041688415.1 Rhodopirellula sp. | reverse complement strand
TTGAGGACTGGGGCTACGCGCATGAGACAGTTTGTCACAGCAAAGGTGAATACGCTCGCGATGATGACGGCGACGGATTCCACGAGATCCACGTCAACACGATGGAAGGAGTTTGGTCACTTCTTCGCAGTTGGCTTCGTCCACACCGAGGCATTTCACAGGAGAAATTGCCGTTGTATCTGGCGTTTCTTTGAATTCGTTCACAACGCTCGCAAACGCGGCACGGCGTTCTTTGAAACTCTCGTCAAAACGCTACTCAAACCATCAACCCGGAACCGGGGATGAGCCTCAACAAAAAGTGCTTGGCAGCGAAATCGCCACCAAGCACTTGTGCTTCATCATCTCGTCAAAGGTCGAACACGACCGACATTGATCATTTGGCTTTTTCTTCGATCGCGTCAGCTTTCTTTTCGCCCTTTTCTTCTTTTTGATCGGCTTTCTTTTCGCCTGCGGACTCGACCGCATCGGCCTTGTTTTCCGCGGCATCGGACGCGTTAGCGGTTTGATCTCGGACGTTTTCGGCAGTGTCCTGCGTCGCGTCGCGAATTTCGTCGGCTTGTGCTTCGGTGGTGTCCCGAACTTCATCAGCCTTCTTGTCCATCGCGGACTCTTCACAGCCGACGAACGCAAACGTACTCACGGCTAGAACCAGGGTGGCTAACATCTTCATCTTGTTCTTCCTAAATTTTGAAATTGGGCGACGCCACGGAATGTCGCGGGTCGGTCGAAAGTGGTAGCAAAGCAAGCTATGCGCCAATCGTATCCAGAGAAACACAGATTGGTATGGCTAAAATGGACGAAACAGCAGAAACGAAGCGTTTTCGTGAGGGTTACATAACATACGTGATTTGGTGGTGCAGAGGGTGCCCGGTCCGGTAAGGTGTGAGTCACACGCGGAATCGCATCCGTTGAATTGCCGTTGCGACGAAGGCGATAAATCGCATTTTTGTGATCGCAAAACGAACAGCCTGACGGATTGGCTCGCAGGATACGGCCTGAGCTGGGGTGTCGGCAGAAGCTGGACGGCGTCTTGCTGAACCAATTCGCCGTTTTTGACGCCAGTGTGCCGGTCGATTTCATCGATTTCGCAACAGCTACTTCCATGCTAACACCAACCGGAGCGCGAGCGGGCTGTCGATTTAGCAACCCGACGCGTAAGCGAGGGACCAGGTTGCATCCCTCGCTTACGCGTCGTCGGGTAGTAGTCGGGCCGGTGGCTACGGCTCACGTCAAAGCAGCGCCGCCAAGACTTCGTCGGTTTTCGAGAAGTTGGCGAAGATTTGCGACGGGCGCTGTGCCGCGAGGGTTTCGTGGGAAAACCCGCCGGTGGCTACGGCGACCGTTTTCGCACCGATCGCGTGTCCACAACGAATATCGGCGGGCGTGTCGCCGATCACCACGATCTCGGTGACTGAGTTGCCGTAGCGGCGAGCGATGATTTCCGCCGTTCGGCGCGCCAAATCGTCGCGTTCGACGTGAAAGCTGCCTCCGGAAATCCAAGCAAACCACTGTCGCAGATCAAAATGAGCCAGTTTTTTGGTTGCGGTCTCGGGTAGATTCCCGGTCATCACGGCGAGTTCCAACGCTTCACGGCGAAACAGTTCGGTTAGCAATGCACGGACTCCCGGCAGCAAGACCCCGCCCTGACGTGCAAGGTGGCCGCCTAGTAAACTGACGTATCGGTCCCGCAGTCGACGGCAGTGCTCCTCGGTCACCTCCAGATCGTTTCGCTGCAGCAATTCCATTAACAGACTACGATCGGTGCGACCCGAAAACACGATGTTGCTGTCCGGATGGGCAACTCCAAACTCCTCCCGCATGGCCTGGGAGAGTGCCCCACCGCCGACCCCCTTGGTCGTCAGCAACGTTCCGTCGATATCGAATAAAAAGACCCGCACGTCGGTTTCGGCCCGTGTCACCTGAGCGAGAAAACTGAAACACGCCCATGAGTGTCCATCCGACCAGTGTCCCAGAGCGTCGTGCGAACGACCAGCCCCAGCTCGACAAGAGCGGGCAGAGGGTGCGCGAAATGTTTCGCCAGATCGCACCACGCTACGACACGATGAACCATTTACTGTCCTTGAATATCGACCGTCGCTGGCGGCGGAAAGCGGTTGAACGCTTGCGGATCGATTCCGAGGCCCCGATCCTCGATATCTGCTGCGGCACCGGCGATTTGGCGATCGCGATCGCCGACCGGGCGGGCGGCAGCGTGCAGGTCATTGGCAGCGATTTCTGTCACGCGATGCTGGAAATCGCGCGAGATAAAGAGGCCGTGCGGGTGCGCAGTGCCGCCGGCGGAAACGGTCGCTCGACAATCCCGTTCTTCGAAGCGGATTCGATGAAGTTGCCGTTTGCCAACGATCGTTTCCAGTGCGTCAGCGTCGCGTTCGGATTGCGAAACATCGTTGACACCGATCAAGGTCTACGGGAAATGGTCCGCGTCTGCCGGCCAGGCGGCCAAGTGATGATATTGGAGTTTTCCCAACCGTCCCTGCCGATCTTGAAACAGCTCTACGGGTTCTATTTTCGGTTCGTATTGCCACGCGTCGGTCAGTTGCTGGCGCGAAACGACAAATCCGCCTACGCGTACTTGCCCGCTTCGGTGGGGAAGTTTCCCTGTGGCGAGCGACTCGCCGAACGGATGCGCGCCGCGGGACTGCACGAAGTCGAGTTCCAAACGCTGACGTTCGGGGTGGCTACGATCTATCTTGGCAACAAGGCAACCGAATCGGAATCAACTTCCGATGATGAGACGGCCAGTCATCAGCCAGAGGCGGCGCACACATGACCGGCCCCACGACGCGCCCCCGCCGGATTGTCGTTGCCATCACCGGTGCCAGTGGTGCTCCGTACGCGGTGCGGCTACTGCACGCACTTCGGATCGCCGGCGTGGAAATTCACCTGACGATCAGCCCCAGCGGCGCCGCCGTCATCCTCCAGGAACTCGGCCTCACCCTCGACCTCGGTAATCCTGATCTGGCCGCATTGATTAACTGTGTACCCACATGGTCGAGTGCCTCGCCGCTGGAACTCGATCTCGGAGCGCGCGAAAACGGAGACGGAAATTTCTTTTACCATCGATACGATGACTTTTTTACACCGATCGCCAGCGGTTCGTTCGTGACCGATGCGATGGTGATCTGCCCGTGCAGCGGCAGCACGCTGTCGGGCGTGGCGCGAGCTGCGGCCGCCAATCTGGTCCAGCGAGCGGCCGAAGTCCATCTCAAGGAACATCGCAAACTCGTCCTGGTCCCCCGCGAGACACCGCTGAGTGTTTTACAGTTGGAAAACATGCAACGACTCGCCGCTGCCGGCGCCGTGATCCTGCCGGCGATGCCGGGTTGGTATCACGATGTCACGCGACTCGAGGACTTGGTCGATTTTGTCGTCGCCCGCATTCTCGATCAGATCGGCGTGGAAAATACCTTGATCTCGCGTTGGAAAGACACTGCGAGCGAGGCCCCATCATGACTTTAAAATCCAGTTTGCCGGACTGGCTCGGGCTCGTTCGCTTTTCGCACACGATTTTTGCGCTGCCGTTCGCGGTTCTCGCCGCGTTTCTGGCTTGGTCGACGCCCCTCTCAGCGACCTCAACGGCGACGCCACCCATTCGAGTCACCGACATCGTTGGTGTGCTGCTGTGCATGGTCACCGCGCGGAGCGCCGCGATGGCGTTCAACCGGCTGGCCGATCACCAAATGGATGCGGAGAATCCTCGGACTGCGTCGCGTCACCTCCCCGCCGGGCGATTATCGCGGCGCGGCGTGATGATCTTCACAATTCTGTGCTCACTCGGTTTCGTCGCATCGACGTTGTTGTTTCTACCCAATCGCCTGCCGTTGTACGGATCGATTCCAGTGCTCGCATTTTTGCTCGGCTATTCGCTGGCCAAACGCTTCACCGCGTCGGCTCACCTGTGGTTGGGCGTGGCCCTGAGTCTGTCGCCGATTTGCGTTTGGATTGCGATCCGCGGCTCCGAATGCTCGTGGGATTATTTTCATATTCCGCTATTGCTCGCCGGTGCGGTCGCATTCTGGGTGGCTGGATTCGACATCTTGTACGCCTGCCAAGACGCCGATTTCGATCGTGAGGTGGGGCTGCACAGCGTGCCGAGCCGATTTGGGGTTGCCGGGGCCCTGCGGATCGCGATGGTGATGCATGTGATCATGCTCGGATTCCTCGCCGCGCTCGTCCGCACCGGCCAAGCCGCGGGGCTGGGATGGCTGTTCGCCGCCGCGGTCGGCTTGACAGCGTTCTTGGTGATGGTCCAGCATTGGATGGTTCGACCGGACGACCTCAGCCGCGTCAACGCCGCCTTTTTTCAAACCAACGCCATCGTCAGCGTCGTCTTACTGACGGCCGGAGCCATCGACACCATTTTATAGTAAGAGTATAGAAAAACGAAGAGTTCAGGGTTCAGAATCGCCTCCCCTGTGCCCTGCTCCCGACTGAACCCTTTTCTTCCTGTAACCCTTTTTCTCTCTGAACCCTTCCCATGCTTTCTCCTGAACTGAACGCTCGCTTTCGTGAAATTCGCGACAAGGTCGAAGCCAGCGAACGATTGTCGCTCGAAGACGGTTTGTTTTTGTACGAGCCGGACGTCTCACTCCAAGCCGTCGGGGAGTTGGCCAACTTCATGCGCGAGCGACTCAATGGAAATGTCGGCTACTACAATATCAACACGCACCTCAACCCGACCAACGTGTGCGTCTATCGCTGCCGGTTCTGCGCGTTCCGTAAAGACTTGCGAGACGAGAGCGGTTACGCGATGACGGACGAACAGGTCCTCGAGCGGGGCCGCGAAGCGACCGCCAACGGTTGCACCGAAATGCACATTGTTGGTGGCTTGCATCATCAGCGGAAATACGAGTGGTATCGCGATCTGATTTCGCTGCTGAAGACCAACTTTCCGCAGATCCATTTGAAGGCCTGGACGGCGGTGGAAATTGATTGGTTTCGGTTCCAAACCAAGAAATCGTTCCGGTGGGTACTCGAAGACATGCAGGCCGCCGGTCAGGGCAGCATGCCGGGCGGCGGTGCGGAGATTTTCCATCCCGAAGTCCGCGACCAATTATGCGAGCACAAGGCCAACACGCCCTCGTGGATCGAGATTCACAAAACCGCTCACGAGACCGGTATGAAGACCAATTGCACGATGCTGTACGGACATGTCGAAAAGGCCTATCACCGCATCGACCACCTGATGCGGTTGCGTGAACTGCAGGACAAAACGGGTGGCTTCCAAGTCTGCATTCCGCTGGCGTTCCACCCCGAGAACACGCAGCTATCCCATTTAAAGAAGCCCTCGGGACTGATGGACCTGCGGACGATCGCGGTCAGCCGGTTGATGCTTGACAACATCCGGCATATCAAAGCGTACTGGATCATGCTCGGCATCGAGACCGCTCAAACAGCACTCGCCTACGGCGCCGACGATCTCGACGGCACCGTCCGCCATGAACTGATCTATCACGACGCGGGCGCGAAAACGCCCGAGTTCTTGTCCGTGGAACAGATTCAGCAATTGATCCGTGAAGCCGGGCGGGAACCGATCGAGCGTGACACGACCTACAACCGCGTGATCCGCGACACCGACGATTTCACCCAGTGGCATTCCGGGGAAAGTGTCGACGCCGAATTGGCGGCAGTTTAAGGAACGTGGCATTGGCTTCCAGCCCATGAGATTGAATGTGGCATTGACTTCCAACCTGTCATGAAGGTCCATCACGTACTGAACGTCGATGCCACCGAAAAAACGTTCAGTCGCGATCGAACAAGACACCGTCGGATGAACCGAAAGCAACGATGCCTGAAGGACATAAAACCCACTGGTTCGCCCAGCAGCACGAGCGATTGCTCGCCGGTGAGAAGCTGACGATCACGAGTCCGCAGGGACGCTTCTCGACCGATGCAAAACGAGTCAGTGGCCAAACATTGGATCGAGCATCTGTTTGCCAAAGAAGATCATGCGACTGGCGCACTCTCGCTTGTAACTGCCGATGAAACCTTCCATGCACCCGATGGGCGTCGACAGACTTCCGAAACCCGTCAGGGATTTTGACAGCATCTAGTGCCGACCATCAGCCGCATCAACGATTGACGATGCAGTGAGAATCGTCGATACTGCCCCACAGGGTGTAAGACCAGATGACATGATACCTGAAGGCATTTCGTTTGACATCGCGAACCCGAAGTACCGGCAGTTCAAGAATGGAGGCAACATCCTTGAGTACGCCCTCGACGGTGGAGAAATCACAGTTGACTGGGTCAGCGGGCAAAACGCATCCTCGATGCTTAAAGCAATACTTGAAACTGAAGAGACCGCAGTCACTCGGATCTCGGGTTATGCAACTGACAAACTTGGTAGTGCGTCAAATGCGGCCCTTCAACGATTTGGGGACCGCATAACCGCTGAGTTAGGTGGCGGTTGGAAAGCAACCATTGAGGCGGCTGGAAATCGAAGATACCTTGTATTCACGAAGTGAGACCGACTATGACGACTTTGAAATTACCGCAGGGGTGCGAGCGTTGGACACTTGATGATCCGACTAAGAACCCGCCTAACGACCGATTATTCCTTGAGGCCGTGTTGAATGCGGGATATGTCGCATTCACGCACTACGGCGGTCTTTGCGGTGGACAATCGGAAAATCGAGCCGTAGTCGTAATTCATCGAGGCCGTGGAAAGAAATGGGAGATTTCTTTTCAGGAGCATGATGTCGATGTGGTGACTACGACGACGACTAATTTACCACAGATGACGAGTACGGCGATCAGTTGGTTGGAAGGAGTTGCATTGGCAGCGGACGTGGATTCGGTGCACGCGATAGCCGGATGACGCCCCAAAGGGTAAACTGCACGGACCTGAGCCGCTCATTCATATGGGCAGCCAGGGCAAACACATTGTTGGACACAACAACTATCTTCCAGGGCGGAGCATTCTCACCGCTGATCCTGTTGAACTGGGGCGACACGCCGGAACGGGAATATCTCTGAGACCGAAGATTCCTGTCGGTCAGCCGGGTTCTCGTGAGCTAGTTGATTTCGGCAAGATCATTGGCCAGTCAGTAGATGAAGTGACGAAGGTTGCGACTCCGCCCCAATGGGGTTGGATCATCTACGGCAAGAAAGGCATACACATCGTTCCCATTCGTCCCCAGCTGCCGCGACCATGATTGAGCAACAAGGATTTTTAGATCGTGTGCGAGTCTTGCTGTCCGTGCATCGCGCCCTGTTGATGGAGGTTCCGCCGGAAACTCGGGTGATTGACGTCTGCTGGAATCACGAGCAAATACAATTGCGTTTCGTTCTTGGGGGTCAATCGAGATACAACATGGACGAAGTCACCAATGAAATTGAGGCCGAAGTCGAAGGAGACTTTCTTCCCGATGCATCGGTTGAATCAGAGTGTCTAGCGACAATTACTTTTCCCTCTCGGCGACAATTAGAATTCCCCTTTCGGGCTTCGCTAACGCATAATCGCAATCCCTGCTTTCCAAGGAGATTGCGATGACCACGGACGGACAAATTTACGAACTCAGGCGTTGGCTGGCCAAGGCAGATCACTCAAAGATTCAGCTAGGATGGCTTCCATGGACAAGAAAACGGCACGCTCCTACCGCGACGAGGCGCGGGGGGTACGCTTCTGGTCTGCGTGGGGCGGGCTGCTGCCGCTCGAATTACCGCTGTAAGAACCGTCCGTGACTACGACAACAATTCGGCTGGAAAAAACCGGAACATGCGATCAGAGCGGGGTTGGTAACATTTAGTTGACTTCGATAATCGCTTTGATGACGCCACTATCCGGCTTCGTGAGTGATTTGAACTCGTTCAGTACATCATTGAAACCGATTCGATGTGTGATCCACGGTGTCGTATTGATCGTGCCGTCTTCGATCAGACCGATGATTCGAGTGAAGTCTTCGGGCAATGCGTTTCGCGACGACAAAATCGTTGCCTCGGGGCGATGCATGGCTGGATGTTTGAAGGAAATTTCATCGGTCGTGATACCGACGTAGACGATTCGTCCGGTGGGGGCGAGGTACGCAAACGCGCCGGACATGCTGTGTTTGTTACCCGTCGCGTCGGTGATGACTTGGTACATGTCACCGCCGGTTAACTCCCTCATCCGATCGACTTCGCTACCGTGCCCGGAAAATAGAATTGTGTTTTCAATACCGTAATTTTCGCGAACGAAATCGAGTCTCGCTGGATTCATGTCCATCACACTGATGGTCGCACCCGTCAGCCGCGCGAACTCGAGCGTGGCCAAGCCGATCGGCCCCATGCCGATGATCAAGGCGTGATCTCCGGGAACGGGTGCACCGCGATCATTGGCATGACAGCCAATCGCCAGAGTCTCCACCAATGCGAGTTGATCATAGGTCAGTGTCGCCGACGGATGAAGCTTGTCAGCGCGAACGAGGAACGAATCGCACAATCCGCCATCGGTCATCACGCCGATGACTTTCAAGTTCTGGCAACAGTTCGTCGCACCGCGTCGACATGCGTAGCAAGTACCGCAGTTCATGTACGGTTCAACACTGCATCGCTGTCCGGGGCTCACGTTGCGAACTCCGTCACCGACTGCGAGCACCTCCACGCCGAGTTCATGACCAGGAATTCGCGGGAAGTCGAAGAAGGGGAATTTGCCGAGGTAGCAGCTGATGTCCGTGCCACAGACTCCCATACGATGGGTGCGAACGAGAGCCTCGCCTGGCTCAGGCTTGGCTGGTTCGTCAATTTCGATTCGCCGCAGAGTCTCTCGCTCCGCGATTTGGATTGCTCGCATGCTGTTCCTTGTTTTGCAGAAATATAGGTGGGAAGCGTTGTTCGTGTCTTGTTTGACGATATCGCCATCGACGCGTCTCGAGTACGTCAATTGGAAAGAATCCCAAGTCTCGCTCGTCGATTCTTATGCCGCCTTTGGCGAGCGGGTCAAATCAGGTAACAACGTGAATGGACTGCTCGCCAAAAGAAACCATCCCAACCGGGCCGGGCACAAAATTGTTACCGAGGAATTTGTCAAGGTTCTTCAGTCGCGTTAGAAGCGCTCGATCCCTCGTCGTGTTTTGCCTGCTTCTGCGACCGCCGTCGCGTGCCAATCGTTTTGGTCAGTGGCCGCAGCATCCACAAGACGACCATCGAGATCAAAGCGGAGGCTGCCGCCAGAGCATATTCGCCCATTCCGGCGACGGTCCCCATCGCCGCCGCTAACCAAATCGAACCCGCCGTGGTCAATCCCTTGACTTTCACTTCCGGGCTGAGTTTGAGAATGGTTCCCGCGCCGAGGAAACCGATTCCCGCCGCAATCCCCTGAATCACTCGCGTGACCTGACTCGGGTCTTCCACCGCGCTTTTAACGGCCGCGATCGTGAAAATGCACGCTCCCAAGGAGACCATCATGTGCGTCCGAATTCCGGCGAATTGCCGGCGCAACTGCCGTTCCAGACCAAGGATTCCGCCCAGGAGGATCGCGATCAGTAGACGTGCGCAGTAGCTTGCAAACTCGCCGATGAATTCGTTGTTGAATACAAATTCGATCATATCAAAGGTGATCCTCGGATCCAAAGCATCGT
The DNA here is from genome assembly GCA_041688415.1 of Rhodopirellula sp. Lineage (GTDB taxonomy): Bacteria > Planctomycetota > Planctomycetia > Pirellulales > Pirellulaceae > Rhodopirellula. The sequence continues at coordinate 4,669 of JBDNIG010000116.1, read as the reverse complement.
GTTGCAAACGAGAATTAAAACGACTGTCCGCGGGTGCGGGTACGATCTTCGATACCGTGCATTGAAACGACATTCTTCTCGAGCGAAGCACCCGCGATTGGATCCCATCTGAGCGACGGCCGTTATCGACGAACGTGGAGTGAATCGTCAACCCCTCACACCTTCTCGCCAGATCTTCCGCACGATTTGATGGTCACTGTTGTTTCTCACAGGCACCTCGTTGAGTTGAACGCAGGACGGCGGATTCCTGTCGCCAACTCGCTCGCATTGTAGCGAAGCATTTGGAACTTTCCGTCATCCCCAAAGATCTAGAAATGCCTTCCAAAGAACAGCGATCGAAATTCGAACCGCCGCGGTCGCAGCCGACGAGTGAGCGTGACGGGACTCGGACGTGCGCTAGGCTGACTCCAGAAGCCCGTGACCCGATGTCGTCTAGCCGAGAAACCGCTTTCCGGTTTGCTCGTCAAACGCTCGACCGTCAACGGCATTACGCAGACCAACCAACGCGGGGCAGAATCGCGCAGCAAAAGCCGTGGGGTGTTTGGCAAGCGATCCATCCGCGAGGCGCATGAACGGTTCACCTCCATCCGACGAGTTGATCCTCATTGCGGAGATCAAAAAGACCCTGCGGGAGATCGAAAATCGTGCGATCGGAAAAGATGCCTGTCACAGAATCTCCGCAACGCAAAGGGAGGAAAATTTGAAATGTACGGGCGACATCTCGACTTTCGTCAGAACTTGAATCGAACACAATCTAGCTTTAGACTTGGCGATCGATTCACTACTCCTATAAAGACACCCCCATGCCTACACCCGAGCACATTCAGGACTTTCATCGCGACGGGTACGTGCTGATGCCCGGTGTTTTCGATGCCGACGAGATGGCGGGATTGCTCCGCTATTCCAAGGGCGATCAGGCACTCGATGCCGAAGCGAAAACACGAAAGGACGCCACCGGTGGTGAGAGCCGACTGGCGGTTCGCAACGATCTCGATGAAGATTCCATGTACACTGCCGTCGTGTGTGCGCGACGAATCGCTGACGAGATGGAGGCGTTTCTCGGTGCGGAAGTTTATCACTACCATCACAAAATGATGCTCAAGGAGCCTCGCGTCGGTGGGGCTTGGGAATGGCATCAAGACTACGGGTATTGGTACAATTTTGGCTGCTTGTACCCCGACATGGGTAGCGCGTTGGTCGCTGTCGATCGCGCTAGTCGCGAAAATGGTTGTCTGCAGGTGCTCAAGGGCTCGCACAAGATTGGCCGCGTCGATCACGGCACGACTGGCGAGCAAGTCGGTGCGGACATGAATCGCGTCGACGAAGCGATGAAGCGCCACGAACTGGTACACTGCGAGATGCAGCCTGGCGACGTGTTGTTCTTCCATGCCAATCTGCTGCACCGCAGCGACAAGAATGGAAGTGAGCACCCGCGGTGGTCGCTAATCTGTTGCTACAATACTCGCCACAACGATCCGTATATCAAGGGCAAGCACGCGAGTTACCGTCCACTGGAACGATGGGATGATGCTCGCGTTCGCGCGTGCCTGACGGCTCATCCAGGAGCGAGTTCATGACCCGCATTGCAATGCTGGGAACGGGGCTGATCGGTTCCTGTTACACGCAGGCCCTGCATGGTGGCCGCAGTCGAGATCAGGTGGACGTCGTTTATTCGCGCTCGGCTGAGAACGCCGCCGCGTTTGCGAAGAAGTGGAGCGTCGGTACGTGGACAACGAACATGGATGAAGCCGTTGCGAATGATTCCATCGATGTCGTCGTTGTCGCATTGCCCAACGATCTGCACGAGCAAGCCGTGATGGCGGCGACCAGCGCGGGCAAAGCGGTACTGTGTACCAAACCGCTGGGACGCAACTCCGCCGAGGCCCTACGGATGCTACGTGCGGTGGAGGACGCGGGAGTTTTCCACGGTTACCTCGAAGATCTTGTCTATCCACCCAAAACGGTAAAAGGTCTGCAATCCGTTCAAGCAGGTGATCTGGGCAGGATCCTGTGGGTGCGGTCTCGCGAGACGCATCCGGGACCGCACAGCGATTGGTTTTTTGACCCGGAACGGGCGGGAGGCGGCGCGATCATCGACATGGGTTGCCACTGCATCGAGATCGCACGCACATTCATCGGCAAAGGTATTCGACCGGTCGAAGTCGTGTGCTGGGGGGATACCCAAGTTCATCCGATCGAGTCGGAGGATCATGCCGTCGGCATGGTGCGGTATGAGAATGGTGCGATCGGCCAATTCGAAGTCAGTTGGGCATTCCGCGGCGGCATGGATCTGCGCGATGAAGTCGCGGGGACCGAGGGTACGTTATGGCTGAACCACTGGTTACGCACTGGCATGGAGATGTATTCAGCCAAAGCCACGACCGGATACGTCGCCGAAAAGTCCGAAAGCAGTGGCGGATGGATGTTCCCCGTCGGTGATGAAGTCGCGGCACTGGGATACACCAACATGTTCACGGACATGTTTGACGCTCTCGAACAAGAACGCGAACCGGCCGAGACGTTCTACGACGGTTATGTCGTCAACGCGATCATGGACGCGAGTTATCGTTCGATCCAAACGAAACGGTGGGAACCGATCGAACTATCGATTTGGCGTGGGCACGGGGCAACCGAAAACGTCGGTGCGGCACGTCACTTCGATGACGAACACGTGCTATTGAAGGAAGAGCGGATGTCCGATGGCAAAATCAAAATGATTCTCCGCAACAAAACGACCGGCGAGCTGAGCCAACGGTTGAAATGACCAATAACCAACGATCAACCATCGAAGTTGAATTTCGCATTTTCGTTTTTGGGAGCCTCAGGAACGCATTGATCCCGGAATTTTTAACAAGATCCGCTACGATGTCAAATTCCAGCGTGCTCACGATTCAGCAATCGTCTCGAGCGGCGTGTCCGGTGCCCACGCCACATCGTGTGCCCTGACGGGTTGATCCCCCTTCTTCGTCAATCGTGGTCTTGAAGTCACCATCGCACGCATTACCATGGGCGTTCACGTTACTCTATAGACACAGGCTAAGCAGACGCAAGATGACAAACGCAAACGCAGTCCGTCGGCATTCCGTTGGTGAGCACCCCGCCTTGGTATTCTCAGTCGCGGTCGCTCTCGGCGGACTGGTCAGTGGTTGGGATGCCGATGGCCGGGTGTTCGCTGATGAGGAACACGTCGCCATCGACGCCGCCTCAGCGCCATCGCCGCAGGATCAGGTTCCGGGTGTTGTGATTGATCATTCTCCGGCATCGAGCGGGCTGTACATTGGTTCGCCCAGCATTGCGGTTCTACCCGATGGTGCCTACGTCGCCTCGCATGACTTCTCCGGCCCCAAATCGGACGAGCATGCGTCCGCCACGTCGGTCATTTTCCGTAGCGAGGATCGCGGCGAGTCTTGGCAGAAGGCGGCGCAGTTCAAGGATGCGTTTTGGTCCAATCTGTTCGTTCATGACGGATCACTGTATCTACTGGGAACGACTCGACATCACGGATTACTGGTCATTCGCCGCAGCGATGATGGCGGTCGCACCTGGACCGAACCACGCGATGCCGAGTCGGGACTGCTGACCGAATCGGGGGAGTATCACACCTCGGCGGTACCGATGCTGGTTCATTCAGGTCGGCTGTGGCGGGCGGTGGAAGATGCGAGCAACGGCAAGAAGTGGGGCGCTCGTTATAGCGCGATGATGATGTCAGCGCCCGTCGATGCGAATTTACTCCGGCGTGACAGTTGGACATTCTCCAACGCAGTCAAACGCGCCCCGAATTGGATGGGGGGACGTTTTCAAGCATTCTTGGAAGGCAATGCTGTCCTTTCGCCCGCGGGTCACGTCCTCGACATTTTGCGAATGCACCACGGTGGCCAGGGTGGCAAGGCAGCGATCGTGCGGATTAGCGATGATGGGACTACCGCCACGTTTGATCCCGCCAAAGATGTTATTGATTTCCCCGGTGGGGCGAAGAAATTCTCGATTCGCTTCGACCCCAAGTCCAATGCGTACTGGTCCCTGACCAATGTTGTCGTGCCGACGGCGGGGGACGTTGCCAGCTCGATTCGAAACACGCTGGCGTTGATGAAATCGACGGATCTGAGAAATTGGGAGATGCAATCGATCTTGCTCTATCATCCTGACATCGAAAAACATGCCTTCCAGTATCCCGACTGGCAGTTCGACGGCGATGATATCATCGCCGCGATCCGCACTGCCTATGATGATGGTGAAGGCGGCGCGCACCGCGCTCACGATGCCAACTTCATGACATTTCATCGGTTTACCAATTTCCGGGAGCGAGACATGTCAGATTCCGTTGTGGATCCCCAGTCGCTGGGGTTACCGGCATCGACAAGTTCCAATTGAAATGCCACGTGCCGACATCACCGATGATTAGTTTGCGTTCCTGTTTTTACTCATGTGCATTGGCAGTTTCGTTCATGGCATCGACTGGTTTGGCGAAAGCACCGGAGTCCATGGTACGTGGGGTGCATGGCAGTGAACGCCAAGTGACTTCGGGGCCGACCAACCACATCCTCACTAACGCCAACGTGTGGTCACACGATGGGCAGTGGATCGTTTACGATGTGCGCAGCGACGCGGCGGGATCACGTGCTCGCCGAGTTTAGCGGTCAAGGTCCACACGAACTGAATCAGCGGGAGG
>JBDNIG010000779.1:0-3148 GCA_041688415.1 Rhodopirellula sp. | reverse complement strand
TCGTTCTGGCAGTAATGGACGGTCCGAAACGACAGCGAAGCCGCTCCGCCGCGACCCGAGCGGTACGACAGTTGTTGATCACGCAGCCACTGCAACAACGATTCGGGGCGATCGAAGTCCGCTCGGGGACCGCACAGCACGCGCGGCTGCCAGTGGCGACCGGCCAGCCACTGCATCAGATCGCGGGTAGCCAATGCCGCCCCGCTGGACGGATCCGCGTAGGCGTGATAGGAGGCGAACAACAATCGGGGAGCATTCTGTTCTGCCACTGGTTTATCCAGAATAAGTTGACTGAACCCTCAGCCCTTGAATCCGTGATCGCCACTCCGCGAAACTTTCGTTCGCTCGCAATCGTGAGAGTAGCTGGCAGCGCGCGTTCACGAGGAGCAGTGCGTCGTTTTCTCGTTGGTCAGGCTATTCCTTTTCGGTTTTCAGCTCGCCTTCAATATCTGGTGGCAGATCGATTCCATCCATCCGATCGTTCTTGTAGTTCCACGTCGAGCGGATTTGTTGTGCGGTCAGCCCGGTGCAGCCACTGATCGTCATGTCGGTGATGGTAGCGCGAATATGATCGAGCATCAGTGGCCTCAGTGAATGGGTGCAGCCACTGATCGTCATGTCGGTGATGGTAGCGTCGGCGAGTGACACGTTCGTAAGATCACAACTTCGAAAACGCGCACCGGAGAGATCAAATCCGGATAAGTTCGTCTCGCCTAGATCAAAATGGACAAGCCCTAAGCCGCGAAGATCTTTCATTTTGAAGCTGGCAGTTTGGCGGAGCTTTTCAAAGGGGATGTAAGTCGTTTTCGGACCATTCGAAAATCCGCAGTCGCGAATGATCGCATTGGATAAATCGAGGCTCGGGATGGGGCGCCCGTCTGGTGTTTGAATGCTGTCGAACGTCGAGCCAGTAAGGTTCATTTTGGAGAAATTCACATCGCCAGCAAGCGTTCCGCCTAGACTCATATCAACCATCAATCCCAGTCGAAAATTTTGAATCTCTGCGAGTTGTTTGAAATCGAGCGTAGGACTGGCGAGATCGGTATGACTCAGACGAGCGTCCGTGAAAACAGTCCCGTTTAGGTCGCCCCGTATCGTCGAGTGGCAAATGCTGTACCTTCTGAAATTCAAACCGTTGGCTTCCGCGATCACACACCAATTCAGATTCTTAATTCTAAACGAACGAGTGGAAACCAACTGCTCATTTGTCAACTCCAGGTCATGAACAGCGCGCCTGGACTCTTTAGGATGTTTTCGTATCCCGTTGATCGTGGCGTCCGTGAAGTCCGCACCGTCAACTTGGCTGCTTTGGAACAACATTCCGGTCAAGTGCGCCCGGCAAAAGGAAGCATTGGTAAGATCACAGTCGTTGAAACCGACCCCAGACAGGTCGCAGTCGTCAAATCTGGCACCGGTGAGGTCTTGCCCGACAAATTGACAGCCCTCCAGTCGCACACCTCTGGCGTCCATTCCAGGCTTAACCTTGAGATGCTTGGCGTAAGGACCAAGCACGGTGCGTGAATGGTGCGGATCGGAGTTTGTACATGAAGACAAACCGCACGACAAAGCGACAAGTAGCAGGATGGCGCGGAATTTCATGGCATTGAGCTTCTGGGTGTGACGACAGTACTGAATGTGTCTATCGCGGTCGCGGCGAGTCGTGCTGGGTTCACTCGCTGGCCGGGCTATTCCGTTTCGGCTTTCAGTTCGGCTTCAATCTCAGGCGGCAGATCAATTCCGTCCATCCGATCGTTTTTGTAGTTCCACGTCGAGCGGATTTGTTCTGTGGTCAGTCCCGTGCAGTCACTGAACGACATATCAGTGATGATGGTGTCGGCGAGCGACACGTTCGTGAGATCGCAACTGCCAAAGCGCGTACCGGAGAGATCAAATCCGGATAAGTCAGTCTCATCTAGATCAAAATAGAAAAGTCCTAAGCCGCGAAGATCTTTCATTTTGAAGCTGGCAGTTTGCTGGACTTTTTCAAAGGGAATGTAAGTCGTTCCCGGGTCATTCCCAAAAACACAGTCGCGAATGATCGCATCAAAGAAATTGAGGCTCGGAATGGGGCGCCCTTCCGGGGTTCGCAATCTACTAAAGCCAGAGCCCGTTAAGTTCATTTTTGAAAAGTCGACCCTCCCGGCAAGCCGTCCTCCCAGACTCACGTCAATCATCAAGCCCAGACGAAAATTATCAATCGTCACGAGCTGCTTGAAGTCGAGTTTCGTGCCGCTTATGAAGGTGTGACTTAGCCGAGTGTTCGAGAAAACGGTCTCACTCAGATCATGTTCTATTGTCGAATGACAAATGCTGAATCCACTCAAGTCTAACCCCGAGGCGTCGTCGATCGCGCACCAATCTAGGTTCTTGTTCTTAAACGAACGAGTGGAAATGAGTTGCGATTTGTTCAACTCCAACCCATGACGGGTATGCCCGGCGCCTAATTGGAATCCAAGACGAAAGTGTCGTATGCCGTTGATCGTGGCGTCCGTTACGTCCAGGCCGTCGACAATACTGCCACGGATGATCATTCCGGTCATGTGTGCCCGACGAAACGACGCGTTGGTAAGATCACAGTCATGAAAGAGAACGTCGAACAGGTCGCATCCATCAAACCTAGCGCCGCGGAGGTCTTGTCCCGCAAACTGACACCCTTCCATTCGCACACCTCTGGCGTCCATGCCAGGCCCAACCTTGAGATCTTTGGCGTGTGGGCCGAGAACCACACGGGGCTGCGGGGTATCGGCGTTTGAGGTTGCCGACACGCTGCAAGCGAGGGCGATACAGAGAAGGGTCGCTGGATATTTCATGGCGTTGAGCTTCTGGGGGGCGTAAGCGGGTGCGTGAACTGAACGCGCGTTCGGGCGCTCGACGCCCCGTTCACAGTGACTTGCTGCGCGCGACTGGCTTTCTTCATTGGCTCTGTCGAACTAAGCGTCAGCCTGGAAAGGCTGACGTACGACTGCCCGAACGGTTGCCGACAGTATTTCTCAGGGGTTCTCGAGCGCAAATGTTTTGTCTACGTCCATGTTGTAGAACATGACCCCGCTGCCCCAGTGGGATTGCAGGTCGAGCTGCTCAACCTTACCCACTAGGCCTCAATCAAGCGAACGTCGATTGCAAAATTCATAAGAGAACTCGAAAACCC
>JBDNIG010000778.1:0-5705 GCA_041688415.1 Rhodopirellula sp. | reverse complement strand
CGCGACGGGCGGAGCCGTCGGCGACAATGCTGGTTCCGACGGGCGGAGCCGTCGGTCGACAATGTAGCCAGACGGCTCCGTCCGTCTGAGCTGATACGCGCCGGATTCTCGCGACGGGCGGAGCCGTCGGTCGACGATTGTAGCCAGACGGCTCCGTCCGTCTGAGCTGATACGCGCCGGATTCTCGCGACGGGCGGAGCCGTCGGTCGACAATGGTTCAGTGTACCAGAATCACGCACCGATCCCGTCGTCCGTCGACCAATATCCGCCGCGACCGTGATCGAAGTGCGGCTTGGTGCCTCGCGCGGCCTCATCAAAACCGGCTTCGGCGGACCAGACCTGGCGTCCGCCCACCCACGTCCGCACGGGCCATCCGGTCAACGTTTCCCCGTCCCAGGGACTCCAGCGAGATTTCGTCTGCTGGTCTTGGTCTCGGATCGTGCGGCGGTCCGTCAAGTCAACCAAGACCAAATCGGCATCATAGCCAGCGGCAATTCGGCCCTTGCCGGTCACGCCCCAAACCCGTGCGGGAGCATCGCTCATCCAGTGCGCGATCTGGGGCAGCGTGATTCGGCCGGTGTGCACTTGATCGAGCATCAACGCCAGCGAATTCTCGACCGCGGGCAGACCGGATGGGCTCTTGGGGTAAGGCTGGCTCTTCTCCTCCAGCGTATGCGGCGCATGATCGGTAGCGATGACTTGAATGACATCATCGCGTAGCGCCTGCCACAGACCGGCATTGTCGGCGGATGTTTTGATCGACGGGTTCATCTGCACGCGACTGCCCAGCCGCGCGTAGTCATCGACATTGAACAGCAAGTGGTGCGGGCACACCTCGGCGGTGAGATAGGGCGAGGGATCGCGTAGATACTCCAGTTCCGCCGCGGTCGAAACATGCAGCACGTGAAATCGGTGCTGGTGCCGTCGTGCTAGATCCGTCGCGCGGGCCGTCGCAATCATCGCTGCCCGCTCGTCGCGAATCCGGGAGTGGTCGGCGAGATCATGAGTCTCACCGATCCGCTCGGTATTGGCGCGGACGGTCCACTCGTCTTCGCAGTGGGCACAGATCGGCAGCGTGGTTTCGGCAAAGATCCGTTCGAGTGCCGCCTGTTCGTCGACCAGCAGATTGCCGGTGCTGCTGCCGATAAAAATTTTTATCCCCGGTACACCGCTGACGTCCGCCAGTTCCTTCACGTTGTCGGGCGTCGCCCCGATATAGAAACCGTAATTGACCAACGATTTCTCTGCGGCAAGTCGCTCTTTGACGCGGACACCGTCGGCGGTGATCGCCGGTGGTTTGGTGTTGGGCATTTCGAGAAAGGTCGTCACGCCGCCCGCCGCACACGCGTGACTGGCGTATGTCAGATCCTCTTTCTGAGTCAGTCCGGGTTCGCGAAAGTGAACTTGATCGTCGACCACACCGGGCAGCAAATGCAGCCCGTCGGCGTCGACCACGGCATCGCACGACGCCAACGCTGACGCGTCGACATCGAGTATTTTCCCATCGCCGACGAGCACGTTCCCCACGCGGACTTCACCCGAGGCGGAATGAAATCCATCGCCGGGCAAAACAATCGATGCGTTGCGAATGAGAAGACGTGCCATGACTGAGAAACTCCCGAATTTGAGTGCACCAACGCCTGCCCCTGATCGTGACAGGCACGGCAGGTTAGCACGTTCGCAGCGTCAGTGCGATCGAAGGGCCCGCGTGATCGAAGAGCAGTGCGATCGAAGGGATTGAGTAACCCATGCCGGTTGAACGCGTCGGGTGCATCGCAAGGTCTTTTCAGCGGAAGGGCGCTGAGAACATGTTGCCCGGTACCGACCAATCTCGGCCCACTCGATGGCCGATAAAGTTCGGGCGTCCCGTTGTCATTTTCGCACGCGCTTCCGCGCGCGCTCCCTCCATTCGATCGGAAACCTTCATGCCCTTCCTGTCCGGTAGTCTTTCGTTTGAACGATTCCGTGTTGAGAATTTTACGTCCGCTAGTTTTGATCAAGAACACGTCGACCTCATGCAGCAGCACGCCGCAGGACAGGTCGAGACTGACTCGGCGGAGAATGTTCATACCGGTTTTTTGGGCGGTGCCCACCTGTTTGATCAAGACTTCGATTTAGAGAAGAACATCATCAATGAAGCCGTCCACTTCGGCATTCGCATTGACACCAACCAAATTCCTGCGGCGATCAAGAATGCGTGGTTGCAAATGGAACTCGCCGGATTGGGCCGCGACAATCCGAGCGGTGTGCCGACCAAATCACAGCGTAAGGAAGCCAAGGAATCCGTCGAACAGCGCTGCGAAACGGAAGCAGCGACGGGGAAATATCGCAAGTTCCAGCCGTTCTCGCTGCTGTGGGACCACAGTTATGAGATGCTGTACTTCGGCGGTTCGGCGGGTACCGCCAGCGGCCATTGTGCGGATTTACTCGAACGGGTTTTTGAAGTGGAGTTGCGGCACGTCAGCGCCGGCACGATCGCACAGGCGTGGGCCGTCGAAGTGGACCGGTACGCGGAGATGGATGAGGTGGTCCCGGCTGCCTTTACCGCCGGCCCTTCACACGGCAGTGTGGCGTGGGCGAACGAACATTCGCAAGCACCGGATTTTCTGGGGAATGAATTCCTGCTGTGGCTGTGGTGGACACTCGAGACGCAGACCGACACGATCACGATCCCCGACGGTTCCGAAGTAACGGTGATGCTGTCGAAAACACTAACCCTCGAATGTCCCGTCGGTGAGTCCGGCAAAGAAACGATCACGGCGGAATCGCCGGTGAAACTGCCCGAAGCGATGCAGGCGATCCAGCACGGCAAGCTGCCGCGTAAAACCGGCATGATTCTCGTTCGCGATGGACAGCAGTTCGACCTGACCTTGCAAGCGGAAACATTTGGCATCAGTGGTGCCAAGATCGTTCTCGACGAAGACGCGGAGTTCGACAATGACGACCGGATCGAAGCGGTGCGAACGCTGTGTGACACCGTCGACGGATTGTTTCATGTGTTTTGCGAGCGGCGAACCGGCACGGCCTGGACGCAGGACCTCCGCGCCATCCAAGACTGGCTCGCCCCGGTTCACCAACGCGCCGTGCAAGCGGCGTGAGCGTGACTGGACAAGCTTTTTAGCAACATCGCGCGGGCAACGCCCCCGCGAGTCGGGCACAGCGGCTTTTCGCTCTATGTTTCCCCAATGGTGAGCCGAGTGCCGTGAGGCACCGGGCAACGCCGCCAGCCCGGCCGCTTACGCGTCGCGGTTCACTAAGCAGGCCGTGTGACTCTTTTCACGGCGAATGCTGCGGTCCGAAATCCAACTCGCCGTCAATGTCGCTTGCGGCGTCGCTGGCCGGCAGTTCCTCCGCAGGACTGAGATAATCTCCCAGCGTTTCCTTGTTTCGCGACGTTCGGCTTTCGGAATCCGGGCCTGGCGAAGCGGGATCGGACGATGGTTCGAAGCGATCTTTTTCGACCATCGCGTCGACACTCACTGGTGAGTTCGACAGTTTCAGCCATCCCGTGCTGCCGGGCGCGATCATGGTGTCGGTGACCGGTGACATGCTCACCTGCGGCGAGAACTCAGGGTGCGGGCAAGCCCGATTGCATGCTTGGCAGCGTGGGCAGCCCTGGCGAGCACGCCAGAACATCAGATCGTCCAGGCAAGACCGCGAAGCGACAAAGATGCGGTCGCCGGGGCGCAGTTGGTAGTTGGACGCCGTGTTGCCAAGCTGCACAATCTCTCGGTAGCAGACCGGCAGCGTGACGCGGCATTCGCACGGTTCGGAGGGTCGCGACAGCAAAATTTGGCACGGGTTGGCGCTGTTGGTCAATCCGCCCGCGGTCACGATCGCGTCGAGCACCGTTTCATAGCCCGATAGTGGGTAGGCCCCCGGTGCGTTGACTTCGCCGAGCACGTAGTAGCGATGCACGGGTTCGAGCAACCGCACGTTGATGGCGATCGAGTCACACTCATCGGGCTCGCTCGCGAGGCTGCCTCCCGATTGCTTGGGTTTGCAACCGGCGCGCCGACGCGCCTCCAACTGCTCACGGGTTTGAAAATCGATCTGTTGCTCGATCAATGCCTCCGCTTGCTCGATTTCCTGACCCGCGACCACGATGCGGCCGTACGATCCCAGATCGATCGTGCCATCGGCCAAAACGGTTTGGTCGGCCGGCAAACGCAGGTCGCGATCGAGGCTGACCGGCTCGATCAACACCGTGTCACCGGGTTGCAAGCGGTGCGGCGACAGCACGGTTTGGGCGTTTTCGCGAGCGATCCCACTCGGAATGCGAGACTGGTTGAGAACCGCTTCGGCTTCCTTGGTCAGCGGTTGACCCGACGTGCATGATAGCCCCAAGGCACTGCATCCGCTCAGGCACGCCGTCACTACAAGCCACATTCCTAGCGACGCGGCGAGCGACCAGCTCATCTTTCGATTCATGGAATCATCCTTTCAAGTGGAAAGCTTTCTCCAATCAGCATCGGACGCAGATGTAGTCGTGGTCCGCAGAAATGCCTGCTCGCGTCGCAATCGACAAAACCGGTTTAATCCGGCACATCGTCGGGCGAGGATCGCTCTCGTAAAAAACACTCGATGAGGCGTTTCCCCGCGTAGCCCGTCAGGGGAACTTCTCGCCCCGCAAACCGCCGCTGGGGCGGTGATTGCGGTGCCAAACGCCCTGCGCCACGCGCCCCTTGCGAATCCAGTGTCAAAAGCGATAATTACCGCCGAATTCGCAGCTATTTGTTCCACCGGGGCACTCGCGCGGCGGATTGTTTCAAACCACCGTCTCGCCACTTTCTAAAGGAACTATCCACCATGGCACTCGTCCCCCTTCGCGTCGTACTCGATCACGCTGCCGAAAACAATTATGGCGTCGCCGCCTTCAACGTGAACAACATGGAGCAGATCCAGGCGATCATGGAAGCTGCCGAAGAGACCGATTCGCCGGTCATCATCCAAGCCTCCCGCGGCGCCCGTTCGTACACGCAGGACAACTACCTGCGTCACCTGATGATCGCCGCCACGGAACTGTACCCGCACATTCCAATCGTGATGCACCAGGATCACGGCAACAGCCCCGAAACCTGTTTGTCGGCGATCGATAACGGCTTCACCAGCGTGATGATGGACGGATCGCTCGAAGCCGACGGTAAAACGCCCGCCGATTACGACTACAACGTTCGCGTGACGGCCGAAGTCGTCCGCGCCGCTCACGCTCGCGGCGTCAGCGTCGAAGGTGAACTCGGTTGTCTCGGCTCGCTCGAAAGCGGCGAAGGCGAACAGGAAGACGGCCACGGTGCCGTCGGAGAACTAACGCACGATCAATTGCTGACCGACCCCGATGAAGCCAAACGGTTCGTCGAAGAAACCGGCGTCGACGCGCTCGCCGTCGCAATCGGTACCAGCCATGGGGCATACAAGTTCACCAAGAAACCGACCGGCGAAGTCCTGGCGATGAGCCGCATCGAAGAAATCCACGCCAAGTTGCCCAACACGCACCTCGTCATGCACGGCAGCAGCAGCGTGCCGCAAGAATTGCAGGACATCATCAACAAATATGGTGGCAAAATGAAGCAAACCTACGGCGTGCCCGTCGAAGAGATTCAGCGAGGCATCAAGAGCGGCGTGCGGAAGATCAACGTGGACACCGATTGCCGCATGGCGATCACCGGTGCCATCCGCAAGGTATTGTCCGAAGATCCCGGTGCGTT
>JBDNIG010000115.1:0-9534 GCA_041688415.1 Rhodopirellula sp. | reverse complement strand
GACCGACGGCTCCGCCCGTCGTGAGAACGGAGGCGCATGAAAAATCGGTGATGGACCCGTCCTGGCTGGGTCGACGGATGCGCTGGCTCGCGGTGCACATGCGGGCGTGCGGGTGAGTCAGGGCATCCGTCCCAGGAGGAGTCCACCACCGATGAACGATGACGTGCCGGTCGACGACTAGCGACGTGTCGCGGATGGTTGAGCCGCCAGTTGCATGTGCCCGTAGAGCGTTTGATCGCGGCGAACGATGTAGAATTTGGCGTTGGGGCCTTGGCGGATTTCGGGTTGTTGCAGAATCTCGGCGAGATCTCCGAGGCTGGATGTCTGCCACGAGTGAATGCCCAACAGCACGTCGCCGCTGCGAAGTCCCTGCTGGTCCGCCGCCGATCCGGGACGTACATCGGTGATCTTCAGTCCGCCGCGGTAGCTGGTTTGCAATTGACTGTTCATACGCCGCGTGAACGCGTCACCGGCCGGTCGTACGGCGACGCCAATGACCTGCCAGGCCAAGTCCGCGACCGGATCAGCGGAGGTCTTGCTCGCCAGCAACGTGGGCACAAACGTTTCGTAAGTTTCATCGCCACGCTGAAACTCCATGCGGAGCTTCTGACCCGGATCGGCATCGAGCACCGCCATCGCGTACTGCAGTTTGGTGTCGATGGTGTCGTCGTCGATCTTGACGATGCGATCACCCGGCTGCAGACCACCACGCTGGGCCGATCCGTCCTTGCTCAAGTCCACAATCCGCACACCCCCACCCTGTTCGGAGGCGCCGTGCAACCCGATCACGAATCGCCGATCGTTGTGTCGGCTGACCATCTCGGTCACGGTTTCGAGCACTTGGTCGATTGGGATCGCAAAGGCGATTTGTTGCGCCCCGACCCGCACGGCAACATTCAGTCCAATGATCTCGCCATCAATGTTCAATAGCGGACCGCCCGAGTTGCCCGGATTGATGCCGGCACTGGTTTGGATCAAGTCGCGATAGCTCTGTGTTTGGTTAACCGGAATATCACGATGCAAGGCACTCACGATACCAACGGTACTGGTGTGAACGTATCCGAACGCGTTCCCGATTGCGATCACGGGTTCGCCGACCATCAGATCGTTGCTGTGCCCACGCGGGATCGTTTGGAACGGTCCTGGTCCACGCAGTTTCACCAACGCCAAGTCATTGGCGGGATCCGACACGACGAGATCGGCAGTGGTCGTCGTACCATCCTGCAAAGTCACGTTGATCTCGAAGACATCTTCGACGACGTGATAATTCGTCACGACATAGCCGCGGGGGTCGATCACGACGCCCGTCCCCATCCCATTGACCTGTCGGGTCACCTCGGGGGTCGCTCCGCCGATCGCGGACACCGTTTGGTGAACGGTTTTATGACCGTGCAGATTCACGACCGATGGCGAGGCGCGACGAATTGCCGTCACCGTGGGCGTCTCCCGATTGGAGTGATGACGGCGCGCCGCCGAAACAGCTTGCGAGTCCGCTGCCGTGGCAGAACCGATCATCCCCGCCCCACCGTCGGCGCCGATGAATACGAAACCACACAGCAACGTCGCCCTTATTGCGGTCGATTGCAAACCTGAATAAGCAATGCCAACAACCGAACTGGTCCGGCGGAAATGGGTATTGAGTCGATAGAAATTCATGCAATTCCCGCATCCGAACCGAGCCGACCGAAACAACCGGAAGCCGTGTGCCAGCCAGAGTGACCGGCACAAGGGGTAGCATCGGACATCCGTGCCAGATCGCTTGATCACGCATCATCGACCCCGCAAGGTTTACCAAGGCCCACCTTCGGATTAATTTGGGGGCAATGGACCAATCAGCGAGACGGTGCCGATTGCCTCGATATGGCATTGCCCCCGTGCCGCCGTGCCGATGGTTCTGCCCTACAGGAAACGCGAAGTAGCGGGTACAACATGCGCTTTCCACGCTGGTGCATCGGCGGATAAGCCTTGCCCGATGCTCCGCACATAGCAATCGTTCTGAGTACCCCAGTGCAACGTGATGGCGAGAATCGGAATCGTTTTTGGGCTCGTGCTCTTCGGATTGAGCATTGCCGCCCTGAGCGCAACGACCCAAAAAAGCTACACCCAGTTTATTCCGATGATGTTCGGTATCCCGCTGCTGTTCTGTAGCGTGGTGGCACTGAACCCCCATCGCCGACGAAATGCCGTGTTTGCGGCGTTGATTTTGGCGTTGGTGGGGTTGGTGATCGGAATAGGGCGGACGATCCTGCTCACGGTGACCTGGGTGACGGGTGGCCACGTCAACCCACTTTCGTTTGAATTAGTGGCGTCGATGTCCGTCGTTTGCTGTGTCTTTGTGGTCATTGCCGAACGTTGGCGTCGGCGCCGGAAGGCGGAAGAAAGACGAATCAAAGAAGCGCGGCAGCAATCCGCCCCAATCACCAGCAGTCCCCTCGCGGTGCCCCCTCCCGCCACCGAAGCGGTCACGCCATCCCAGGGTGACAGCGAAAATCCGTACCAGACGCCCGCGATTTTGAACGAATCCACTCCCATTCCACCGACTGACGATCCTGCGAAATGACCTCTGCTCCCCCTCCTCAAAACGTGACCTCACCAGATTCCTCGGTGCGACCTCGCACCCCCATTGCCATCTACGACACGACGCTGCGAGACGGATCGCAGGGCGAGGGCGTGAGTTTCTCCCTGCAGGACAAGCTGAACATTGCCCAACGACTCGCCGAGATCGGCATCGATTTTGTCGAAGGCGGCTATCCGCTCTCCAACGAAAAGGATGTCGCGTTTTTTGAGCAAGCGCGGCGTCTCAATCTCGGCAACACACAGCTCTGTGCGTTTGGGATGACGCGGCGACGGAACATGAAAGCCGCTGATGATCCAGGCATGCGCTCCCTCGTCGCAGCCGAAACGCCCTGCTGCACGATGGTCGGCAAGACCTCGGACTACCATGTCACCGAAGTGCTCGGCGTGACACTCGACGAGAATCTCGCCATGATCGGTGAGAGCGTCGAGTACCTGGCCCAGCATCGCCAAATCCTCTACGACGCCGAACATTTCTTTGACGGCTACAAAGCCAATCCACAGTACGCCATCAAAACGCTCCGCGCGGCCGCCTCGGCGGGTGCGAAATGGTTGGTATTGTGCGATACCAACGGCGGCACCATGCCCGAAGAAATCACGACGATTGCGACGGCGGCGCGAGAAGCGCTCGCCGACTACGACGTCCAGTTCGGTATCCACTGCCATAACGACTGCGAACTCGCCGTTGCCAACTCCCTCGCCGCCGTCGACGCCGGCGCGCTGCAGGTGCAAGGCACGATCAATGGCATCGGTGAGCGATGCGGAAACGTTGATCTGATCACCGTCATCGCCAACCTGGGTTTGAAAAAACCGAATTATGAAGTGCTCGGCGGTCGAGCATTGACCTCGCTCACCGAATTGAGCCGCTTCGTCTACGAAACCGCGAACCTGCAGTGGCGAGGTGGCCAGCCGTTCGTCGGTCAAAGTGCGTTTGCTCACAAAGGCGGCATGCACGTCCACGCGATCAACAAAGCCGCCAAAACCTACGAACACATCGCCCCGGAACTCGTCGGCAATGAACGACGGATCTTGGTCAGTGAACTGTCCGGACGCAGTAACATCGAAGCCGTCGCCGGGAAACACAATCTGGGCGACGACAAGGAACTGATGAACAAAATCTTGGCCGAAGTCGTGCGGCTGGAGAATCAAGGCTATCAATTCGAGTCGGCGACGGCGTCGTTCGATTTGTTAATCAAGCGGGTTAGCGGCAAATTTCACCCACATTTTGAAACCATCAAATACCGCATCGTCGCTGGCGACCGGGATGTCGGGCATCACGTTTCATTTGCCGAAGCGATCATCAAACTCAAAGTCGGCGACAAGCTGTGGTTCGATGCCGCTGAGGGACACGGCCCCGTCAACGCACTCGATGCGGGACTGCGCAAGGCTCTCACGGGCGCCTACCCGCAACTCAGCGAGATCAGTCTGATCGACTACAAGGTCCGCGTGGTCGACTCCGCATCCGGCACCGCCGCTTCCATCCGAGTGAACATCGAAAGCACGGACGGCAAGGAGACGTGGGGCACGATCGGCGTCAGCGACAACATCATCGAAGCCAGTTGGCAGGCCCTCGTCGACAGCGTCGAATACAAACTCCATCAAGAGTAAGAAAAGGTTTCAGAGTTCAGGGTTCGGCAAAGAGGGTGCAGGTTGTAATCCTCCCTTCCCTGAACCCTTTTCCTTCTGAACCCTTTAATTCCCTGAACCCTTTTTCCTTCTGAACCCTTTCTTCTTCCTATGATTCCGATTCGATTCGATCACGCCGATGCCGCTGCTGGAATCCTGCAGCAGTGGGAGGCGGCCGGGTGTTCTCACGCCGACGCGAACAGCGATAAACCGCCGTTCTCCATGGTGATCCCGCCTCCCAATGTTACCGGTGCGCTGCACCTCGGGCACGGACTCAACAACACTCTGCAAGACATCGTCGTGCGGCGAAAACGCATGCAGGGGTTCGAGACGCTGTGGATGCCGGGCACCGATCATGCCGGGATCGCGACCCAAGCGGTGGTGGAGAAACGACTCAAGGAGAACGAGAATCTCACCCGCCATGATCTGGGCCGCGACGCACTGGTTGAGCGGATTTGGCGTTGGAAGGACCAATACGAAACCCGCATTCTCGATCAACTCAAACGAATGGGATGCAGTTGTGATTGGCAGCGATTGCGATTCACGCTCGATCCCGTTTGCGCGGCTGCCGTGCGGGCGACGTTCTTCGATCTCTTCCAAAAACAGCGGATCTACCGCGGCAAACGACTCGTCAACTGGGACACGTTTTTACAAACGGCCGTGTCGGACGATGAGGTCTTCAATGAAACCAAGAAGGGCCACTTCTATCACCTGCGATATCCCGTAATCGATCCCCAATCGGGCGAACCGGAATCGCTTGAGATCGCAACGACGCGTCCCGAAACCATGCTGGGCGATACCGCGGTGGCGGTACATCCAGATCCCGCCGCGGCATTCGATCAAGTCGCTGCCGGACTGCAGGAAAAGCTGGCGGATGCCAGCGAGAAGGAACAACCCGCGTTTGAAAAGCAAATCGTTGCACTGGAGAAACACCGCACCAAGATGCTGCCGCAGCTCGTCCTGCTGCGTGACATGGCGGCCGCCGGACGGATGCTGCGATTGCCACTACTCGACCGTGAGATTCCGATTCTGGCCGACGAATGGGCCAAGCCCGAACTGGGCACCGGTTGCGTGAAGATCACGCCAGCCCACGACCCGAACGACTACGAGGTCGGCCTGCGTTGTGAACTGCCGATGATCAACGTGCTCAATCCCGATGGCACGATCAATGCCGAAGGTGGCAAGTACCAAGGGCTAACGATTCCGGCGACGCGGAAAGCCGTTGTCGCCGATCTCGATGCACTCGGATTGCTCGGCAAAGTGGAAGATCGCGAGATTGAATTACCGATTAGCGACCGCAGCAAAACGCCGATCGAACCGTACCTGGCCGATCAATGGTTCGTCGCCATGAATGAACTCGCCCAATCGGCGATGGATGCGGTGACGGATCAACGCGTGCAGATTTTCCCCGAACGCTATCGCCGTGGGTATCTCGATTGGCTCAGCGAAAAACGCGACTGGCCCGTCAGCCGCCAACTGTGGTGGGGACACCGAATCCCAATCTGGTCGACCGGTGGCCTGTCGCAGTCCGAGGCGAACGAACTCAGCGATAAACTCGAGAAACTTGCTGAGCAACATCCCGATCAAATCAGTCACCGCATCGACGCCGACGGCGAGGATACCGTGGCGGTGTTTGTTTGCGTGCGTGACGACGACGAGACGGCCGAAGCGGACGTGCAGTCGCTCGGTCTGGTGCAAGATCCCGATGTGCTCGATACCTGGTTCTCGTCGGCGCTGTGGCCGCACAGCACCTTGGGATGGCCCGCCGAGACGGCCGAACTGGCCAAATTCTATCCCACGTCGACCCTGATTACCTCACGTGACATCATCACGCTGTGGGTGGCGCGGATGGTGTTGATGGGGCTGAACAATCTCGGCGAAGTGCCGTTCAGCGAAGTCTTCATTCATCCCAAGATTCTCGATGGCTTTGGACAAACCATGTCCAAGACCGCGGGCAACGGCATCGATCCCAATGATGTCACGGATAAGTTCGGCCCAGATGCGTTGCGGTTCGGTTTGGCGAGACTCGCCGGCGACACCCAAGACGTGCGGATGCCGGTGCAATACGAATGCCCGGCCTGCGAGAAACTGATCGATCAAACCCGCAAAACGCAAAAACTGCCTCGTCTGGATTGCCCGGCTTGCGGCAAGCCCTTCTCCACCCAGTGGGCCGAAACGGACGAGGACAAGGCGTTGCCCAAGGGAGCGGTTGTCAGTGAACGGTTCGAGACCGCTCGAAACTTCGTCAACAAACTCTGGAATGCGTCCCGCTTCACGCTGATGAACCTGGAAGGATTCGAGCCTCAAGAAATCGACATCGCGTCGCTACCGATCGAAGACCGGTGGTTGCTCAGCCGGCTGGCCAGCGTGACGGAGCAAGTCAGCGAGGGGATCGACCGCTATCAATACAGCGAAGTCGCCCGCATTCTGTACGACTTCGCCTGGGACGAGTTCTGCAGCTTCTACGTCGAGATCGCCAAGCCACGACTGAGCGATCCCGAACAGCAGGCGGTGACCCAGAACGTGATCGCCCATGGGCTCGATCAGCTCCTGCGCCTGCTGCACCCGATCATGCCTTTCGTCACCGAATCGGTGTGGGGATACCTCGGTGAACTCGCGCCACGACGCGGAGTTCCTCAGCCCGTCGAAGTGGGGCGGTTCGTGATGACGAGCGAGTGGCCGACCGCTCATGCAGATCATCACGACGTGCAAATTGAACGACAGTTCAGCGAGTTCCAAAAGATCATCGCGGCCATTCGTCAAATCCGTGCCTCGCAGAACATCAAACCGAGCGAAACGGTCCCCGTTGCGATTCGCTGCGACGAGTCATCGCGTGAACTGCTCGAACCGATGAAAGCGTACTTCGCCGGTTTGGCATCGGCTGACATCGTCGCGATCGGCAGCGATGTCAAACCGTTTGAAACCGATGCGCACCTGGGCCTGCCCGAGGTCGATGTCGACGTGCACGTGGACTTGGAAAAGTTCATCGACGTCGACGCGGAACTCGGACGCTTGGAAAAGCTGCTCAGCCAGATCACGGGCCAAATCTCTGGCAAAGAGAACAAGCTCAATAACGAGAGTTTTGTCAGCCGCGCGCCGGTCGCGATCGTGGATAAAGAACGCGAATCACTCACCGGTCTCCGCGAGCAGTACGCCAGCGTCCGAAGCGACATCAACCGCTTGCGGGTCAAGAAGGGATAGTTCAGATCGAACCGCTCACGGAGTGTGCGGCCTGGTTCGTGGTATGCTAGTGCTTTGATGCGAGCCGTCAGAACAATAAGTGGCGTAAGCTTCCAGCTTGCGATTCAAAAAACGCAAGCTGGAAGCTTACGCCACATTCCTCAATCACCACCGGAAGGCCAACGGTGTATAACAACTCACCACTCCGCGCCGAAAACCTGACTCCCGCACCCTCCGACTCGCCCCAACAACGGGGTTTCTCGCAATAGGTCCTTACAGTTGGGGGCGCATGATTTGCCAAACCGATGAGGCTGCGGTGACGTCGGTGCGATTCGCGGCGGTGCGTCCGTAGACGACTCGATTGTAAGCGTCGACGACCCGCCACGCAGGCTGTTTGAGTGTGGGGAACTGACCCACCAAACGCCGCACGTATTCACTCGGCGTCTCATCGTCACCTCGCTGCACACCTTGCTCACGTCCCCACGCCTCCAGTGCTTGAAAGGTGACCACGACGACCTTCCCGGCCTCCGCCGTACCAACCGGGTTGGCGAACGACGAAAACGGTCGCGCAGGTGGACCGTCCACTTTTTGCTTCCGAGGCCGCGGCGTCGCCGGCGCGATATCGTCACGCCCCGTCAGCCAACCGTGCAGCCACGCCAACCAGGCATCGCGATACCGATAGATGTAAAACACGATGACACCTAACAAGGCAACGATCAATGCAAATTTCAGCAAACCGCCTACCGGACCGTTCCAATTGACCGATGGCGGTGGGGGCGGCCCGGACTCGGCAGGTTTTGACTCGGCAGATTTTGACTCGTCGGACTGGTCTTTTGTCTCGGATGAGTTGGGTGGCTTTGCTGGCGGTGGCTGCTTGACATCGTCCGACTTCGGGCCCGATTGGTCCGATTTCTTATTGGCATCCGATTGCTTGGGGCGCTTCGAATTGTCAGAGCTTTCGGGCTGCTTTGGGTGAGGAGACTTCTCTGCATCACTCGGCTGGGACGCCTGTTCGGATTTCCCTGACTTCGCCGACGGTTTGGATTGCTTGGCTGGCTTCTTGCCACCGCCGTCCTTGCCGGCGGGACCATCCTCGCGGTTCCCTGAATCGCCACCCGGTTTCGCATCGGGCTGATTCTTGCTGTCGATCTGCGGTGTCCCATCGGATTTCTGAGCGTCCGCCCGAGGGTCTCCCGTGGCCGGTGCTTTCTTGTCAGCTTGATCAGCACCGTCCTCCCCCCATCCCCAACGACTGGCCCGCGTCGAATCGGAATCGGACAAGAAATCGGGCACCCGCCATGAAACGAGAGTTTTCCCAGGCATGGGAGCGAGATGCGCGATCAGTAAAATGAGAAAGATCATGCCCACACCGCCCACCAACCATGCGATCGTGACTTGGGCCGACATCTCGGTGCTGCGTTGCCGAAGATAACGCCGCAGGTTCAAGAACGATGTCACGACCAATAACGAGAGGCTGGTGAACAGGTACAACGTCAACATCCACCTGGCACGCTCCCACGACCCAGGAAAGTGACCTAAAAAGAATTGCCCAATGCCAAATAAGGGCAACGCACCGACGGCGAGATACAGCACCGTGCGTCCGGGTTGGTGTCCCGCCTTCCCCCGCGGCGTGCGTGGCTGCCAGCCGGACGATGACTCGGTGCTCGCGAGCGAAGGTGGGCTGCGTTTCTGGAACCATTTTCTCGCGCTGTCAATCAACCCTTGACCACTGCTGTCGACGCCGTCGTCAATAATCGTGCAGTCATGCACGATGCGATCGGCCAAATAGCCGATCGTCAAAATGACGGCGAGCGAAAAAACCGGATCGTGAAGAAAACGCGTCATCACGAAAAAAGTGGCCGCACCCAAAATCACGGCGTACACGGAGGCACGCTCGCGGCTCTCCTCAATCGTCACACGGGCCAGCGCCGTTGCCCCCATGGTGTAGCACATCAGTATCCACGACACCCGCCAGGGGTAATCGCCATGGTAGATCACGATCATCAAGAAATTAGCCAAGCTGTTGAGCATCCACCAAATCAACAGCGGGGCGATCCCAATTGCGGCGTAATCGGCAAGGGTCTGGTAGTGGCGAGGCACGGGGGGAGAGTGGGAGAGTGGGAGAAGGGGAGAAGGGGAGAAGGGGAGAAGGGG
>JBDNIG010000777.1:0-7914 GCA_041688415.1 Rhodopirellula sp. | reverse complement strand
TGACGTAATTGTGCGAGTTTGCTGGACCGGCGATGCTGATGTGGACTTGGCAATGGAAGAGCCAGCCGGGACGATTTGCTCGCTCGAAACTCCCGTCAGTCCTGGCGGGGGAACTCTGTTGGGGGATGCTTTCCCCGGTGCCGGGGATGACCCGACGGGCCAAATTTGCGAGACGTACGTGTGTCCGCGTGGATTCAGTGGCGAGTATCGACTCTCACTCAATCGAATCTGGGGCAACGTGGCCACCGGCAAAGTGACCGTGGATATTCTGACCGATGTGGGGCGGCCGACCCAACGCCTGATCCACCAGCAGATTCCGTTGATGGAGAAGGATGCCCGCGTGGTCTTTGAGGTCAAATCAGGACAGCGACAAGAGGAACTGGCTCAGGCCCAGCTCGCTCACCTGGCCGATTTTGGTCGCAAGGCCGAGCGGGAAGTGCTCGGGCAGTTCGTCGGCCCCGCAGCGGGTGGCGGCAATGCGGATGCCATGCAGCAATTCCTGCGTGATTTCCCGGCCCTGGCGGCCTCCTCGTCCGGCGCGTCCGGCTACTCGTCGCCGCTCGGCACGGGCATGTTGGGTCTCGGTGGTGCGGGCGGTTTCTTTCCGCGCGGTGCCGTGGGTTACCAACCTCAAATTACCACGATCCCACAAGGTGCCAGCTTGATGGCGTTGGCGATTATTTCGGCCGATCGGCGGTACGTACGAATTACGCCGGCACCGAGCTTCATGCAGATTGGCGAAGTCAGCACGTTTAACTTCGTCTCCGGTCAAAGCGGAACGAGCGGTGGCGGCGGCGGCACCGGTGGTGGAGGCCTCGGCGGCGGTGGTGGAGGCCTCGGCGGCGGTGGTGGAGGCCTCGGCGGCGGCGGTGGAGGCCTCGGCGGAGGCGGTGGAGGCCTCGGCGGAGGCGGTGGAGGCCTCGGCGGAGGCGGTGGAGGCCTCGGCGGAGGCGGCCTCGGCGGCGGTGGCAACCGCGGCGGCGGCGGCGGCGGTGGCGGAGTTTTCTGAGCCAACCGCTCCCGTGGTGATATTGGCAGCCCGTTGCGATGCGTGCTGCCAATTTTTTTGGACTTACGGACGTGCCCGCGTGCGGAAGAGACGGCTGGGTCAAGAAATTCGGTGGAAATTTCGGAATTATCCGCAAGACCGGCACAGATTGACACGATACAGGTAGTACGCAAGTGAATTGCCTGGGTTGCTGTCAACGAGGTTGCCCCAAGCAGTCGCACGCTTTTTAAAACATGACGACACCACGGAAGGTTGCTCGGATGACCCGGATACTCAACTCGACGCTGACCCGCCTCAGTCTCTGGTCAGCAGCATTGCTGACATTGGCGTGCAGTGGCTGCTACGGATTCGGTGGAAACAATTACAGTTTGGGCTTTCTGGAGTATCCGATTCCGGTCAGTCCGTACTATCAGTTTCTGCAGGAACAGAAGTTTCATAACAAGGAACGCTACGATCGCGTGCCGATCCTAGGACCCACCACCTCCGGCGGGGATCCGGTCGCGCTGGATCCTCCGAGCGATGACGAAGTGATGGTCGCGCTCGAAAAGGCACGGCCTGTCCAAGGCGGGATTCCATTGATTTGGGAGAAACAACGCAACGACGTGCGGATCATTAAAGAGAAGATCGCAGACTACGTTGATCCGCCACGTTTTTATCCGCTGATCGGACCGGCTCAACTGCACCACGCTCACTACAAGTGCACCGTCTATTTCGACGAACGCACGACCGTGGGTTATCCCGTGCCGCACACGCTGCATGACCGCGAAGCGATCGAATGCGTCTACATCGATCACAACCACTTCCACATGGTCGGTGATGTCGATCCCTACACGACGCCCAACCTCTAGGCGTGTGGGTCAGGGCAAATCACGCGGGAAGTGTGGTTTGCGAGCGGCTGGCAGTTCGACTTGGTGCTCCTCTTGAAACCGCCGTCGCTCGACCGCGTCGGCGTAAAATGTTAACCAAGTTTCGGTATCTTCGACGCAGCGGTACTCTAGCCGCTTCCCGGCCGCGTCGATTTTCTTTTCGCAGCACGGCAGGATATCGCGATAGATCATGCGGTACAGCTGGTGATCGCTCAAATGATCCGTACAGGTGAGCACGATTGCCTGCGAATAAAGGCGTTCGATCGTCTGTTGGAGGATCACCGCGAGAGTTTCGCCAGCAAGTGATTCCGGTGGCGGAATCTGCAGCGGTGGATTGAACCAGTCTCGAATCGGTAGCGCCGGGGCGCGTTCCCACGCCAGGATCGACGAGAGGTATTCGTTCTCGGTTTGCAGCGGCATCCGGCCCATGGTGGGATCGTCGATCGAATCATCTCGATACGGCTCCAGCTCGTCGCGCAATCGAGCGTTATCAATCATCAGATCCACTTCATCGATCATGGGTCGACTCGTCTCACTCATATCCATCGTTTGCTTGACCTTCCCCAATGGAACCAGCCCACTTGCGAGATGTTTTGCGTGTAATGACCAACTCACGTTGGACGCTTACTAGGCTATCCAGACCGCCAGCCACGTCCAACGAGAATTGAGTCAAAATTGCTTCTTCGCACAAAAAACCGGAATCCGATATCGGCCTGATCGTTACGAACGGAATGTCTTCACACCCGTCCGCGACGGCACGTCTCGCCTAAAGCTGATCTTCCACCCATTCCCGCCAATCATCCCACTGGTCGGCGCCGACATCGAGCTCGGGCAGGACCGGCAAACGCACGGTGCGGCCGAGGTCAGGACGTTCCATGTGAACCGATAACAAGCCGTTGATATCGATTTCAAAACCAATTTTTCGAGTCGGATGCTTTTCGCTGGGGTCGACCTCAATGTGGTGCCGGCCGAGCGACTGCCAAGCTTCATCATGGACACCGGAAGACTCGACCAGGGCGAGGGTGAGATGATCGTCCTTGGCGGTGCCCCCGAGTTGGCGGTTGGTGCGTGCTGGCGTGAGAGTCCCACGGGTGATGATCGGCAATATTTTGCGTTTGCCATTGGCATCGGCAACGACGAAGCCCACCGAACGGGACGCACGGGACTGGGCCGGCAAGACGTTCCCGCGGTGTCCGGGCAGTTCCGCTTGCAGACATGCCGCGGCACCCTCGGCGGCGTTGGTCGAATCAACGAACTCGATCGGAATCTTCGGGAGTCCGGAAAAGACGCGTTGGCGGATCGTTGGCAGACGCAAGATCGGCCCATGGACGAGGCACCGGGAGAGCTCCTGGGGCGTAATGTCGGCACGGCTGCACGCGACGGTGATGGCCTGTTCAACGGCCTCCATCAGGTCGCCGCAGGCGTCCAGCCACTGCATTCGTGACAGGGTGACGGTTTCGGTCCTGCCTTCGTGCCGAATTTCCACCTTGGCTTGCGGCAATAGGAGCAAGGACTTCATCGCTCGCTCGCCCGCCATCTGGATCTTGGTGGCGTAGATCAGTTGGCTGTGATCGATGGCCTTGGTGGAGCCGCGTTGGGGGCGATCGGTGAGCTGTGATTGAATCATCTCGACCATTCGACTCGACCACGCCATCGCGCCGCGGTGCCAATGCCCCGCCGACGCGAGTTGTTCGATTCGATTGCCGCGGCGGCGGATCACCGCGACGTCGAGTGCCTGAGCGGTTAGACCAACGTAGAGCACCGTTTCAGCGTTCTGCTCATCCAAACTGTTTTCAAAGGCATACCGGGCAATGGCGATCCCACGATCGATCAGACGCACGCCCGGCAGCCCGGCAATTCGCGCCGCGGTGTGAATGCCACGGCGGTGCAATTGGTCGTAGCAGCCCGCCACTGTGATCGCCACGGCGGCGGGCCAGCTCTCGTGCCGCTGCCAATTGCTGCCAAGCCCCTGGTCGATCGACCAGGGGCGGCCGGCCGCGCCAGCATGCGACGCATCGGCCGGCGAATGAGGCGTCTTCGCACCGCCGTAATTGATCAGTGTCCGGCCGGTGAGATGGCGCAAGCATAACGCCGTTGTGATGACCGGCGGGCACATCCGGCCCGCGATCGGCCGTAGCATGTCACGGCGACCAAAGTACAGCATCTGACAGTGCGAGACGCGGTGCGGGTAATTCCGGCGAAGCTCGTAGGCGTCTTGTCCAAAACGAAGTCCCGCCGATTCCGCCCCGTTTTTACGCACCGGGTCGGCAACCGCCAGGCGGAACAGCGGGTGTGGCTGTTCGGGCGACCCCGCTGGCCATCCCGCTTGAATGTGCCCGCCGGGACGCCCGACGGCAGTGGCCGCATGGGTGGCATTGAGATCGATGCCGAGGACACGCAACGACTTCGGTCGCAGCGAACCCGTTGATGCGC
This sequence comes from Rhodopirellula sp., assembly GCA_041688415.1. GTDB lineage: Bacteria > Planctomycetota > Planctomycetia > Pirellulales > Pirellulaceae > Rhodopirellula. The sequence continues at coordinate 3,606 of JBDNIG010000777.1, read as the reverse complement.
TGACATCATTGGATGTCGAGCCTTCCTCGTCAATTTTGCCATGCGAGAAATCCAATACCCAGGCTGGAGTCGAGCGATCGTTGTCGTAGGGCGCCATCGCACGGGCGACTTCGTCCATCGATGCATATCGTTCGGCAGGCGACTTCGCCAACATCCGGGCGACAATATTAGCCAGCGTCAGATCAACGTCCCGGCGAAACGACATCAGGTCCGGAATTTCGCCGTGACGATGACCGTATACCTGATCAATCATCTCACCAGGAAACGGTGGATGGCCCACCAGTAAATAGAACAGCGTCGCGCCGAGGGAATACTGGTCGCTCCGCGCGTCGGCGGATTCGGGATCCTCCAACTGCTCCGGCGAAATGAACGCGAGCGTTCCCATCAGCGAACGCTTCGGTGAGCTCATCAAACGTAGGGAATCATCGTCACGGGCGATTTCGAGCGCTGAACCATGACCTGATGAGTCGCCCGCTGGACTCTCGCGGTCGCGTGACGCGGCCGAGGCGTGTTCCCGGGAGGGCGGCGCAGCGGTGCGTGCGTCTTTCGCGGCATCCGATTTACTCTCGTTCGCGTTGTGCCAATGGCGAGAAAACCGGGCCAACCCCAGGTCGAGTAGTTTGATCGTGCCTTCCTGAGATCGCATCAAGTTACTCGGCTTGACGTCCCGGTGGATGATCCCAGCGGCGTGGGCATGGTGCAGGGCGAAGGCGGCCTGGCGAATCGCCGAGGTCGCGTCGCCAATTGACATCGGCTCTTCCTCGGCCACGATCTGCGCCAGCGTTTTGCCATCGACGTATTCCATCGCGAGGTAATGAATCCCCTCGGCTTGCCCGGCATCAAATGCCGTCACAATGTTGGGATGCATCAACCGTGATGCCGCTCGGATTTCTTCGTTGAACCGTTCGATCGATCCGGCATGGTTGAGCCACCGCGATGGCAGCACCTTCAGCGCGACCGTCCGTCCCATCGAACGATGTTCGGCCAGGAACACCTCGCCCATGCCGCCGCGACCGAGACGTTTGCCCACCCGATACCCGCCCAAAATTTCCGGTAAAGGCACCGAGTTAATGTCGTCAAAATCGTCGATTTCGATGGCGACCGAACCCTCGCTCGAAAGCATTGCCCGCGTATACTGCTCGCCATCCTCATCGACGGCCAACTCGTCCACACGCGGCGCCCCGCGCAGATAGCCGGGCGAACCGGGCGCGCCCGTAGGCGCACCGGGCGCGCCCGTAGGCGAACCGGGCGCGCCCGTAGGCGAACCGGGCGCGCCCGTAGGCGAACCGGGCGCGCCGGCGGACGAACCGGGCGCGGCAATCGGCGCCACCCACTTACTCAGCTGCGAATCATCCGAGTCGTGTTCGTGGGAGGGCGGATCGGCATCGCGGGGATGTGCAGGCACGTGAGAAAATTGGAACGGAGTTCAGAAAAAGGCGAGGTTTTCCGGCGGGCAGATATTCGCGCCGATCCCTAACGCGTCGGTCGGCCCCTAACGCGTCGGTCGGCGAACAGGTTTTACGAACGCAACAACAGGATTGGCGACCCTTGAAACGGTGCCGACTCGTGAAACACGGCGACATTGCATAGGATACGTAAGCGAGCCATGATTGGAACGCGTCACGCCAGCTGTCGTTCCCAATGATCCACGTGAAATGGCGGGATTTCCGCCTCTCACGGAATTTACTGGTTCCTCGATGCCACGTCACACCACGTGGACATGTTGTTTTTCCAACGCTTTACCGAGTATTTCGCTGTGACCAGCCCCGCTTCCGCCGCTCCCACGCCATCTCACAACACGCCCGCCCGCGATCTGCGGATTGCGACCCGCGAAAGTGCGCTGGCGATGTGGCAGGCTAGACACGTGGCGGCGTGTCTGGCTGCGCACGGCATTGGCAGCCAACTCGTGCCTTTACTAAGTGGTGGCGATACTGACCTTCGCCCGATCGACGGAACCCGCCAAGTCGGCCTGTTCACCAAACGCATCCAGCAGGCATTGGTCGACAACGAGGCCGATGTGGCAGTTCATTCGCTGAAGGATCTGCCGACCCAGAGCGACGACCGATTTTCGCTCGCGGCGGTGCCGCCCCGCGAGGTCGTGCACGACTGTTTGGTGACGACCAGTGGTAGGCCGCTCGCCGAGCTGCCCGAGGGATCTCGGGTCGGCACCGGCAGCACGCGGCGAATGGCGCAGCTGCGATCGCTTCGCAGCGACCTCGAGGTGCTGCCGATTCGCGGTAACGTGCAAACTCGCTTAGCGAAGCTGGAGTCGGGCGAATTCGACGCGATCGTGCTGGCCGACGCTGGGCTGCTGCGATTAGAGATGCACGATTTGCCACGCGTGCGGTTCTCACTCGACGAGATGCTGCCCGCCCCCGGCCAAGGCGCTCTCGGGATCGAAGTCCGCAGTGACGACGATCAAGCATTGGCGGCGCTGAGCCTCCTCAACGATCGGGCGACTCGGTTGGCGGTCGTCGCTGAGAGGACCGTACTCGCTGCGCTGCATGGCGGTTGCCTCGCCCCCATCGCTGCCTACGGTCTGGTCGAATCGGCCGGTGGACAAAACCCAAGTTGCCTCACATTGACGACCGTGGTGATGTCGACCGACGGGACGACGCGGTTGCAGGAATCCGCACGCTGTGATCTCGACGCCACGGGCGATCTCGACGCCACGGGCGATCTGGCGGTCGCGGTCAGGCTCGGAAGCACGATCGCCGAGAAGTTACGCGCCGCCGGAGCGGAAGAACTCATCCGCGCCGCACGCTAATACCAGTCCAGCGTCAAACCCAGGAGCCATTCGATGTCGGATCCGATCAATCCCTACGCACCCTCCCTCGAGACAAGCAGTCCACCGGTCGAGGCCCGTGGCAACTACGCCGACCTCGCGGGTACCGCAACGGGCCTCCGAATCATGTACTTTGGCATCGTCTTAATGATTCTTTGCGTGATAGGATTGGGGGTTTCCACGGCCGTTTATCCGCTCGCAGCAATTCCACTGAGTATCTTACTAATGGTTGCTGTTTTGATGTGGAACATCGGCCCCTTCTTCTGCTTGACCGCACCGGCGGCAACCAGAACGAGAAGTCTGGTGATCGGTTGCATCGTTTTCCAGATCTCCGTTTTGGCGTTAACGACCGCTCCCTGGGTCGGAGCACGGGTACTCGCAACTCGAGGGGTGACGAATTTGCTCACCTTCATCGGCACGACGCTATTCGTTCTGGCGATGATGAGAATCGCGAAATACATTCGTCGCGATGACTTGCATGCCGCCGCACGAAGGATCTTGATTGGATCGCTGGTCCTGTTCGTTCTGGCGTTGTGCACAGTCGTCGGCTACAATTTTGTGAGACCGCTCACGACGATTCCATTGCTTCTCGTCGGGCTTGGCGGGATCGTGCTTTTCGTGATGTATGCCAATCTGGTTAACTCATTGGCTGGAGCCATCCAGTCGCTCCGGGGCTAGTCCTGGTCCGCTAAATCTTTGGGGTTGGGACTTTTTTGGCTTGCGCAATTTTTCTTCACCTCTCCCCCAGCTTTGAGATCGTGCGGCTTTTAAGTACTGTCGCAGCAATGGTTTACTTCACCCTCCCAAGCTTCGCTCGGGAG
>JBDNIG010000776.1:0-5309 GCA_041688415.1 Rhodopirellula sp. | reverse complement strand
GGTGGAATCGACAATCATAACCCGACGCGTAAGCGAGGGATTCACGCCGCCATCCCTCGCTGACGCGTCGGGTTATGAAAACGGGGCACTCAGTGATGCGGAATGAATTACCCGAACCTGCTTAGCGGTCCGAGCTTTCTTGATCGGATTGATTTTTCGCCAAATATTCAGCCGCCCCGCGCGAACCTCATCTGGCTTGCAATCGTCTCTACCGTTGACGATAATAACGTCACCGGGTCGTGATACGCGTCACGACATAACTTCCGTACGTGAGCCTCGTCCGTTCTGGTTGGCACCTGGACGAGCGCCGCGTCAAACCATGTTTTTAAAGGAGGTGATCAAGTGGATTATTGCTGTACTGGCCAACGGGGTGGAAACCCTTGACGAAAGTCGGCGGGCTGACGCTTGGGTCGGCCACCCCACTCGCGATCACACTCACTTTTTGAGCCTCGCTCAATGAATGAGACTAGCGCGAGCTATCGCCACTTGCTGAGATGGTTACCTTGGTCTCAGCAAGTGGTTTTTTTATGCGCTGTTTGAAACACTCGCTTCACGGCATCCGACGGTGCCGATGTGATCAAACAATCGATCCTCATTGGCTATCAATTTCGCGTTGCACCGCCTTAAGCGAAATTTTATTTTGCACGCGAGAGTGACGGACGGTTGAACGCGCAAGAACTCAGCCGTGCGGCTGGTCTTGGATTTGGCAACTTTTGCCGGTGGACCTTGGACGACGATACGGCCGCCTCGGTCCCCGCGCCTGGGCCCATGTCGATCATCCAGTCGCTGTGGCGGGCGATCTGCATGTCGTGCTCGACCAGGATGACGGTGTTGCCCGCGTCGACCAAGCCATCCAACTGCGACATCAACCGAGCGACGTCCGCCGGATGAAGACCGGTGGTTGGCTCATCCAAAACGCAAAGTGTGTCACCTCGCTGGGCACGTTGCAGCTCGGTGGCGAGTTTGATTCGCTGCGCTTCACCACCGGAAAGCTCAGTCGTGGGCTGGCCCAGTCACAGGTAACCGCGTCCGACTTGCCGAGCATGTCCCACTGCCAAACCACGCAGCCCAACAAGGCCAGTTGGCGACGCAGTGTCCGGTACCAACTTGGCAGGATAGATGATCAGGAGTTTCCTAAACGGCTAAAACGGAACCGGACGCCATTGTCGTGCTTATTACTTTGCCGATGCAGTCGTCGCTTGATTGACGTGCGCGAGAACTTGATCAAAGAACGCCTTCTGGATATGTGACGGAGCCGCGTGCCCCATGGCCGGCTCGTTGATCATTTGCTTCTTGCCTTGCAACACGTTGTACGCTGCGTAACAACTTGACGGCGGACAAACCCGATCAATGAACCCAACGCTCACGATCGCTTCGGCCTGACATCGCGAAGCAAAGTTGACGGCATCGACGTAACGCGACGCTTCGAGCACCTTTGCATCGGGTTTCCCATCGTCGCCGTAGGGAACAAGCTTAGGCCAACCGTTGATTCGTCCAACCACGCGTCCACTGTGATCACAGATCGCTGGCACTCCGGCGGCAATCATGGTGACACGCGGGTCCAATCCGCCTGCGACAAGCGCTTGTCCGCCTCCCTGACTGCTTCCGATCACCACAACATCACGACCGTTCCACTGCGGCTGGGCCGTTAGAAAGTCGATCGCTCGCACCAAGCGTAAATACATGCCACGAAAGTAGCTTGTGTCGCGATCCTCACGTCCGTCAAAGCGATAGCTCTTCAGTGGTCCGGCACTCATTTTCGCATAGTATGCGTCGGGTTTTCCGTTCGCAATTCCATGCGCGTTGATGTCCATGGATAGCATTCCTGATCGGGCTCCTTTGACCGCGCTTCCCAAACTGGAACTGCGAACACCGGCGCCATGAACCCACAGGATCGCCGGCAAACTTTTGGGTTCCGCCTGCTTGGGTTTTGAGAAGTATCCTGAGACCGGGGCACCACCAAGACACGGGATTTGGACATCGAAACATTCGATGGAATCGTCCTTGTGTTCGACGGGAGTTTGAGTTGCATCGACGGGGATCTCATTATAGTACAAGCTCTTGCCACGGGAATAACGAAGGCATCGATTCCTCCCAGCTCCCAGCCCGATGGGCGATACAACAGCACGTCTGAGCCGAACCGTGCGTTAGCCCACGACTGGCGGTCACCGAACGCTGCAAATCCAACTGATTTCCCGCGATTCCAAGTGCGTCGGATGAACACAAACGGGACGAGCAAACGAATGGAACGGGCGTAGTCTTGCGAGCAAAGTCGAAACTCGATTGCTCCGTCATCTTTTCGCCGCACCAAGAAGCTGAAATCTGTTGAGAACGTCAGCGACCTTTCGATGTTTCTGATTGTTCGGAAAGTGAAACTGAATCTCAGTCCAGCGACGTTCAACGCAGAGCAAGTCAAAGCGATCCGAGAGTCGTTGCAAGTTAGCCAAGCGGTGTTCGCTGAATTTCTGGGCGTGTCGGTTGGTGCTGTTCGTGATTGGGAACAAGGGATCAACGAACCGATCGGCCCCGCGTGCCGGATCATGGAAAAAATCATGAACGACTTCGAAGCGTGGTCGCGGCGGATTCGCGAACTAGCGCACGTGACGGCTGGCTGCTAATCCAGTTTTCGAAGTTTTCCTCAGACATTTCGGCATCGCCGAGCAAGAAGCAATAACGACAAGTCCGATCAAACAGGTGCCCGATCACGACTTCATCGAGACCAAACACTTCCCCGCGCGCCAAGCGAACCATCTGCACCTCTTGCGAAAGGCGAATCGGCAAACTGACTTCAATGAGAATCCGCCTGTCACTGGGATGCGTCAGACTGGTCGAAATGAAGCTCTGTCGCTGTTCTTTGTTTGGGATTCGCGTGGATTCGCGTTTTTCACGGGCAGTTCTTGGCGCACTGATTACTGATTATTTGCCCGCGAATCACGCCAATCACCGCGAATTCAGGGTCGCGGCGCGGCCGATTGATTTACCGAAGCGGCCAACGTCAACGCTTTGGGAATGCGGCGTCGGTGCGTTCTTTCGGCTTTCGCAGTTTGCAAGCATGTCTACTGACCACGAATAACACGAATTGGCACGAATCAAACTGTTCCCCATTCGCGTAGATTCGTGCGATTCGTGGCAAAAACTCGACACATGAAGGACCGTCGGAACAATAATTGTCGTAGTGGATCTTGTTAAAAATCCCTCCTGCACTTAGGCCGTCACTAATTGTTCCGACGATCCTAAGTTGCGTCGGCCATCATCGCTTGTAGCATTGGAAGCAACCGCCTGGCGCGCCGTCCAGTCGAGTAGCTCCATGGAATCCTCCATCGGCATCGCCAAGAATCCCCTGTCACTGCAGCTTAGTGGTTTGCCAGCATTGAGTTTGAGGGTAGTGGATCTTGTTAAAGATCCTGCTGCGTGAGGATCTTTAACAAGCTCCACTACCGCCAACCCTCATTTTCAACCCTGACAAACCAGTAGGCCGGAGTTGGCCTCGCAAGGGCCGATCACGACCTCGGACGAAATCCTGGATCAAGCATTGACGCTGGAAAACAACTTCGCGAATCCAGAGGTACAGCCAAAAGCCTGCAAATAGTTCCCGCTTCGGTTGCCCTAGCTGGACCGCACGCCTGTGTCGCAGGCTTTATGATCGGAGCTATCTTGGCAAAGGTGGCCAGTGACTCACCAGCGGCCAGCCATCGCTTGCGGTGCGAACGCGTCCCTGGATGGCAATCCCAATCCACCTGATAATCATAACATTTCGTAATGCGACAGATGTGAAGTAGAAGTGATTCTAATTCTGGATGCGTCGTGAATCGCTTCGATCTGAAACGTGGCCGGGGGTAGATCAAGGGCGGATTTCCAGTTGTCCTCGAACCCCGGCTCGGTTTCGCCATAACCCTGAACAAGAATCTACTAAAAAACGCTTGCCATCCCCTCCCGCGAAGTATACGCTGGCCATCTCTTTGACGAAACAACGTGGCGTTCGAGTCGGTACGAGCGGTAATTCTAGATGTTGGGACGGTGAGAAAATGCAGGGGGCAACCGTGATCGCTGGGAATTCACATGAAATCACTATTCTCGATGACTGCCGCAGGGCGATCGCCGAGGCTGATAATCTCGATCAACTGTCCGACCTTCGCAGTCGGGCGGAAGCCATTCGAGTATGGGCCAAGAGCGCCAATGAAAGTCTCGAGGTACAAAACCGGGCCGCCGAGCTAAGGCTTCTGGCGGAGCGGAAAGCCGGCAAGATGCTCTCTCAGATGGGGCTCAAGGGCGGCGACCGAAAATCAAATGGTCACGATGACCGTTTGAAACTAAGCGACTTGGGAATCACCCACAACCAGTCCAAGCGCTGGCAGCGAGCAGCAACCATCTCCGATCAACAGTTCACCGATTACGTGAAACGTTCCTCCAAATTAGGACAGGAAATCACGGGTGCCGGTCTACTCCGCCTAGCCACACCCCGCCCCGCTAAACAATCCGACACAACAACCACACGCCCACTCAAATATGCCGACCCGGATGTCGCACATCGACATTTCGATATCCCCGTGACCAAAACCGCCGCTTCCGATACATGCGGCAAGTCACCAGGACATCTTCAAGACGCGATGAATCACGTCAACCTGTTACAGCAGGTCCTCACTCCCTATGCCAATGGGGCGTCTGAAGGCTTGTCAAAAGGCGAGAAACGTGCGGTGCTTTATCTACTCTCGGAAGTGCAAACGCTGTTACAGGCGGCTACCGGAGAGGCAAATACTCGCGAATAAATTCCTTGTGGCAATATCGACTGTCCAAAGCAGTTGAAATAGGCAGAAAGATGGAGGCAGAAAGATGTCCAGGCCAACTTCCGTGCTATGTTCCTGCCCCCATTTTCCTGCCATCCCTCTCCACCCTGCGCGCATCCAGTCGCTTCGGTACGAGGTATCCCGCAAGGGATTCTGTCGAAGTACTTATTGTGCAGATGCTTAGAACATTCGGCCCAGACACTGAATTGCTAACTCCGCGTCTGCTGGCTTCGTGACGCCCATCCGTTGCACGATCGGCCGGTGGCGCGTTCCAAAAATCGATTTGCGTTGCGTTCCGTTTGCTTCTGCCGGATTTCAGCAACCGTAAACTGATTATTAACTCCACACGAAACGAGCTGGATCAATCGACCCCCGCCCGCGCGTGACGTCGATTTTATTACTGAAGCTTTTACGTCATGCCGAGTAGCTGAGTAGTCGTCGTTCAGTATCTGCGTAAATGGTGGACAGCCCGGAGGGCGACATATGAACTGCCGGCGGCGTCAGCCGCCGGTCCGAACTGCTTGG
>JBDNIG010000775.1:0-4093 GCA_041688415.1 Rhodopirellula sp. | reverse complement strand
CCGTATAGCGCAACCGCTGCACGCCGCCATCGGTCAACCCGGCCCGTCCACCACCGTTCCAGCCCTGGAGGCCCGTGGCATAGACCTGGCCATCGACCGGATTGACGCTACCACGCATGATTCCGGTCGAGAAGTCAAACGGCAGTTGAATGATCGCGGCTTGCGAAACTTCACCCACGTCTTGAATCATCAGGTAGGACATCCACCCCCTGCCAAAACTCATGTGCAGCAAATGGTTCGCCAAGGGGCCGAACCGTGGATCGTCCACCCACAATTGCCCGCCCGACGAATTATCGAATGATTGCGGCATCCACACGAGCGGCTGGTCAAAGGTCTCCGGCGGAACCACCTCGGTGATGTCAATCTTGCCACCATCGGGGGCCCATCTCGGTGGCGCGGAATAGGTTGGCACCCAACCGTAGAACGCACCGGGTTTGATCAAGCAAATTTTCGAGGCCGGGATCCATTGCCCCTGATTGTCGCTCACGGTCATCCGTGAACCGGGCATGCTGCCCATGCCGTTGGGTGAGCGAAAGCCGGTACAGACGACCTCTCGCTTCTTGCCATCGGGCGAGACCTTCCACACCGCCCCCGGCAAGGAAAAGTTCGCGCCGTGACCGCTCTTGGCATAGTAAAAGTTGCCCTCGTCGTCGGTTTGCAGGTCAAAATTAAATGCGTGAAAGTTGGCCGACACATCGCTGTCGGCACTGAAACTCTCATAGAAGTCAGCTTCGTCATCGCCATTGAGATCATGCAGTCGAACGAGCCGGTCCTTGCAGGTCACGTACACATCCCCGCCGACGACTTTCACGCCGAAGGGTTCGTACAAACCGCTCGCAAACCGCTTCCACGTCAGGTCGAGAATTTGTTCGTCCACTCCCGAAACGACCCAAATGTCGCCACCGTAGGTCGCGACCACCATTCGTCCGTCGGGAAAGAAGTCGAGTGCCGACGTGCGAAACCATGTGTTCCAGGGAGTCGATGACGGTCGCGTCAGTGTGTCCAACGCGTATCCGGTCTGCTCCAGTCCAAGATAACCGGTCGTGTGCATGGTCTCGGACCAGCGAGGGTCACCACCATGGACGAGGTCACGCAGTGATGCGTCGTTGGGTTTGGTCGCCGCGAGTGCCTCGCGTTGCCAACTCTCGAGTTCAGAATCGCCTTCACCGATCCCGACCGCCACCTGGATCGCTCGTCGGCTATCGTCGGCGGGAATCGTCAATTGAAATGGAGCGGGGGTAGCCGTCTGCCAGGTCACTCCGTCGACGTCGCCCGTGAATCCAGCCGCAGTGAACCGGCTTTTGTCGTGATTCTTGGACGGATTGGCTCTCGCGACCGCGAATGAATTCATGACCTCCACGCTGGCGTCTTCCGCTCCCTGCCCCGCATTGAGAACCAATTGCGGACCGGGATCGATTTCCAAGTGGTGGATCAACCCGTGTGGGCCGCGGGATTCAACGCGATGAAGTATCTCACGTCCATCGATGCTGTAACTCAGCACAACGTCCTGGTCGTGTAGATAGTAGCCATGGTAATCCATCCATCGCGGCGGCAACGGCCCTCTGGGCAGCAGGCCTTCTTGGGAATAGTCGAGTGACCCGTCGTGTCCCCATTTCCATGCCGCGAATTCAGGCAATGATTTCCCGATCGGATTGGCCGTTCCCTCGCCCCGCGGCCGAATATGTTGAGTCTCGCTCAGGTCTAAAAAGCCGCCGGTCCAAACGTCGGCCAAACCCATCGTGTGAAGGTCAAACGCGACGGTCATCTGGTCCAGGGGGATGTTGAGCACGCTCGGGAAGTCGGTTCTCAATTGCGAACCCAACGCCGGGCCAAAGTCTCGCTCCACGACTTCGATTTTCTTGCCGTCCTCGTCGCCTTTGGGCAGCGACGCAAGATACTCTTTATCGACTTGAAAATAGTCCGAATTGCGATCCTTCATGAACGCTTCACGGATGTAATGCACGACCTGGTATCGTTCAAACGGTGTGAGATAGGTCATCGGTGCCATCAGTCCGTTGCCCTGGGTCAGCGTCATGAACATCCGGTGCGGATCCGAACCGAATTTCAATTCTTGGGTTCCGAACGCGCGGGCGGTCGCTAGCGAGGGCGTGTCTCCACTGGCGCCATGGCAACTCGCGCAGTCGCCCTGAAAGAGTTTTTCGCCCGCTTCAAAGTCGCGTTTTCCCAGGCGTGCCAGAATGCCGGCATGATCCAGGTTGGCGGAGTCGTCCTGGACCGCGAGTTGTTCGGCCGAGGGTCGCAAGCGATCGGCCGCGTCGACGCCGCCCTGAGCGACCTCGCGCACGTAGGCCACCAGGTCCAAAAACTCAGCCTGTGTTTTCAAGGTGCCGATCAACCCATCGGGCATCATCGATTGCGAGTTCTTTTGCATCACCTCGATATCATCTTTGCTGAGCACAAAGTCTTGATCGAGCGACTGGGCCAATCGCAGCGTGACGGTGTCCTCGTTTTGCTGCGACACCAGCCCAACATGAATTTGCCCACTCGTCGTCACGACCGAGTAGGTCTCAAAACCGGGCCGGATGTGCTTGGACGGACGCAACAATCCGTCGACGATGTCCACACCGCTGGTTTGCTCACCGAGACTCGCAAGGTTCGGGCCCAGCGGCGACTCCTCTTCACCGCTGGCGTGACATCCCACGCAATTGGCCGCTGACTTAAAAAACACCAATGCCCCGCGCTGAGCGTCGCCTCGCAGTCCCGCTTGCTCGGCCAAATAATCAGGTCGTGCCCGCTCGAGTTGCGTACCCAACGGCACCGCCGGGTGTACGGCGTCGGCACCCTGCACGCCGGTGGAATGCAAACCAACCAGGAACACAAATACAAACAAAATCTTCATCATCAACAAAACTCAAAAGGCGGGAACGGTCCAACGCTAACAAACCAGCGTCGCAGAACGCGTCAAATATCCTAGTTTATCAAGAAATCGGGTTCCAGGTCCGCACGACGTCTCATTTTACGTTTTCGCGGTCGCCCACGTAGGCTGGCCCTTTCTCAGCCCCATCGCTGATCAAAATTGCGGATTCAGCACTGGCAATCGCGAGCGACTCAGCAACTTCAACGCCGAAGAATTGACACATCGAATCGCGAACACGGGACGGGATCTCCAAGATGGCTCTGCCACCGACCACAGTCGAGCTGCTTTCGATCCAATCCACAAATGTCTTGAACTGTTCAACATTCGAACGAATTTCCTCCTCGGAATATTCTATGAAAAATGGCCTACCATGCTCTGCGCCGCCAATATGCGACGAATGCAAACGGGAATGGGGGTTTCGATAGAACGCTCGTAGTTGTTCCAAGGCACCAGCAGAGATGATGACCCCTTCACCAAGTGACGACAACTTTTCGTTCGCCCGAATTAAAAAAAGTGTGGCGATTACTGTCGGGCATAGGACAACTTTGGTTCGATTCTGAATCGCAGTTTCCGACTTCGACTTTTCGTTGAACGAACCGTCGCCATAACGCAAGACTGAGTTTGGCTGTGCTGCGAAATGCCCGGCAGCCTCGATGATCGTTCGGCCAGTAATGGCGGCAAAAAAGGAGATCGAAGGCAGGTCGTGTCGGTAGCTCCGCTTCGCTACTTCGAGAGGCTCGTTTAGCTTTTCATTAATTTTGATCCACTTGTCGATGTCGATTTTGCCGTCGGGGCCTTCGAGGGTGAACCGTCGAATAAAGGTTGGGTCTCCAAATCGTTCTCGCCAATTTTGCATGGCCATCATGACTCGATAAATCGTCGCGTCACGCAGTTCATGAACGGTTCCCGAATGCGGACTGATCGGATCTGAATCATCGACGAAGGCGTCGCCGGCGCATTTTCCCCACAACGCTCGAGCCAGTGGATGATCCTTTGGGATTTCATTTTGGCTCGGTCTAGCATCGTTTTCGACAATCACGCGCCAATCAAGCTTGTTGGCTTCATTGTCAAAAAAGCAAACTGCCGTTCCAGCCACCACTTCGTCAGGCGTGTCGGCCGAATAGCCCGACGCTGGCCCGCAGACTTGTACTAAGCATTGATGAGCGACGGCGACATCATAATTTGTGCAGGGTGAGCGCATCTAATTCTCCGTGT
>JBDNIG010000114.1:0-3957 GCA_041688415.1 Rhodopirellula sp. | reverse complement strand
GCGCGTTACCAATCGGCTGCCGTGCTGCGGTTCGCGCGGGATGAAAAATCGAACCGACGCGAGGCTGAGGCATCGCGTGACCCCAGATCATCGCGTCGAGCCGAGTGATCAAGGGACGGATATCCGGATGGGCGAGCTCCAGATCCATGATCACCGTTTCAGCAACCTCGGCCCACGTTCGATGCAGCAGCCGCTCGCGAACTGCCGCGGGCTGGTCGTCGGTGATCGCCTGATACCAAGTAAGCACCGTTGGCCCATAATCCATGCCCAACTGATGCGTCGCGTTGACGTAGCCGAGCGATCCGGACGGCATCACTACGTTGTCCCAACTCATCGGAAACCCCGTTTCGACCGGCCGATTGAGCAGATGCACGTTCGCGACCAACCAAGAACCATACGAGAACACGTTCGCCGGAGTGTCGCGTTGCCCGCCGTGCGACATCAACCAAACCGGATCAAGCATATGCGCCGCGACGAACTGCGGGACCGCCACGATCACGTGCTCGGCCTGGATTGTCGAGACTGCGGCCGTTTCGCTATCGATCACATCGAGCAACAGCGATGAATGTTGCGTCTCCGGATTCGTCGGAGTGATTCGCATTACGGCTTGCCCGAGTCGCAAGCGATCTCCCAGCGGCGCGGCCATCTTATCAATCAGAAAACCATTTCCAGCGGGCCACGTCATCACCGGTTGAGATTCACCCGACTCGGCATCGATACGGGCCGCAAAATAAAAGAGACCCGCCCAAGCACTCGTTTGATCGGCGCGCAGTCCGTAATCGTCGTGGCAGGCATAGTCGACGAGCCACCTGAGCGGTGCCGAAGTGAAGTCGTGGTCATCCATCCACTGCGACATGGTCATCTGGTCAAGTTGACGGGCGTCGTTGCCAGATGAACTTTGACGTGTGGGCAGGACAAACATTCGACGTCCATCCTTGCCACGCTGCACGGCCAACCGTTTCATCTCCTCGCGGAATCGTTGCAGTTCGTCCCGGTCCGCCGTCGATGCTACCGCGTCAGGATACAGTCCGCCCCACCACTGATCGCGCGCGAAGATTCGCTCCTCCGGATCACGGCATAGGTACTGCTCAGCGACTTTCACGGATGCGTTTTTACGTCGATGCAGCACCTCGCACTGCGTCAAAAATTCGATCAGTGGTTCGTTGTCAATGCTGGGAGCCGGTAGGTAGTGTGCCCCCCAAGGAAACGTGAATCCACCGGCACTACCACTGCGCGAGGTACCGCCGGGCACTGTTTCCAGCTCGAGTACGACAATATCGTCGATGCCGCACCGGGCCGCGTGCCATGCCGCGGATAGTCCCGCGACTCCGGCGCCAACGATCACGCAGCGATGTTTCTCCTCCGCAGATTGGTTCGCACGAGGCATTGCCGAGAGATCCCTGACCCGGTGACCGGTGCGGCGATCTTGGGACAATAACTTGCCTTCGCCGGGCAGATTCTGCGAGACCATCCGGCTGAGTTGATCGCAACCCATGGTCGAGACGAAAAAACCCGCGGCTGCCGAACCGAACGCCATCTCGACTAACTCTCGCCGGGTGTACCGCAACCGGTGCCTACTCATCTCAAGCGGTGTCCAGCAAGAGATACGCTATATAGGCAGCGTAAAGCGAAACCATCACAAATCCCTCCATTCGCGAAACGGTCTGGTGCGTTCGCAACACAATCCACGTCACGATTGCCGCTCCAATCATGACGGGGATGTCGAAAAACTCAATCGAGGGCAGTACATTCAGCGCGATCGGTGAAACGACAGCGGCGACGCCGAGCACCGCCAAGATATTCAAGATCGTGCTGCCGACCGCGTTGCCGATCGCAATCCCGCGTTCACCCTTGAGCGTCGCGGCCACCGAGGTGACCAGTTCGGGCAATGAGGTGCCAACCGAGACGATCGTCAATCCAATCACCGCTTCGGATAATCCAAAGTAGCGGGCGAACGTGACGGATCCGGCGACGAACCAGTTACAACCCAAGATCAACGCCGCGACACCGAGCGACAAAATGACCAGTTGCAGCAACACGGCTGCCACCTGACGTCCAAACGATACCGACACCAACGGCTCGCCAGCGACCTCATCGACGAACTCCGCTATCTCGTCGGGAGGCTGACGCTTTCCAAGCTTGTACGAAACAGCAAAGTACGCCAGCAGCGCGATCAACAGCAGAATCCCGTCAATGCGTCCAATCCCACCGTCGTAGCTGATCGCGCCCATGACAATGCAAGTCGCAACCATCACGGGCGCGTCAAATGACGTGATTTGACGATCGACGGGCAGTGCGGAAACGATGGCACTGAACCCCACAATGACCAACATGTTGAACAGATTACTGCCGACGACATTGCCAATCGTGATGTCGGCTTGACCTCGCATCGCCGTGGTCACGCTCACCGCCATCTCCGGCGCACTGGTACCGAGCGAGACCACGGTCAGACCGATAAATAATGGGCTGAGCCGGGCCAAAATCGCGAGTCGCGAAGCGCCCCGCACCACCCCTTCTCCGCCCAGAAGCAACAACAGCGAACCGGCCACAAGTTGTCCGACAGCAAAGAGCATGAGTTGCGGCTAGTGAGATCAAAGGAGCGGATTGAAAAGTGACCATCACCCTGGCAAATGCCATGCCACGGATCAACTGGATCAGCGCTGAGATTACCAGAGCCGATTCCTCCCGTCACGTGGCGGTGCTGGAATTTGCAGTAGCCGGCGACGCTTGACGACAAAAAAAGCCACGCTCTGGCCGAGAACGTGGCTTGCTGTGCCGCGGGTTGATGGCCCTCAGCGCGATGGTGATGCTGTGATTACTTACTGGGTTCGTGCGAATCGCCCCAGAACCCACCGAGCTGATGGATTGCCGAGTGCAGCCGACTCTTCACCGTGCCAACGGGAATCCCGAGGACTTCAGCGGCTTCGCGATACTTCAAGCCCCGGTAATAGACCAATTCGACAACCTGTTGCATCGGTTTTCCCAACTGGGCAACCGCGTCGTGGACCCACCGCCCGTTCTCTTGACGCGCCGCCTCCGCCAAAGGATCAGCACTGGAGCCGACCAGTTTCTCTGACCAACTGCCACCTCGATCATCGTCTTGCCAGCCACTGGGACGATCCAAACTCACCATCCGGTGACGCTTGTTTCGCCGCTGGACATCGATCGCCTGGTTGGTCGCGATCGCATAAAGCCACGGCCGAAACCGACGGGTGAGATCAAATTGTTGACACTTCAAATGCACCTGCAAAAACGTGCCTTGGAACGCGTCCTCGGCCATTTCCGCATTGCCCATATAACGACGCAAGTACGCGTAAATTTCACGTTCGTAACGTCGCATCAATGTTTCGTAAATCGCCCGATCGGCCGTCTGGCGATACCGTGCGATCAACTCTTCGTCAGTGATTTCGTCAGTGATTTCGTGTTCCGGAGAAGCCGACTCAATTCCGCGACGGAGAGACTCCGATTTTCGCGGCGCGACGTTGATCGGCTTTTCGGGAGCGAGTGTGCTCGTTGAAAAGTTCATGGGTTCCGTCTGCTTTAATAAAAGGGAATGAAAACGGTCATTCACCGCAATATCGTGCGACGCACCGAATTTGCAGAAAATGCCCGAACAAGGCCAACTTCTCAATCAATAAATGCGTGTAAGGCGGAATAGCCCGCCAAAAAAACCGGCCGAGCGACCGCCCATTCTACTAAAACTCGTAAAAATGAGGCTAGAAACCGCAGGAAAACCGTTCTCACGCAGCCATTGTCTCGCCGTTGCGGTAGTGAATCCTACACTCATTATCACGCCATTGCAGCGAAAAGTCAACCATCGCGGTCAGTCCATTGTCAGCGTCACGCCCAACGACCCTTGCTTATCAGCATCCTTCTGTTTTTTCTTATCTCCCTGCTCGCGATTCTTGTCTCCGCCTTTGCGGTCGCCTGAATCCCGCGCTGACGCGTCGGGTTATC
>JBDNIG010000774.1:0-3321 GCA_041688415.1 Rhodopirellula sp. | reverse complement strand
TAAAAGCCACATTGTCGGCTATCACCATCCGCTGAACACCCCGCCACAGGGTGGAAAGGTCGATCGCGACATGCTAGCAAATCAAAGTCGCTCAAACACGGGGAAAACGGACCCGCGATCGCTCACCGGGAATCGCTGCCGGGGAGCAGCAACTCGCAAGTCGACTCCAGCCAGTCGGCACGCCGAGCGCCGCGACACTGTGGACAGGTCGAATAGCGGCGAAAAATAGGCGAAGTACAGTTGTTAGTTTCGCGGCAGCCACCGTGTACAATCTGAAGAAGGCCGAAATGATTCCAAGGATCCCATCCATGACCACAATTCCCGTCCAATTGCCAGATGATGTTAGGCTCTTCGCGGAAAACTACGCGAAACGCAAGGGGTTCGTTACGGTCAACGACTTCATTTCGTCGCTCGTAGCAGAGGCGAAAGAACGACAAGTACGCCTGGAGTCGCAGTTGCTGGAAGGCATAGACAGCGGCCCAGCAACGGTGAAAACAGCAGATGACTGGGATCAGATGCGGTCTCGGGTTGCCAGTAAGAGCGTCAGCTAAGTGGGCGAGGAGCGATTCCCGCATTGGCGTCCAAAGGCATGGGACGACATTGAGGGCCATGCGGTCTTTGTTGGCGATGCTGGCCAAGAGTTCCTGGATCGCGTTGAATATACCGTTCAGTTGCTATGCAACCACCCGTAACTTGGAGGCGTCTTTGAGACGATCAACCCAAGGTTGGTTGGAATCCGCGTTCATCGTTTGGCTATGGCACTTTTACACAGGAGAAATCGGAACCACCGTCCGGTAAAATCCAATACTGAAATTTTAGCAAATCCGCCTCTGCGCCGCAGGTGTCATCTGCAATCTCTTTAATCTGTAGCAACGCGTAAACACCACGCCGATTACGAAGAACTATAAATTGATTGAGATGAACTGTGCGTACGCGGCTTGTGAAGTCAAGTTTCGAAACATCAGCAAGCTCGGCCATCGTAGCGCCTTTCCCTGCTACAGCTACGGCTTGAATCAGATTATCACAACAGTGAATGGATCGATTACTTGCCTTGTTCCATTTCGTTTCAAGCTCACAAAGACCATCACCAATTCTAAATTTCCCATCGTGATTTGAATAATCGAAGGACGCCTCTCCGGTCATCGCTGGGTTGTGGGGAGAGGCGACTTGATGACCCTTCAAATCGTTCAAGTCGATGCCGAGCTTTTGGCAAATGAGCAGCGCGACTTCAACGGGGGAATGATGACGCAGGTCGATAAAACCGGTGGTGGGAAGCAATCCGGGTATTTCGCTATCGTCAAGCTTCGCGGCAGTATGTAGTCGGCTGAATCGGTGAACGCTCGGGCTTGGGCCGATTTCCGCTCATGGTTCGTCCACAATTTCTCGCTGTACGCTTGCGAGCAAAACATAAGAGTATATCTAGCCTTCGTTTGGTATATTTGAGACAGGTGCTCGTACATGTCTTTGCCCCAAAGATCTTCTTTTTCGTATAGGTCGTAGAAGACGGAAACATTTCGAGCTACCAATTGCTCGGAGTTGGATTCAGGCGTTGTACACTGGGGCGTGCAATCCAGTGCGGTCACCTCCGTCGGCGAACGCTACGCTACGCATAACCGAGTAGCCACGGCAAACACTGAACTAGCCAAGTAGCTTGACTGGCCACTTCGGTTCATGCGATTGCTATTTGCGATTCTGGAGTTCGCCTTCACTCGCTCAAACGCAAAATAGAACTCGGCCTCAAACTTATCCCCCAAGCCGACGGATATACCGTCAAACCAGTCAATACCATCCAGAAGGTCAGTCTTTGAGTGCTTTGAGAGTTTCGCCTTCATCGACGACGTGCCAATCTGATTTGCTCCCGAAAATCATCCTCCGAGAGCGCAGACGTTGGATCGTCCTTGTACTCATCCCATCGCCGGTTTAGCTCGTCGCGTTGAGCCGATGAAAGCTCCGTTCCAACATCGCTTGGCAGCCTGTCCCATATTGCCTGTACGACGCGCAACTGATCGAGGTGCGAAAGGGCGGAAATATCGCTATTTGCTTGTTCTACAGTCATTTAGTTGCCTCCAGTAAGGTGCTGCAACTTTAGCACAGAGTGTTCGAAAAAGCGAGGCAACGCTGGGAACGATCCAATCATCCTGGTTATTCGCATTGTGCAGCTGTTTCAAGCAGCATTGTAAAATCGGATTGGCGTAAAATACGTATTGCTTGCCCTCTGGCGATGCTCGACTCAGCCTTGCGATGCTTCAAGCTTTTCGAGTGTCCAGCAAGTTTCGTAACATCTTGATCGCCAACGGGTTTTACTCCGATTGCAATGCTAGCAAAACCGTCCGTAAAACGGCACTGCACCCTGTCATTGTTCCTCACTTCCCGATTGTACACGGTGGAGGTGATCTTGACATAGAAACCTCGAACTAAACTCTTTCAGGAAACCTAAGTCGTATTCCGCTGGTCCCGACACCGCAGTCGAAAGTATCTCGCCACCATCGGGCCGGAAAAAGTCACTTTCTTCGTAGTGCAAGTTCAGCGAGTAGCTGGCATCTGGTCCTGCAAGTTCTACAACAAAATCATCTCCCTCGAGCGGATCATAGATGTATCGCGCGGGCATCTCGATCGACGGTTCGTCATTCATCCATGGCCTACGAACCGGCTGTCCATCGCGAAAAAACGAAACCGAAAAATGATGCGTTCGCAGTTTGGCGATCTCGATTTCGGTACCGTTTCCATCGAACCAGCGACCGATGTACCGGTCTTCCCAATCAGCCATTGAAGCTCCAAGCGGATTCAAATTTCCGTCGTGTGAGGAACGATTCGGATCACCAGTCTCGCGGTGCGGGCGTTCTTGATCGGTTGGTGTGATGCGAGACCGGTGCATCCGACTGGTTGTACTGAGCCACGCGTGTGCGGTTGCAAATTGCGAGCCTTGGGGCCTGTGCCCAGTTTACATGCTTAGAAGTTTACCATCGCCGACCGGCATTGCATAGCAAGTTGCGGGGCACTGCTTGCCAAAACGCCGCCCACGGCGCGCACCTTCGGTACGGTGGAGTGTCGTATTTCTAAAATTGTGTGTTTCCAAGAACGCGGCATGCGGCTTGCCCGTGAGTTGAGTGACGAAAGGCGTCAGCGGGTGGTCCGCGACCGGGCTGGAATGAATGGTGACTGATCAGGATCGCACCGCATTTGGGACACCGACACGCGGAGTCCATCCCCGCCGCCTCGCAAACCTCCTGCCAACTCGGATTGCCTGCCGCTTCGCTCGGCAGTGACGGCTCGCCCAGAGCTTCCCGTGCGACCGCTAGCTGGGAATGCTGGTTGCCGCTG
>JBDNIG010000773.1:0-8450 GCA_041688415.1 Rhodopirellula sp. | reverse complement strand
GGGCTCAACTTCGTAACAGAACGGCACATACCGAATTTGCCCAGTCACCCACCAAGCCCGAGAGATTCGCCAGCCCAGGATCCGTCGTTACTACCATTTCCGGGACGTGTCGCCACGTCGACTACCGTTAACCGCGAGATCCTATCCCAGTTTTGGATTGCGTCGATGTCGATCCCGGTCACGGCTCGTTTTCTTGGCCAGGTTTTCTTTCAATGCCTCGGTCAGGTCGATCCCCGATTGATTGGCCAAACAGATCACGACGAACAGGACATCGGCGAGTTCATCGGACAGCTCACCGGTCACCTCGCCCGCTTTGCTGGATTGCTCGCCGTGACTGCGTGATAAAACCCGGGCGACCTCTCCCACTTCTTCCATCAACTGGGCGAGATTGGTGAGTTCGTTGAAGTATCGGACGCCGATGCTTTGGATCCAATCGTCGACGCGGCTCTGCGCCTGAGCGATCGTGAGCGGCTCAGACGCATCTGATGGAGCGTCGCTCATGGTTTGGCGAGCAGGAGGTACGTGCCGCTTTTGCCGGCGACCGCGATATCCATTCGGCCGTCTTGATTGAAATCTTCCACGACGATCTGTAACCCCGTTCCCACGCGTCCCTCGTCAATCGTGTGCCGGGTAAACGATTTGGAATCGGGATTCCACCGATACCAGTACAGGCAGGGCACGTCCTTGCCACCGGGATCGCCGCCGTTGTGTGCGAAGTATCGTTTGCCCGTAATCAGATCGGGGTGACCATCGCCATCAAGATCTTTCCAGACGAGACTGTGGGGCTGGGAATAGCTCCGGTCAATCACGTGATCGGTCCACTGGATTTTCCCATCGTCTCCGGATACGCCTTGGTTTTCCCGCCACTGCAATCCGAAATCGTGACCATTTCCGTAGATCAGGTCGTTGTCACCGTCACCGTCGAGATCCGTTACGATCATCGGCAGGCTCGCATCCAAATTCCAGTCCGGGTGATACTTCCAAGGGCCAGCCCACGGGTCCGACGCGGGTTGTTCGTACCAACCGCTTCCCACGAGAATGTCTTTGCGACCATCACCCGAAATATCCCCGATCGCGATTCCATGGCCGTTCGTCCGGCCAATGACCTGGCGTTTGATTTCGTAGGCGGCTTGTCCCGACTCCGTTTCGGACGGCGACGAGGCTTTCGGTACCAATCGCCAGACGATCATCGGCGTGTCCGTTTTCCAGCTATTGACGATCCATTCCAAATTTCCGTCACCGTCGATGTCTTCGAGCAATTGGCCTTCGTTGGCGGTCGCCCCGGTATCGACGAGCAGATGCTGCTCCCACTGTTGACCCAATCGCAAACCTTCGTCACCCGGATTGCGATACCAATGCACCTTCGTCGGTATGAAAGAGCCGGCGATGACGTCGAGGCGTCCATCGCCGTCGACATCAAAAAGATAGTCGCCATTGCTTTGCACGTATCCATTCCAATCATCGATGTTTCGCAGCGGACGTGGTGCCCAATCGCCATTGCGAAACCAATAGCGACCAGCGACGAGGTCCAGTTTGCCGTCCCCGTCAATGTCGCCCGCGGCAATCCCTTCGTTGGCGTCCACGGCGAGCAATCGCACATCAAATTGCAGCGGCTCATCGGCCGGGAGTGGTGAGGCAAGTAAACAGATGCTGGCAATCGACCAGAGTGAACGAAATAGCGACATGCAAGAGACCCTTTATTCTTTCTCGGCTTGAAAACTGGCGATGCGTCCACCTTGGACAAGCACCTCCAGTTCATCTTTGAATTGTTTCGCTAACGCTTCTTCACCCGCGAAACCCATGTGTGTCGATTCGACGATACCATTGGCGCCGATCACGAAGGTCAGCGGAATCTCCTGGGCCGAGAACGCATCGATCAGCGTGCCTTTCGGATCAACGGCGACATCGATCCCCCAGTCCTGTTGGCTCACAAAGCCGGAAACGAGATTCGCGTTCTCGCCCGCATTGACGGCATAGAGGACAACGTCCTCGTCAGCGAACTGATCGACCGCAGATTTGATGACGGGCATCGCCTCCGTGCAGGGAATGCACCACGTCGCCCAGAAGTCGAGCACCACGATCTTGTCTTTGAGATCCTCCGACGAGACCTTGGATCCGTCGAGGAGAGTTAAGGTGTACGTCGGTGCGGGTTTGCCGAGCAACGGATGGCTACCCAGTTCATCGGCCGTTTTCCGTTGATAATCGGCGAGCGAATCATACTGGGTCGCGTCCTGGGACGCGGCGAAACGAAACAGTTTGTCATCCACTTCGCCGGTCACTCGCCAAGAAACGAAATCATACCGCAATGACAATTCATAGCCCTCAGGCACGTGGACTTGATCGCTCGCTTGCAACATCGGTGTGAGATTGACGAGCAAGCGTAGCGGATGTGGCCGCTCGTCGTCGGTGATCCACAAATCCCACACGACACCGTCGTCTTGGTGGCCGCGTACGTGGACGGAATCCGTGCGTCCCCGAAACTTCGTTTTGCCCATCGCCTCGACCGACAACATGCCGCCGAAGAAACTCATGGAGGGATCGACTCCGGCGAGCGTCAGCGCGAGCACTGGTTCGGGGTACGGCCCCAGACTGATCGGCGTGCTGGTGACGACGGATTGATTGTTGCGAATACTGGGCAATTCGTAATAGGCTTGCGGCGACAACGCCACGGTGCTGGTTTCGCCGTCGGAATAAATTCGTTTGCTACCGTCTTCGGACTTGTGATAGATCGTGTACTGGTCCGGGAATTTGGACGCAATTTGGAACGTCGAACGTTCCTTTGAGATAATTTCGCCGTGCATGACCGTCTCCACCGTCAGCTCAACTTTCGCGCGCGAATGGTCGGCATCCGCAATCGCAGTGAACAGTGGCAAGACCGCAGCTTTGACCGCGTCGCTGGGTTGAAACTCCGTCGCGTCGGTTCCCGCATCGACGGAATCCGTCTTCGTCTCCGCCCGCGAATCAGGTTCATCGGCAGCGGCGCGGGAGTTATTGAGGAATGTTGTCATTGACAGCGTCATGAACGACAGCCAGGCCACGCATCGCAACTTGGTGGCGAAGGAAACGCATCGGAGTGGATGGTCGGCTGGCGTGTTCATTCGCTACTTATCTTTAAGTACTGGTGGCTCTGCACGATGCTTTGCGGTGGAGCGGGCGACTGGTCTTGCTCGCTAAAGATCGCGTGATTGCCGTTTGCGGCGACTGTATTTTTCCAAGGTCCGGCGTTCGCCCGCCGTCAAACTGGATTCGCCCGATTGATGGATTTTAGCTAGAATTCGATCCGCTTCCCGTTCTTCCTCCCGAATTTTTTTTTCGGGATCATGTAATTTCAATTTTGCCCGTCGTGAACGCCGGCGCAACCGAGCCGGAATTTCGTCCAAATTGGTCAGATCGAGCCACTGAAAACTCCACCCTCGTCGGACGTACAGGAACCCAAACAAGGCCCCGGCCAAGTGCACTCCGTAGGCCGTGTCACTGCCGCTCATTCCCGCAGCCCCAAACAGATCCATCACCACGAGGACAGTGACGAGCACCCATGCTTTGACCGGCAGCACGAACATTAGAAGCAGTTCTTGGTTTGGGAAATAGCACGCGAACATGACCATCATGGCCATCACTCCGCCACTGGCACCGAGCGTCTCGACACTCACCGATACCCCCGGCAGGAGCGTTCTCAGGAACCATGGAGAAACCATCGCTACGACCCCACCGACGAGGATGGCCGCGAGGTAGGACTTGAGAAATTCCTGTCCGCCAATTTTCTGCTCGAGCGGCCTGCCAAACACAAACAGCAGGAACATGTTGAAAACGAGGTGGAAAATACTCCCCGTGTTGTGCAGGAACCCGTAGGTGAGCGTTTGAAACCATAGCCAGGGACGCAGTAGCGAGGTGCCGCGCACCGCGAAGATATCATCGACGTGGCTGCGTTTCTCGCTCACCGGCGCGAGCGCGACATCCGGCTGCGTGGAATCGACCCCCGGCCCTGATTCCGGTTGCGGGCTATACAGAAACAGCATCTGGGCGGCGAACATGATCACATTGATCACGATCAGCGTGATGACCATGCTACGCGGATTTTCGATCCGATCCCACGGTGTGCGTTCGGTGCGACCATAGTCGCGATCGTTTATCCCCATGACAATTGGAGCCTTACTTGGGTGGGTCGAACCATTTGCCAGCCATCACGGTGAGCGACGGAGGGTCGAGAGAGAATTAAAAAATGCAAAATGAAGACGCGAACTCGCATTCTTCATTTTGCATTTGAAAGATTTCGCCGGTGAGCCGTCAGGCACCGGGCAAATTCGTGTGCCCGACAGCTTACCGGCTTATTGATTTAATCTGAGATACGAACGCTATTGTTTGACGGTCAGCCGTAGGCGTACGCTGAGGGCGATGCGTGCGCCTTTGGCTAACGGTTAAACGACTAAATCAACCGGCCCGCTCACGCGTCTCGGCTCACGCAGTCGATACATCAGTCGCGTGAGCGACCACCACCACCACCACCACCGTCGCGGCGTGGACCGCGTCCACCACGTCGGCGTCGCGGACGGTCTTCACCGTCGCCACCGCCACCGCCACCGCCACCGCCACCGCCACCGCCATCGCCACCGCCACCGCCATTGCTTTCGCCACCACCGTCGCCGTCTTCGAGCTCAGCGGCCAAGGGGTCTTCCAGGCCGAGTTCTTCGAGGGCGCGTCGACGACTGAGCTTGACACGGTCGTGCTCATCAACGTCGATGACCAACACCTTCATTCCGTCACCAACGTTGACGTGGCGATCGAGGTTGCTGATGTAGCCACCGCTCATTTCGCTGATGTGAACAAGTCCATCGCGACCGGGTAGAATTTCGACGAACGCACCGAACTCTTTGATGCTGCTGACGATCCCGTCATAGATCTTGCCGATCTGAACCGTTGCCGTGCAGGCCTCGACCTGACGCATCGCTTCCATCGCGGACTCTTTGTTGCTGCTCGCGACGAGCACGGTGCCGTCATCATCGACTTCGATGACCGCGCCGGTGGACTCTTGAATTCCACGGATATTCTTACCGCCCGGTCCGATCAAAGCACCGATCTTGTCCGGCGCGATCTTCGTGCGGAGCAATCGTGGTGCGGTTGATGAAATCTCGCGACGAGGACGCGGGATCGTTGTGAGCATCTTCTTGAGGATCTCAATCCGAGACTCACGTGATTGCTTCAGCGTCGCGCGAATGATGTCTTCGCTAACACCGGTGATCTTGAGATCGAGCTGGATGCCGGTGATGCCGTTTTGGGTTCCGGCGATCTTGAAGTCCATGTCACCGAAGTGATCTTCGGTGCCGAGGATGTCCGTCAGCAGGTGCCAATCGTCGGGCGAGTTCTGCACCAGACCGACTGAGATCCCAGCGACGGGGTTGCTGATCGGCACGCCCGATGCCATCAAACCGAGCGTCGCACCACACACCGACGCCATCGACGAACTGCCGTTGGATTCGGTGATATCACTGATCACGCGGATCGTGTACGGGAAGGCTTCGGCGGGTGGCAAGACGGGAGCGACGCTGCGTTCGGCCAAGACACCGTGGCCAATTTCCCGGCGTCCTGGTCCACGAATTGGACCGCATTCACCAACCGAGTACGAGGGGAAGTTGTAGTCGAGCATGAACTTCTTGCTGTACTCGTCCTGCAATCCGTCGACGCGTTGTTCGTCCCGACTGGTACCCAATGCAATCGTCACGATCGCTTGGGTTTCGCCGCGTTGAAACAAAGCCGAGCCGTGCACGCACGGCAACAAATCGGTTTCGCAGTGAATCGCGCGGAGCGAATTGCGATCGCGCCCGTCCGGACGCGTGCCGGCACTGATCAGATCGCGGACGATCTTCTCTTCGAGGTCATGCCAGACTTTCTTGAACCGATTGCCGCAGATCGCACCGTCGGCTTTGGGGTCAGGAATGACTTCGCCACTGGCGCGGTCACGCAGCCCGCGGGTGGCGTCGGCGCGAGCCTGCTTGCCGGACGTTTGCTGAGCTGCGCGGAAGTCATCGTAGTAAGCATCGTTGAGCCGTTGGAACAGCCCATCGTCGGCCGGCGATTCGAAAGGAACCTTGGTCGGGCTTACTTTTTGATACAGCTCTTCCTGCAACTCAACGACTTCGCGGATGACGCCATGAGCGAACTGAATCGCTTCCATCATCTCGTCTTCGGGCATCTCGTTGGCGAACCCCTCGATCATCGCAACCATTTCTTGGCTGCCGCTGACGAGCATGTCGAGTTCGGATTCTTCGAGCTGTTCAAAAGTCGGAAACGCGACGAGTTTTCCGTCGATCTTGCCGACCCGGACGCTGGCCAGAGGCCCTTGAAACGGCAGCGGGCTGACGTGCAGTGCCGCCGCGGCACCGTTCATGGCGAGCACGTCGCCATCGTTTTGCAAGTCACTTGCGAGCACCATGGCTTGGATCTGGACTTCGTCCATGAATCCATCGGGCCAAAGCGGACGAATCGGACGATCCATCAGCCGAGAGCTGAGGATTTCCTTCGTGCTCGGACGACCTTCTCGCTTGAGAAACCCGCCGGGGAATTTACCTGCTGCGGCAAGCCGTTCGCGGTAGTCGCACATCAACGGGAAGAAATCGATGCCCGGACGAGGGGTCCCGGAAGCGGCAGCCACCAAGACCACCGTGTCGCCGTACTGTACCAGCACACTGCCGGCAGCCTGTTTCGCGACATGACCGGTCTCAAAGGACAGGACCGAGTCGCCGATTTTTCGCTCGACGCGAATTTTGTGAATACTCACCACAACCTCAATTTTTCTTTACTTTTTCCTACAAACAACAAAACGGCGGAAAGACACCGCCAACAAACCCGATAGCTACATTTGATCGCGGCGCGACTCGAGAAACATCGCGCCCGCGTCCACCAGCATGACGCCGAGCAACATTTCGCTCGGCACATGCGTGTAAGATGAAACAAGAAAGGTCCGCCCACGGCGAACGTGCAGTGGTGTGTGGCGTCAACAGAAAGAGTGACTTCACTCGCATAACCAATCCGGGGTATTTTATTTTACCCGCTGGCCCATCCACACACGGTCGAAGGACCATGCCGACGACCAACCTGACGAGAAACTACTTGCGAATACCGAGCTTACCAATCACATCGAGGTATCGCTGCGGGTCGTGAGCACGAACGTAGTCGAGCAAACGTCGCCGGCGACTAACCAATCCCAGCAAACCACGGCGCGAAGCAAAGTCCTTGCGGTGGGTTCGCATGTGTTCGGTCAACCCATTGATCCGCTCGGTCAGAATTGCGATCTGCACTTCGGGGGATCCGGTGTCATTTGCGGCCGCTCCGTGTTCGCTGACCACTTCCGTCTTACGTTCTTTCGAGATCGTCATGCCGTGAACTGCTTCCTAGATGAATCCAATACGGAGGTCACATGCCGTCCGCGTCAGACCCAAGTTAAAGTGAAATTATTTTCCCGCGAAGTTTAACGTGCCACCCGGTCAACGCAACGTCAAATCGAACATGTGGGCGGGGTTTTTGTGTTTTTGGTTCCGCTCACCATGCCCGACTGCTGTCAACCGCAGTCGATGCCGTGAGCCTCAGGTGCTGAGAATCCGCCGCCCGATCATCGCCTGCAGAATCTCATCGGCAGCGTCCGCCGGTGTCATGCCGTCGCGGAACTGAAGGTGAATTTCCGGATTCTGCGGGGCTTCGTACGGGTCGCTGATGCCGGTGAAGTTCGCGATCTCTCCGGCCAACGCTTTTTTGTACAGCCCTTTGGGGTCACGCTGTTGACACACCTCCAGTGGCGTGTCCACAAACACCTCCAGAAAATCGCCGGTCTGCCCGTCGCTCTCAACGATCCGCCGCACCCGGTCGCGGTCGCGTCGATAAGGGCTGACGAAGGCAGCGAGCGTGATCAGCCCCGAGGCAGCCATCAACGAAGCGACCGCGCCGATGCGACGGATGTTCTCCTCGCGATCGGTCGGCGAAAATCCCAAACCGAACCGCTCGGCGAACGCATCACCATGCTCGGCCGCCAAGCCCGACGGGGGGGCGCACAGCCCGTGACGGACGTTGTCACCTTCGAGTATCGTCGACGCAGCACCGCGGGCGATCAATAACCGGTCGAGTTCATTGGCGATCGTCGATTTGCCACAGCCGCTCAGCCCGGTAAACCAAATCACGCAGCCACGCTGGCGTAGGTTGGCTTCTCGGGCCGTCCGCGTGACGGTGTGTTCATGCCACACGATGTTTTGAGAAACGTCACTATCGGAGCGTGTCGGGCGGGGGTGAGCAGGTTGGTTCATTTTTCGGTGTAATCGCATGGGTGCGGATGCCAGTGGTGGAACTCACGACGGGCGGAGCCGTCGGTCGACAATGTAGCCAGACGGCTCCGTCCGTCTGAGCTGATACGCGATGGATTCTCACGACGGGCGGAGCCGTCGGTCGACAATGTAGCCAGACGGCTC
>JBDNIG010000113.1:0-14816 GCA_041688415.1 Rhodopirellula sp. | reverse complement strand
GGATCCGATCGTCTTTGCGTTGGCCAACCCAGATCCGGAGATCGATCCCAACCTGGCCGAGCCCTACGCGCGGATCATCGCGACCGGACGCAGCGACTTTCCCAACCAGATCAACAACGTGCTGTGTTTTCCGGGATTGTTCCGTGGCGTTTTGGACGTGCGGGCGACCACGATCAACACGGAAATGAAGATCGCCGCCGCCGAAGCGATCGCCGCCGTGATCCCATCTTCGGATTTGCTTGATGACTATATCATTCCGAGCGTGTTTGACCGCCGCGTGGCCCAGGTCGTTGCGTCTGCGGTCTCCGCTGCGGCGATCGAAACTGGCGTGGCAAGACGAAAAACCAAGGCTCCCTTTACTTTGTCGTAGCGGACTCCAGAATGTTGTTCGCGAGAAACACGGATCCGAATATTCAGGCCGCAGAAACGCGGACGACTTCGAAGACTTCAAAGCCCCACGGGCAGGCACCCATGAAGATGATGATCGTGATTCCGGCGCGCTTGGCGTCGAGTCGACTTAGCCAGAAATTACTACTGCGTGCGGGCGGGAAATCCGTGCTCCAGCACACCTATGAGGCAGCGAGTCGAGCGACGGTCACCGACCACGTGATTGTGGCGGCTGATGATCCGCGATTGGTTGCGGAGGTGAATTCGTTTGGCGGCGAGGCGCGATTGACGAGCGTGGACTGCGAAAGTGGAACCGACCGTATCGCTGAGATTGCGCTGTTGCATGACGACGTTGAGATTTTCATCAATGTGCAAGGCGATGAACCGGAACTCGATCCCAGCGCGATCGACACGGTGGCGTCGCTACTGGCATCGCACCCCGATGCCGACATTGCCACGGCGGCCTGCCCCATCGGGAAAGTTGAAAAATTAGCGGACCCGGCGTGCGTGAAAGTTGTCATGGGCAGCGACGATCGCGCGATCTACTTCAGTCGCGCCGCGGTGCCCCACGCCCGCGATGGGTTCAGCAATTCGTTGTTGGGTGCGCAGCCGCCGGTGTATTGGCAGCACCTTGGCCTGTACGCCTATCGCCGTGATTTTTTGCTGTGGTTTGCCACGCAACCGCCGGGGCGACTCGAGACGATCGAAAAACTCGAGCAACTGCGGGCCGTCGAAGCGGGCAAGACCATCGTGGTCGCCCCGGTAGGCCCATCGCCGCGTGGGATCGATACGCTCGAAGACTACCGTGCGTTTCAAGACCGTGTGGAAGGCCAGGGTGACGTGGAGGGATGATCGTCCGGGTAAACACACCAAGCATGCGATGATGTATGCTGCTGCCGAACAACTGACCTTCCCGCACCTCGCATGCTCAACCTGGACTTCTCCATCGTGACCGATCCCGCCAACTCGCCCGCGGCGCCGCCCCCCGCTTCGCGGCTCGGGCTTTCGCTCTTTGTCATCTACACCCTGTTGTATTTGGGCTTCGTGCTGCTCAACGCCTTTGCCACCGATACGATGGATGTGATCGTGGTGGCGGGACTGAACCTTGCGATTGTGTACGGCTTTGGTTTGATCCTCGCCGCGATTGCAATGGCGTTTATCTACGGGTTCGCGCTTCGAGGTGGCGAGAAAACAGCTGGCACCGACACTCGCGACGGAGAGTCAGCATGATCTACACCCCTTCGATGACGGCCGTGGTCGTGTTTTTTCTGTTCGTCGGTTTCACGGTCGGACTGAGTTTCTTTCTGGGCAGAAAAGCCAAATCGTCAGCGGGCTATTTTGCCGCACACGGTCAGATCCCTTGGTTTATCAACGGGGTGGCGTTTGCGGGAGACTATTTGTCAGCCGCCTCGTTCCTCGGCATTTGCGGGATGATTGCGGCGTACGGGTATGACGGGTTTTTGTACTCGATCGGTTACCTCGCCGGTTGGATCGTGGCTTTGTTTGTCATCGCCGAGCCGATGAAGCGACTCGGTAAGTTCACGTTTGCGGATGCCCTCGATGCGAAGTTTGATTCCCGGGGGATCAAGGCTGCCGCCGGAATCAGCACTTTGATCGTCAGTGTGTTCTATCTGATTCCACAAATGGTCGGCGCGGGTGTTTTGATCCAGCCGCTGCTGGGTTTCCCTCACTGGGTTGGCGTCGTTCTGGTGGGCTGCGTCGTGATCACGATCGTGGTGACCGCCGGCATGGTATCGACGACGTGGGTGCAGTTCCTCAAGGGCTCGCTGCTGGTGCTATTCAGTGCGATACTCGTGGTGCTGGTGCTGCAGCAAGGTTTCCACACTGATCGCGATGCGTTTGCAACGATCGGACCGCTCGACATCGACGCTGCTCCGAGCGATGACGCAGCGATAACCCCGCAGCAACTTGCAGAGGCAGCGGGGCGGAAATTGTACACCGCGGACTCGGGCACGGCAGAATCAGCAGCCTGGGAACGGGCGCGCGACTACGTTCGTTTTACGTCGCCAGACGACGAAGGGTTTGATGTCTACCGGATCCAGCGCGGTGGTGACGGCGTGACCTTGCGCGAGGCGCAGGCGGAGACCGTAGCCGCGGACGGAAAGAAGTTCGTGGGCGGATTGCCCTTTGGCGCAGCGGAGGGCGAGCGGACGCTTCGGCCGGTGGGTCAATTGACTCGCTTGCCAGCCGAGTTTGCCAATGACGAAGTTCCCGGTAGCAACGCCAGCGACGAGGAACGCACCGGTCCACTGGGACCCATTCAGTTTTTTGACGTGCTTCGTCGCAGTGAAGTGACGCTGTGGGGCAGCGAACCGATTGCCCGTCAAGACGGCGCCGTGACGACGGTTTACTTCCAGAAACCGACGCCCGGGGCCCAGGTCCTGCGGCCTGGCGAGCATCCCAGGTTTGCTGGCATTCGCAGTGGTCGTTGGACCGATCGGATCAATTTTCTCTCGTTGATGCTGGCATTGTTTTGTGGCACCGCTTCGCTGCCCCATGTTTTGATTCGGTACTACACCGTCAAAGACGCCGCGGCGGCCAGAAAGAGCACGATTGTGGGCATCGCGAGCATCGGCTTCTTCTACGTCCTGACGCTGTATCTGGGACTCGGTGCGATGACCAGTGGAACGCTCGACGTGACGAACAATAACATGGCTGCGCCCCTGTTGGCACGTGGGATCAGCGACCTGTTGTTCGCCATCATTTCGGCGATTGCATTCACGACCGTGTTGGGCACCGTCAGCGGATTGATCTTAGCGAGCAGCGGTGCAGTCGCTCATGATTTGCTCGGCGGCGTGATGGGGATTCAATTTTCCGAGGGCAATCAAGTCCGAGTGGCGAAAATCGCTGCCGTTGTCGTGGGTGCGATTTCGATTGTGTTGGGAATTCTATTTCAGAACCTGAACGTCAGCTATCTCGTGGGATGGGCATTCAGCATTGCCGCCAGTGCGAATTTGCCAGCCTTGGTGATGCTGCTGTTTTGGCGGCGGACGACGGCCGCCGGGATTATTGCCAGCGTGGTCGTTGGGATGTTCAGCTCGCTCGGCTGGATCCTGCTCTCGGCCGACACGTTTAGCAAGGTGTATGGGATCGATCCGGCCAGCAGTCCCATTCCATTCAGCCAGCCTGGGATTGTGACGATTCCCCTTGCCCTCGTGACCTTGGTGATTGTGTCGTTGATGACGAAAAAAACCGGACCGAAAATCGAATCGATGGCCGAAATTGGGGTTAAAACGGCTTGACAGCGTCGAGACAATGCCTATAGTTGCGTATAAATGGCATTGGTTTGGATTTTCAATCCCTGGAGGGTTGCCGCCAAATCAATCTTTCGACGGCCCCCGAGGACATTGAACCAAATGTCTTCAGCGTGAGGCCTTGCCCGACAACCTCGTGCCTGACATGCTCATTTTCGACATGCCCGTGCAGAGTGTTTGGTGATGGCATGCTCGCGTAAGTTACGAATCAATCGTACTCAACCTGACTCGTTGGATGGGAATCTTTGGAGGCAAGGATTTGCCGCTCGTTTGAATATCAAAATCAGACGAGCACCTTGGTCGCGCCGATGGTGTTACCGCCGCCTTTGGTGCATGCGACCTACACATTCGTTTTTAAAATGCGGTTCCTCTTGTTGGTTGCCTTGATCGGCTTTGTGGTTTCGTTACGTCCACTGACACGGGATTCGTTCTCTCCAGAGAGCGGGTTTGTTTCGGTGCTGGCGGTTTGGAACCGTACCGCAAACAGTCTCCATGCCCGGAGACGTTGATGAAGGTTTTCCTGGATTAAAAGATGGCAAAAAAGAAGCGCTCTTCACGCGGCCGAGGTGGTTTCGGCTCACAAAATGGATCTCCCGCTAGCGGAGGCAATAGCAAGCCGCGTCCGCGGCGACGACGCCGTAATAGCGGAGGTGGAAGTGGAGGTGGCAATTCGGGCGGTGGAGGCTCGAATGGTGAACCGGAAGATTTCGTCAGCGATGCGCCGCTCGAAGAGTGGTCCGGCATACTCGAAATGCATCCCAATGGATACGGATTTCTCCGCAACCCAGCAGCGAACTACACTCGCGAACGCACCGATCCATTCGTGCCCGGCACGATGGTCGAAAAGTTCGGCCTTCGCCAAGGGGTGATGCTGCACACGATGGTCCAGCAAGCCAAGCGGCAACAAGGACCTCGCGTTCGCGAGATTCTCGACGTCGAAGGCCAACCACCGGAAAAGTATCCGGACATGCCGCTCTTTGATGACCTGACGGCGATCAACCCAGAAGAGTTCCTGAAGCTCGAGAACGGGAAGCAACCGCTGACCAACCGCGTCATCGACTTGCTCACACCACTCGGCCGTGGGCAACGCGCATTGATCGTTTCACCGCCGCGTAGTGGTAAGACGATCATGCTCCAGCATATTGCCGCAGGCATCTCGCAGAACCATCCGGATCTGAAGTTGATGGTGCTGTTGATCGACGAGCGTCCCGAAGAAGTTACCGACATGCGGCGGAGCATCCAGAATGGCGAGATCATCGCCAGCAGCCTGGATATGGACGTTGAGAGTCATGTTCGGCTAAGCCAATTGGCGATTGATCGCGCCAAACGTCTGGCGGAATCGGGTCAAGATGTTTTCTTGATGCTCGATTCGATCACCCGTCTGGCCCGCGCATTTAACAAATGGGTTGGGAAAGCGGGTCGTGGCGGTGCAACTGGCACCGGTGGTTTGGACATCCGAGCGATGGATATCCCGAAGAAACTGTTCGCTACCGCGCGAGCGTTCCAAGAAGGCGGTTCGTTGACGATCGTCGGCACGTGTCTGGTCGATACGAATAGCCGTATGGACGAAGCCATCTTCCAAGAGTTCAAGGGAACCGGGAACATGGAAGTTGTCTTGGATCGCCGACTCGCGGATCGACGTGTCTATCCGGCCATCGATATTTCGCAGTCCGGAACTCGTCGCGAAGAACTCCTGCTCGACGAAGAGACCTATGAAACGGTTTCGATGTTGCGGCGAACGCTCAGTGAAATGCATCCCGTCGATGCGATGGAGCAGTTGACGAAACAACTCAGTCGTTTCGATGACAACGAGGGCTTCTTGAAGCTGATCTCGGGTGCCAAACTCGCCTGATGAGCATGCGACGGATCCTGCACGCAGCCGACATTCATCTCGACAGCCCGCTGCGTAACTTGGAGTCGTACGATCAAGCACCGCTGGAACAGATTCGCGGTGCATCACGGCACGCGCTCGAAAATCTTGTCCACCTGGCGATCGACGAGCGAGTCGACTTGGTCGTGATCGCAGGCGATCTGTACGACGGCGATTGGAAGGACCAGAACACGGGCCTGTTCTTTGTCGGGCAGGCTGCCAAGCTCACTCGAGCCGGTATCCCGGTGGTCGTGATCCGTGGCAATCATGACGCCGAAAACATCATGACTTCGTCGCTGCCGCTGCCCAAAAATCCCGATGGCAGCGAGATCATGATGGAATCAAAGAAAGTTGATTGCCGCACGTTTGAATCGATCGGTGTGGCGGTGCATGGTCGCTCCTTTCGAACCAAAGCCGAGCTCGAGGACTTGTCGCGTTCGTACCCACGCCCACACAGCGGGATGTTCAACCTCGGCCTGTTGCACACCAGCCTCACCGGCGCCGAGGGACACGATACCTACTCACCCTGCAAGCCGAGTGAACTGTCGGCCAAAGAATATGACTATTGGGCGCTCGGACACGTCCACACGCGTGGCGAACATGGGCTCCCCGGTGAAGCACCGATCGTGTTCAGCGGGAACATTCAAGGGCGTCACATTCGCGAATCCGGAGCGAAAGGCTGCTACATTCTCGATGTCGATGATCGCGGCAACATCGATCTCAACTTTCATCCGCTCGATGTGGTGCGATGGGAGTCGTTTGAACTCGACGCGGGCGAGGTGCAGTCGACCGACGACATAGTCGAAGCCTATGAATCGTGGCTGGGAAAGACGATCGCGGAAATCGACGATCGATTGTTGGTCTCGCGCGTCTCGATCGTCGGCACCAGTGCGATGCATAATCAACTGCACCAACAACGGCACCGGCTGGAGTCTTCCCTCCGCGCGATCGCGGTCTCCCATGGCGGCGGTCAGGCTTGGATGGAAAAGTTTCGATTGCGAACGACCACTCCGGCTCAAAAATTCGACGTTGGTGATATGGACGGACCACTGGCCAGTGTCTCCAAGATCGTTGAAAAACTCCGTGCGTCGGTGGCGCGTGGCGATTTGATTGCGAGCGAGTTTGCGCCGTTGATCAAAAAGCTGCCCGAGCAGCGCGAGACCTTTGACGCCACCGATTTGAAGTGGGCTGACGAATTGATTGAATCCGCCGCCGCCGATCTGTTGGGGCGATTGGAAGAATGATCATCGAGCGACTCGACCTGCTCGCCTACGGGCGTTTCACCGACACGCCAATTAATCTGTCGGCCGGCCCACGGCGCTTTCACATTATCTATGGGCCCAATGAGTCCGGGAAATCAACCAGCCTCCGCGCGATCACGTCACTACTCTATGGCATGACCACGCGCGCCGAAGACAATTATTTGCATGCCAACGCTAAGATTCGCGTCGGTGGCGTGCTCGTCGACACGGACGGCAACTCGCTGACGTGCATTCGCCGTCGCGGTAAAAAAGGGACCCTGCGCGAGGTCGACGACAGCACGGTGGTTCCGGACGCGGAACTCGACGCGATGCTCGGTGGCGTAGACCGTGAAGCATTCGAACATCGATTTGGACTCTCTCACGAAGAACTCGTCCAAGGTGGGAAGGCGATTCTCGACGGTGAGGGCGATCTCGGCGAGATTCTGTTTGCCGCTGGCGCGGGGGTCAGCCAACTCAAAGCCGTCCAATCCAAACTCGATGAAAACGTGTCGCAGTTGTTTGTTGCCGGAGGCAGCAAAGGCGCGATCAATATTCTTGCTCGCGAAATCGGAGAAAAGAAACGCGAGCTGGAAGACGCTAAAATTCTCCCGCGTCAATGGGAGAGCTTGCAGAGCGAATTGGAAGCGCAACGCGGGCACGTCAAGCAATGGGAAGCGACCCAACGCGATGCAGCCATGCGATTGTCCAAACTCCGCGCCTATCAGAATGCGTTGCCGCTCGTGCCGCAGTGGCGATCCCTGCGTGAGTCACTCGACCAACTCTCGGACGCTCCACGACTCGATGAAGCATTTAGTGAGCGACGCCGAACGCTCGAGACGAACCGAGAGATCGCCCAGCGTCAAACAAGCTCGCATGCCGCGCGGAACGCCGAACTGCAGCAGGAACTCGATCGCCTCGGTGACGACTCCGGGATAATGGTTCACGAAGCCGAGATCGAGTCGCTGTTTCAACGACTCGGCGCACGCGAAGAGGCGCGGACCCAGCGTGCGGGTCTGCAACGCACTCGAAAGAACCTTGATCGGCGAATGATCGAAACACTCGGTGAGTTATCGATCGAGATTCAAGCGAAAGAGGATGACGCGGTAACCGAGGAAATCGATGCATCCCTCAAACGACTGCGCGTGGTCGATTCGGTGCGCACGCACGTCAACGACCTGGCTCAACAATACGCGATGCTCGTGCGGCAACGCGATGATGCTGACGAAGAACTCCGTTCACTCAAACGAAACCTGGCCAAGATGGACCAGCGGGATGGTGCGGAAGTCGCTCCAGACGATCCGCTTGCCATCAACCAAGTTATCGAATCAGTTGGCTCACCCGATAGCGTCCTGCCTAGCCTGGCCCAGCAAACGTCCGATGCCAAGCAATCGCGAATCCGCTGCGAGCAACTTGCGCGCAAACTCGATACCATTTGCCCACTGACTACCGGATCGTTTGCCGATTCAATTCTCAATAGCGCTAAGTTGCGTTTGCCTCGTGAATCGACAATTGAGTCGGCAGCAAAAAACCTGGAGCGGTGCGAGCAAACCTTGGCCGCTGCCACCGAACAACGTAAGCAGCTCAACACGCGTCAACGCAAGCAACAGCAAAAGCTCGAAGCTGCGAGTTCACTCAGTGAGCTGCCGACCGGGGAACAACTCAGCAATGCTCGTGATCGCCGTGACGAGGCGTTTGGCGCGATGATCGCGGAATCTTCCACGGCCTCCATTTCAACTGAAGATTTTACGCGGCTACAGACTCTGATCCGCAAGGCTGACGAACTCGTTGACAGCATGCGACAGCATCACGAACAGATTCACTTGCGGAGCACGATCCAAGCGGAGCTCGATGAAATCGCGAAGCAGCAAGCCGCTTGCCAGGCAGACTGCGATTCTGCCAACGCGGAGCTTGGCGAGGCGCAAGCAGCCTGGCAGGAATTGTGGCAACCGCTCGCGATGGTTGCGGAGTCGCCACACGCGATGGATCGATGGGCCTCGATTCATGCTCAGTTGGTCGAATCAGTGGCCAACTACGAAGAGGAGCTCGAACGCGTCGCACAGATGGAAGCTCGCATTGCCGCCTCGTGCAAACGATTGCGTCACGCGATCGAAGCGGCCGTGGTCGACAAACCGGTCGCAACGGATTCGGCGGGTGATGATGATCGCGAGCGGACGATGACCGACAAGGTGGAGGCGTCCGAAGACTTCTCCACGCTGTATGACCAGGCGGTCAGGCTACGCACAATACTTCAGCATGCCCGCAAACGATACGACGATCGGCTCAAGCATCATGATGATCTGCAAAATGAGCTTCCCGAATCGGAGGCCCGCTTCGAATCTCGCCAGCAGCAACTCGATCGCTGGGACAGCGACTGGGCTGCCGCCACGTCGGCGCTCGCCGCCAGTGTCGATCGCACGCCGGCGGTGATCCTGGAGAAGATCACGCAAATCGATGGGTTGAACGCCCAGAAGCGTGAGCGTGACATTGTTCTGCATCGTATCAATGCGATGTTTGCCGATGACAAAACCTACCGCAGCGACGTGGCTCGTCTCGCGGCGAGCCTCGATAGCGAGTATCACGAAAACGAGGGTGAAATCAGCGACGCGTTCGTGCTCGTCAAAGAGTTTTTTGAGCGATTGCAAACGGAGCGAGCCGCATCGAAACAGCGTGTCGCCCGCATTCAACAAATCGAAGCCGTCCAAAAACAACTCGCTGCCGCGAAACAGCAGGTGGTCGAAGCGGATGTGGCGTTGGAGCAGTTGTGCGAAGAAGCGTCGTGTGACAGCGCCGAGCAACTGATCGAAGTGGAACAGCGATCGAAACAGCGTCAACAGCTTGAGCAGTCAAAACAGAGTGTTGAGCAACAACTTCGCATGTTGGCAGGAAATCTGTCGCTCGACGATTTTTCCCAAGAGGTTTCGCAGCAGCAAACGGAACTTCTCGCTATTGAAATCGAACAGGTGGAAGGCACGCTGGCGGAAGCCCAAACCCAGCTGTCTGAATCTCAACAGACGCTCGGCGGATTGCAAGAGCGAATGGCACAAATCGACGGCAGTGGGCGAGCAGCCGAACTGTCGCAAGAGCTCCAGTTCTTAACCGGGAAACTCGAAAACGAGATCGAAGAATATTCGCGGGTAAAGATCGCGGCCATGATTTTGCGGCAGGCGATCGAGGATTACCGGCAAGAGAACCAAGGCCCCGTTCTGCAGCTCGCCGCAAACACGTTTGAACAACTCACGCGAGGTGAGTACGCGTCGTTGAAAGTAGATTTTGACAGCAAAGGCAAAGCGACCCTGTTCGGCGTGCGATCGGCGGCCGACGAGTCGGACGTGCCCGCCAACGCGATGAGTACGGGAACCGCCGATGCGTTGTACTTGTCACTGCGACTCGCCTCGATCGACCATCAACTCTCACGTAGCACACCGCTGCCGTTGGTGATCGATGACTGCTTGGTGCAGCTCGACGACGATCGCTCGGCGGCCGCGATGCGAGCGTTTTCGGATTTGTCGCTGCGGACGCAGGTGATCCTATTCACGCACCACGAGCACCTGATCGAGCTAGCCGAGCGAACACTCGCCGCGGACGAGTTCCATGTCCAGCGGTTGGGATGATCGAATCGATACCCGGCAGTCTCAAAGCAACACCGCACTGAAGAAAATTCGTTTACAATGGCGAGTTCCACATTTTAGGAACCACCATGATTCAAACTTGCTTTTCTCAGATTCTGCTCGGCTTGATCGCGTTGCCGTTGATCCACGGCAATCTATTTGCCGCCGATGAACGTCCCAATATCGTCTTGATCATGGCGGACGACATGGGATTCTCGGACATCGGTTGCTATGGCGGCGAGATTGCCACGCCAAACATCGACGCCCTGGCGTCCCGCGGGATGCGGTTCCGCAATTTCTATAACAACGCGAAATGTGAACTGACGCGAGCTTCTCTATTGACCGGACACTGGTGGCATCATGTCGGTGCCTCCGCGACGGTGCACTACAGCGAGCCGACGTACGGTGAGCGTCTGCGTGGTGCGGGCTATCGGACGCTGATGGTGGGGAAATGGCATGCTGGACAGACACCCTTTCAGCGCGGATTCGATCGTCACTATGGACTGACCGATGGTTGCTGCAACTACTGGAACCCCGGCCACGCCCGAGAAGGGGAGCCGGAACCGGCCAAAAAACGCGTCCGTCGCTGGGCCATCGACGACCAAGAATTCTTGCCGTACCAACCACCGACGGATGATTTTTATACCACCGACGCATTCACCGACTACGCACTGAAGTACCTCGACGAATACAAAGCCGAACAGCAGCCGTTTTTATTGTACGTGGCCTACACAGCACCGCATTATCCAATGCACGCCAGCGAGGAGGATATCGCTCAGTATCGTGGCAAGTATGGAGCGATTGGCTGGGATGAACTCCGCCGCCAGCGATTTGCCCGGCAACAGGAACTCGGTGTACTTCCGCCGGGAGCGGAACTTTCGCCACGTGATCCAGATCTACCTGCTTGGGAAGATATCCCGGAAGCACAGCGGGATCTGTGGGATTTGCGGATGGCGACTTACGCGGCAATGATCGACAGGATGGACCGCAACATCGGGCGGATCATCGACAAACTGCGGGAGAACGGCGAACTCGACAACACCGTCATCTTTTTCCTCTCCGACAACGGTGCGTGCGAAGACTCCGCCGATCGTTCTACCGTCGCCGGGTCCGAACCCTGGGAGGTCACGAGTTTTCAAACTCAAGGACGGAATTGGGCGAATGCATCCAACACACCGTACCGCAAATACAAAACGACCGATTACGAAGGTGGAACACGGACGCCCATGATCGCGGTTTGGCCAGGCGTGACCGAGCCAGGTTCGATCACGGATCGTGTCGGACACCTGATCGACTTCATGCCCACGATGCTCGAGTTTGCCGGGGCACCGCCGGTCGACGAGCTCCCCGGCGACACGCTGCAACCAGCGTTTTCGGGCGAATCAATAGATCGTTCTTGGCCGCTGTATTGGCAATTCCATCGAGCGAAAGCAATGCGCGATCACAACTGGAAACTGGTTCGGTTGGGAACGTCGGACTGGGAATTATACGACCTCGATGCCGATCCGAC
Organism: Rhodopirellula sp.; assembly: GCA_041688415.1. GTDB lineage: Bacteria > Planctomycetota > Planctomycetia > Pirellulales > Pirellulaceae > Rhodopirellula. Next base: position 2,925 of record JBDNIG010000113.1, on the reverse strand, counting down.
TGAATGTCACAATCTCGCTGAGAGCAATCCTGACAAGGTGCGTGAGATGGCCGCCCAGTGGCAACGCTGGCGGCGGAACAAGTGAGCGAAACGCTTTTCCGAAGGTGGCATTCGTACGGTTTCAACGATCGTGACGGGTACCCGGTGCGGCCTGTCGCGCCGTCCAATCGAGCAGCTCCAAGTAATCCTCCATCGGCATCGCCAGAAATCCTTTGTCGCTGCAGCGTTTCCCGGTTCGACTCTCACACGGCCCAACCGGATCGGATTGCTCGTCAATGGACACAGGTGACAAAAACTCATCGCCACCCATTGTCGACCGACGGCTCCGCCCGTCGTGAGCCTTCCCATCGCCGCTTTCAACATCACCGCTCGACTCGCTGGCGACCTCAGGTTCGTCTACCAGCCCCTGGATCCTTCTCTGCACCGAAGTGTGATCACTTTGCTCGAGCGTTTCCTCCTCCTGGGGTTGAGGGTTGTTCGGAATTTCGTCTCTCGCTGCTGCCTACGCGCCAATGGCGAACCTATTGATGGCTGCCCGAGCCGCCTTAGAGGTCGGCCCGCCCGTGGCGATCTTCCGTCACCCGCGCCGGGACGATGATTTCGATACAGACGTGGCGGTGGGTTGCCGCATCGCCGCGAATCTCATCGACCGATCCGGTGCCAGCAGGCGGCCCTGTTCGATAATGCCGACGCGGTCACACATCTCGGCCAATTCTGTCAAGATGTGACTGCTCACCAAAATCGTTTTCCCGTCGGCCGCCAACGTTCGAATGATTCTGCGGAGTTCGATTCGGGCGCGGGGATCGAGTCCTGCCGCCGGTTCATCCAAGATCAACACCGAGTGGTCGTGGATCAGTGCGCGGCCCAAACAGAGCCGCTGACGCATGCCTTTGCTAAGCCCACGAATCGGTTTTTCGGCCAGTGATCGAAGCCCCGTAAAATCCATCACCCAACGCATCCGGGCCGTCCGCTGGCGTCCGACCAGCCCATGCGATCGGGCATAGAAATCCAGATACTCGGCGCAGTTCGTGTTGCGGTAAGTCCCAAAAGCGTCCGGCATGAAACCCAGCCGAGTCCGCACGCGATCAGGATCGTTCACCGACGAGAGGCCCTCGATCCGCGCATCGCCGTGGTTGGGAATTTCCAACGTCGATAAAATGCGCATGCTCGTTGTCTTGCCCGCGCCGTTGGGGCCGATGTAACCGAACACGGTGCCACGCGGCACGCTGAAGGACACATCGTCGACCGCATGAGTCGTCCCGAAATACCGAGAGACGTTTTGAAGTTCGATGACCGGGCCACCCCAAGCAACATGAGGATGATTCATCGCGTTCGCCCCATGATCACGTGCGTGGCCAGCGAAACCTGTGAATCGACGACCGGAAAACGCGATCGATCGACTTCGGATAAACCGACAAAGGAATTTTTCGGTAGAAATCTCAACCAACGCGATAGCAACTGTTCCGGCATCGGTCGTTTCGGCAGACAGCTTTTCTTGAATGAGTGTCGGCAAGCGGTTCGTCACACTCTTGGGCTTGCGGAACGCCTCCGGCTGGACGGACGCGCCGACCAGCGGATTGCCATTCGGGTCGAGAACACGGACCTCGGCGGTTTCATCGGCGAGGGTGATTTCCAAGTTCTTTTGCAGATACGACCAAACGCAATTCATTCGCAACGAGCCAGCGGCTTTCGATTTGCGTATTGCCCAAAAACTTCCGTCAAATACGAAATGATCTTTGGGAGCCAACATGCTGAAGTTTCCCTGAGCATCTGTGACCGATTCCATTACGAATCTCTGTCCATTCTCAAACTCGGACGCCTCCGCTTTCTGTTCGTTGAAGTCTTGCGGCTCAACGAACATCCCGACCCAGCAATCCGCAATCGGCTGCCCCGCAGCATCGCGAACCCGACCGCTGAGCTGGATCGTTTCAACCGCGGCATCTTCTGACCCATCCTCGCTTTCGATTCGCTTCGGTGCCTCAGCTCGATCCGTCAGGACAAGCCGATCCTGCCACCGGTTCGAATCGAAAAGGCAGCCGCCTTCGGAGTCACGATTTGAATGACGGCTTCGCGGTTGACATCGGGCATGCTAGGACCTTCCCGATCAGGAATCAGTTCCTTGGCGTCAAACCCATCCGGCGGACTGACCAATTCACCATCCGGTCTCCAAACGATTTTTCCATCACGACCATTGAACTTCGTACCGGATGTCGCTAGCGAATTCAGTTCAACCCAGCGCTGATCGTCGAGCTTGACACGGATGCCAGTTCCACTGGCGGGATAGTTTGCAAACGACTTGTATTGCTCAACGGGCCATGAAACCTCAGTGGGTGCTTTGGGCAGCGCGTCTTCGTTGCTTTGATCGGTTTTCGTTCCACCGGTGACCGTCAATCCTTTCTTTGCTCCGATCCGCTGTCCTTCCGTTTCGACTGACAATTGAGCACCTCGGGAAAAGACACCCTCGAGTCGAAACCGTTCTGCGAACTGCTCCGGCTTCAATGGACCGATTGTTCCTGAAACGTCCTCGGATTGTTCGTCGAGTTCGCGATCTTCCATCGTCCGTGACTTGACGGTTTGCTGATCCTGCTCCTGCTCCTGATTCTCGCCTCTTGCAAAGCCGCCGATCTCCGCGAGTTGCAAATAATACTCGTTGCCAAACTTTACGACGCCATCTCCATCAGACACCTGATCTGCCTGATCTGCCTGATCTTTGTTCACCGTTGGCTGGTCTTCCTGATTATCAACAACGTCCACGCTCTCGCTTTTGTTTGCCTCATTTTCACCAGCCACATCTTCCTTAGCCAATGTTTGGGCGGAAGTCGATTCGATCACGTTGGACGATACCAATCCGATCGCGAGCAGCACCGATAACGTTAACACACCAGCGAGCCAGGACCTCCGTGCAAATCGATCATCGTTGGCGGT
>JBDNIG010000772.1:0-2812 GCA_041688415.1 Rhodopirellula sp. | reverse complement strand
TGGTGGATGCGCTGCTCGGCCGAGAATATTGCTCGACGTAGCAATGCTGAAGATTCAGTTACCGGCCACTTTTGGAAGGCTCGATTTCGTGCCCAAATTTTGCTCGATGAATCCAGTTTGCTAGTGTGTGCTGCGTACGTGGACCTCAATCCGATCCGCGCGGCGTTGGCGGAGACACCCGAGACCAGCGATTACACGGGAGCGAAGGATCGGAGTCGGCCCAGTACGCACGATTGGGAGCGGAGTGCTCGTCGACGTCACAGCGGCTGGATGAGCCCGATCGAGATCGACGAGCACTCCGATGACGTCGGCCCCGCAGCGGATGCTTCCGGACGCCGGGCGAGCAGCAAAGGGTTTTTGCCGCTATCGCTGGCACGGTATCTAGAACTGCTCGACTGGACAGGCCGTCAATTGCGCAGCGATAAGATCGGCAGCATTCCGGCGCATTTGCAGCCGATTCTACAGCGGATTGGCTTAGACACGCACGGTTGGTGCGACGTGGTGCTGAAATTCGGTCGAATCTTCAAACGTGCTGCGGGCACGCCTGAAAGTCTCGCCGGTGAAGCATGTCGTCGTGGTCAAGGCTGGCTCTGCGCCCGCGACAATCCGCTGGGCCTCTCGTCGGTCTGACCGTAACCCAAAACCGCTGTTTTGAGTTCTATTTGGGATATCTGCTGCGCAGTCCGCCACGGCAACGCGACTTTTGCTTCAGTCGAGAGAGCCAATGAACCGATTCTCGCGGTGGCAGCGGCAGGTGATGATTCTTTCGTGAAACAGCGCATCGAATTCCTGCGAGATGGACTAGTTCACCTGAAGCTGACGCGCGATGTATTGCAGCTGGGATATCTCAAAAATCGTACGCCCGAACAACAGGAACAATATAAGACGCTCTCAAAGAAGTTACTGCAAATGCGCAAGCAACTCACGCCGCAGCATGTCATCTGGGGCGAAGCAGAGTACGCCTCCGAAGCGCGCCGCCATGTCCCCACAATTGCCGAAGGCATGCTGGGAAAACAAGAAGATTTGTCAGGCATGTAAACGTGGGTTAAGAAATGAACGCAATGGGGGCACTGTTATCATTCAGGTTGTTTTACTAGCAGACAATCTCGGAACGCTGCCTGATCTTCATTTGAAAGTTGTCCGACGACGCCGAGCATGAAGACCAGCTTTCCGACACCCTCAGGCACCTGAACCAATCCGACAGCGGTCCCCCAGTCTTTGGCGGTCGAAACATCGGCGGCCCCGAATCGCTGGTGTGGGTATTTAGCGATCCAGTCTCCCTCTGCTGACTTCCAGCCGATCGTCAAACAAACGAATCCGTTTCCTGACGAGCGAAGTTGGGTGCTGACGAGGTAGCTTTCGCCTGGTTGAACCACGATGGTCTGGCCCATCACACCACCGAGCACGCCATTGGCGGTTGCCTGCGAAGCCTGATGTGCAAACTCACCGTGAGAATCTTCGTCTTGCCACGTCCACCAATCCGCTGGCAGTCCCTTCGCGGAGACTTTCTCCATCTCGCCGTTGGAGAGCAAACTCTCACCGCGATCAACGGACTTCAATCGTTCCGTCGCTGCGCCAAGCGGATCGTCGGCGACACGGAGTGCCTGCGTAGCGCCCGGCATTTTTTCCTCCCAAGTTGGACGCGATTTCTTTCCTCCGGGCCACCAACGGGCTCTCTCACCATAGACCCACACGTAACCATCTGCAGCGGCGATCGCGGCGGTTGCGTTGGCCTGCAGACGCCGTGCCGATGTGCTGCCGCTGCGATCGATGTGCCAAGATGATTCAGGTGGGTTCACATGGGCATCGAGATACAGCCCATGTCCAACAGTGAAGATCCGCCGAAATTTCTCTTGATTCTCCGGCGAAATGAAACGCGGTGCTTGCAGCTTGAGCGTCGTGTAGGCAAGATTGAATTCCGCTTCGCTATTGAAGCGGTACGCATCTTCATCCCCTTCACAGATCTCAATGGTCTCGGGTGCAACGTCCAGCCAGCCATCAAGAAAGCCAGGCAGCAATCCGTAAGTGTGCGTCTGAATGGATTGACGAACGTCACCCGATTCGATCGTTGGAATCATGTCACAGAACAACCGGTAGCTCATGATTGTGATGTCGGGGTACTCCTCCGCCACCGCTCGCATCACCTGCTGACCACGCTTGCGAGCTTGGCCGACGAACTCGTCATAACTGTGCTCGCCCGCGTTCGGTTGGGCGGAGAAGCGGAACTGCTTATGAGGTGGCTGGTAGGGCTCGGCATCGAACAGGATACCTCGCAGGTTGCCCCGTTTCGCAAGCCTGGCCAAGAACCGCCAATGTTCCGTTACATTCTCCCATGCCGCGTCGTCGAACCAATCGATGTTCCCTGGGTTTGCGTAGAGAAAAATGAAATTCTCTGTCGCGGTGGTCGGAGTCGCCGCTTGCAAGTCGGCAAGTTCTGCTTGGAAATCAGCCCATTGCCATGGCTCATTGATGAAAGCATTGCCACATCGAACCGTTTTACCACTCGATAACGTTCGAGTCGGTGTAATCGTGGACCCGTCGAAGACATTCCAAGCCTCAAATGCCGATAGTTCGTTACGAAAGCGTGACGGTGTGGGTGAGTCCCAGCCTGTTGCGATCATCCGCGACGACTGCGCCGGCACCGAAGAACTCGCCAAGAGAAATTGGATAGCAAATGCAAGCAGCAGAGCGGGACGAGAGAATCGAATCTTCATAAGAACTCACATAGGGAAGAGAAACAAATTGGCCAATTGATTTTTCCTTTAGGAATCGATCACCGCCGAGCTCAACACGTCCGAGGCCGTAGGCCGTG
>JBDNIG010000771.1:0-12834 GCA_041688415.1 Rhodopirellula sp. | reverse complement strand
CTGATTGCATCTCGCTCTACGACACATTGGTGGGCGTATGATTCATTGAAAAATGAGAATTGAAAAATGCAAAGTATCGAGTAAGTTGTGAGACCATTTTGCATTTTTCAGTTCTCATTTTAACTTTTTCATTTTCCAGATCTCTGACTCAACTTCGTAACAGAACGGCATCTGCCGAACTTGCCCAGTCACCTACCAATCCGTGAAATTTGCCGGCCCAGCCCAGAACTCCACCTACCGCCTCCAGCTTGAGACCAATCCGATGACTCCATCTCCCGATTCTGATTCCTCGCCCAAAAAAACAACCCCGGACCAAACAACCCCAGACCAACGACGTGAATCGTTGGTACAGGGTCGCTGCACCGCCTGCGAGGGCGGCACCGAGGCGCTGCCGGGAGAACAGGCTCGTCAGTACCTGGAAGTTCTCCCCAAATGGGAACTCGAGGAATCGAGCGGCAGCATTTCTCGCCAAATCAACGGGGGATCGTTCGTCAAAGTCATCGACCTGGTCAACCGCATCGCAGATCTGGCCGAGGAAGAGCAGCATCACCCCGATCTGCACGTGACCGGGTATCGCCATCTCAAGATCGTGTTGACGACCCACGCGATCGGTGGGCTGAGCGAGAACGATTTCATCGTCGCGGCGAAAATCGACGACATGTTGGGCTAGTAAACTCGTCAGGAACCACAGCTCAGACGGACGGACATTGTCGACCGACGGCTCCGCCCGTCGTGAGAAGATTCGTCAACCGACGGCCTCGTCCGTCGAGCTTCCGTGCAGGGTCAGCACGAGTTGTCGCGATGACGCTCGATCGCGATGCTCGCAGAGGTAAATCCCCTGCCAGGTCCCGAGTCGCAGCCGACCATCGCGAACGGGAACCATCACGGCCGCCCCCATCATCGACGCTTTGACGTGAGCGGGCATGTCGTCGGGCCCTTCGAGTGTGTGAACATAGGCAAGATCCTCAGGGACGACGTGGTTCATCGCTGTTTCAAAATCCACGCGTACGTCGGGGTCGGCGTTCTCATTAATCGTCAGCGAGGCACTGGTATGCTGCAAAAAACAGTGCAGCAAACCGATCCGAACCCGTGCAAGTTCGGGAACGGCAGCCTCGATGGCCGGTGTGATCAGATGAAATCCACGCGGACGTGAAGGCAAGCGAAGGTCGTGTTGAGTCCAAATCATCAGCAAAGATGTCCTAAAAACTGAAAAACTAATAAAAAAATTAAAAAAACTTTCCACCCCGAATCGATCCGGCTGGTTGTCCGAAGTGGAGAGGTGAGCGGGGCTGCTAAGTCGTTTATCGCCGCCAGGCGGCGGTCAGGGCATTGTCGTCAACTTCCGGTACGGCCCCCGTCAAAATGGGGCAAAGTAAATTACCGCCCCCTTGTACACTTCGGTCCGTTTTGCTTTGGATTTTGGCCCGCCGGTTTGCGTTATGGTTTGCCTGTTCGCTGCCAACCGACCAGCCCCGGTTAGCTTCATGGGCCAGTGACTTTGAGCATGATCGTGGTGGAGATTTTTCTTGACTACCCGTCAATCTCGCCAATAATCCTTTCGTGTGTCAGGTCCACCAACGAAACGAATTCACTGGCGAACCGTCGAACCAATTTTTGTATCCGCGAATCCCCTGGACGGGACGCGGTGTCTCAGGGAACTTAGAAAACGCATGACTCATTGTAAGAACGTCTTCGAAGCAATCCTTCGCTATGGTCACGATGAAGACTTCAGCCCACAAGAGGATGAACACTTCATCGCTACGGACGCCCCCGCTGGCAGTCCTGAAAAAATCGAGGTGCTCCGCCGCCGAGTCGAACGTGGCCAACCGCTGTGGCATACCACCGATCGTGTGGACTACAGCGGACTGACCGGTGCGATTCGTCCGCGCGAATAACTCGCCGCCCCAGCTCATGATTGAACATTGACCCAGAAAGCTCGGTTGCTCCCCCGCAACCGAGGTTTTTTTTGAGGGTTGCGCTCGTCAACGAATTGATTCGATCGATTGGAGGCCGTGAATCTAGGAAGGATCCGCCACGTAACGGCAAAAAGGCGACCCGACGCGTGGGCGAGGCGGCGCGTGGGCGAGGCGGCGTGCAATTCCTCGCTCACGCGTCGGGTTACCAAGAACTCACAGCCCCTTAGCGACATGGCGAGGGAGTGTTCGAAACAACGAGCACACGCAACCGCCCACGTTCAACGTTTGCTATGATTGCTGCTTCGATGGCAGCGTGCTCAGCGTTGCATTGATCCGGAGAACGCATTGCAATGGATGGACCAACGGCGCGGTCCGACAACTCCCGCACTCACAGGACTCGCTTTTCGTGAAGCTTCGTGTCGGCCTGATCGGTCTAGGTGACCACTGGCAAACCCTCCACCGACCCGCGCTGCGGATGCTCCACGAGCGTTTCGACGTTCGCGCTATTTATTGTTCGGTAGCAAAACTTGCAGAAAACGCGGTGGCTGAATTCCAAGCCGATCCGGTCGACGGGTGTCAGGCCATGGTCAGTCGCGACGATATCGACGCCGTCTTGGTGCTCGAACAATCGTGGCTCAAACATCTCCCCGCCCTGGCCGCGTGCAGTCACGGCAAAGCGATCTACTGGGCGGGTTGCTTGGATTTTGACCCCGTCGCGGACGCAGAATTCCGTCGCTCGGTAGAGGATTCCGGCGTGGCGTTCATGGCGAGTTTTCCACGCCGCTTCGCGCCCACGACCCTTCGCTTGAAAGAACTGATTGCCACGCATCTCGGCCCACCCCGATTGCTATTCTGTCACAAACGCCTCAGCCTATTGGAACAGCAAACACGCTTGTCGCGGCGTGGCGATCCGACTGATCCCATCCGCAGCCGACAACACGAGAGCGGTGGCAAAGACCACGCCAGCGACGCGGCTCATGGTTACGTCGAGGCCCGAGCAACGATGAGGAACCAACTCATCGAGCTGATTGACTGGTGTACCTACGTCGTCGGCGGGCGGGTCGAGAGTGTGATGTCAGCGAATTGTGATTTCGCCAGCCCGTGGGATTACCGTGCTTTGAGTTTGCGTTTTTCCAATCCCATCACCACTGCGACCTCGTCAACGACCTCCGATGCCAGTGGCAACCCAGGCACCGCGACGGCGCAAGTCAGTTGCGGCAACTACATCCCCGCGAAATGGCAAGAAGCGATCGGATTCCGTCCACCGGCCGCAATGCAAGTGCGTTGCGAAAACGGTGTTGCCTTCGTCGACTTGCCCGGCACTCTGGTCTGGTTTGATGATGCGGGACGTCATCAGGAGTCGCTCGAGAGCGAATCGCCCGTCGGTGATAAAATGCTGGCTCAATTCCATCGCGCCGTGACGAGCTTGGTGCGAAATCTGAGCGGTCTCGACGAAACCTTTCAGGCCTCCGCCATCCTGCGGGCCGCCGAACAGAGCAGCGAGCACGGGCAACGCATCACGATTTGATGTGGCGGACTGTTGGTTATGTCCGATTGAGGCCCCTAACGTCCCCATTACCCCCATGTCCTTTCTCCAAATTTTGGCAGAATCCACTCATCTCTTGCATCCAAATGCCCGATTAATCTTGCAGCAAACGGCTATATGCCTAAAATGCACTTAGCAAGCCTTGTGAGGCTTGTCAGGAATCAGCCCATTCATCGGCAGAGGGATCATTTTTAGGGTTCGCCTGAGTCAATCCAAGGCACGTGCAGTAGCACGCCGAGACTCACGCGTTTCTCCCAGCGGCTCCATTTGCCGCCGCGCGGCTGAGACCGAATTGGACCGGCAGGTCGTCTCGATGGAGACAGCCTGCCGGTTTTTTCATGCGTTTTCACTCACTTTTGGCGGCTGAGCACTGGCGCAGGTGTTCGTACAGCACAATCCCGACCGTCGTCGCGAGATTCAGACTGCGAACGATGGGCAGCGTCGGCAAACGAACCGCTCGCTCGTCGTGGGGATCGAGAATGTGAGCCGGCAATCCGCTCGTTTCACGGCCAAAGACGAACACGTCGCCCGTCCGCAGCGGCGCGTCCCAGAGCGTCCGCTCGGCAAACCGCGACAAAAAATAGTACCGGGCCGGATCGAGCCGTTCCGTCAACGCATCCCACTCCGGCACCATTTCGATCTCGAGATGCTGCCAGTAATCCAGCCCTGCCCGGCGCAGGCGTTTCTCCTCGAACGAGAACGCGGCGGGCTGCACGATCCATAATTTTGCCCCCACGGCGACGCAGGTGCGACCAATGTTGCCCGTGTTTTGCGGAATTTCCGGCTGATAGAGCACCACGTGTGCCGGCCGCTCGCTCGCTGCAGGTTTCGACATGTCCGTCGTGGGTAAGGAATAAGGTGGAGATAATATCAATCGATGGACCCCGCAGGGCGTCCCAGCGTTCAGGGAATTTCCGTGCTGTGACCCTTTCCGGGTCGGCGTTTCCATTCGCGATTCCAATCCGGTGGTGTTCGCTACGCGCAAAGCACCGGCTAATTGCTTCGATCCTTCCAGGATCAAGAAATTGGGTAATCCGAAGGGGCGGGCACATTACATCAACAACACCCACGCCAGAACAATCAGCAGCAACAGCGTCCACGCGGTCCATTTCCAAATCGCCGACAAACCGCCCCTCGGACCGGATGATTCAGAAAACTCTCGCTGGATAAATTCGTCATAATCGTCATCGTCCCACTCGTCCGTATCGTACCAGTCGTCTGTCATGATGATGTCTCCAAAATTCCCTCTCCAGGGTGATGCCAGCGAGCCTGATGTCGATTATTCTATCAATAGTGGCCCGCCAACGCGGAGGCCACTGCCACTGACACCGTCACCGTCACCGCCACTGCACACCCTGCTTGTATCGCCTGTCCAGCGGCTGATTCAACACCTCGGTTCCAACCGGTTCTCCTTAAGGTCTCTCGATGAACTCTATCTCCGCGCCGTTGAGCGACGCTTTTTCCGGTAGGTGCCTCGCCTCCTGGCTTGTGATTTTGATGATCGGCTTCTCGCTGTCCAGTCCGCTGGCGTTTTCCGTCGCGACCGCTCAAGACGACGCCGCTCAAAACGACGCCGCCGCTGAGTTCGGCGACGACGAAGCGGAAGCGCCCGAGCAGCCCGCCGCCCAAGGTGCCGATGACAACGGTGGTGACGCCGGAGCCGGTCAAGCCGATGCAGACCAACCAGCGGATGAAAACGCCGATGCGGACGAGAAAAAAGATCAGTCGCTGCTGACCTGGTTCATCAAATCTCTCGGCATTCCCTACCTGATCGTCTTCCTGGCACTGTCGGTGACGCTCGTGTCGCTTTTCGTGATGAACATGTTGGCCGCCCGCCGCGAGACGCTCTGTCCGCAGGATTTGATCGAGGAATTTGGTCAGCGGCTCGATGAAAATGATAACCAGGGTGCCTACGACTTGGCTAAGAACGATGAATCCGTCCTCGGCCAAGTCCTCGCTGCGGGGCTCGCTAAAATCTCTCGCGGTTATCCCAAAGCGATGGAAGGCATGCAAGAGGTCGGCGAGGAGGAGAGCATGAAGCTGGAACACCGGCTCAGCTACATGGCGCTGATCGGCAACCTCAGCCCGATGATCGGACTGTTCGGCACCGTGCAAGGGATGATCGCGTCATTCCAGGGGATTGCCAAAGGCGGCACGACCCCCGAACCATCCGTACTCGCCGAGGGTATTTCCACCGCCTTGTTCACGACTCTTGTCGGTCTGTTTATCGCGATTCCCGCGATCGCCGCCTACAACATTCTCCGCAACCGCGTCGCCCGCTTGTTGCTCGAGGTGGGCGTGGAAAGCGAAAACCTGATGAGCCGCTTTGAAGATACGGCGCCCAAGACCGGAGGTCGCTGATCATGCGCATCAAACGAAAACCGGTTGATATGGCCGAAGCCGATATGACGCCCATGATCGACATGACGTTTCAATTGATCGCATTCTTCATGGTGCTGATCAACTTCGCCCAAACCGAAGCCAATGATCACGTCGTCCTGCCCAACAGCCAACTCGTCAAGCCGCCCGAAGCACCACTCGAAGCGCCGATCATCCTGCACGTCGCCGCCGATGGTCGGATTTACCTGGGCGGTGATGACTACACCGCCGAAACGCTGCGGCTGGGACTCGATCGTGAACTCGCGGTCATTCGCGGTGAAGGCAAAACGCCCGCTGATGCCAATGTCGTGATCCGGGGACACAAGGACTGCGCGGCCGGTGAGATCCAAGAAATTGTGCGGGTTTGCCAGGATTCGAAGCTCGTCAACTTCGCCCTTCGCGTGAAAGAGGACAAGTCATGAAAATCCGCAATCCAACGCCGCCCGAGAAGAGCGAGCTGAACATGACCGGCATGATCGATATCGTGTTCCTGCTGCTGATCTTCTTCGTCATGACGTTTAAAGTCGTTGAGCTCGAAGGTGACTTCAGCATCAAAATGCCACTGGCGGGTACCTCCAACGCGACCATCGATCCAACGGATCTACCACTGAAACTGCGACTGCTCGCCGATGACACCGGGAACCTCGCCGGGATGCAACTCAACGACATCCAAATGGGACTCGGGACCGACGGATTCGACAAACTGCGCAGCACCATCGTCGGACAGATCGCGTCGGCGGGCCCCGTGGGCGAAGAAGTCGGCGAAGGACCGGAGGTGGAAATCGATACCGACTACAACCTGCGATACGAATATGTGATCCGTGCGATCACGGCCGTCAGTGGATACAAGGATGGCAATCAAGTCGTCAAATTGATTGAGAAAATCAAATTCGCCAAACCACGGCGTTGAGATTCAGTCCCAAAAGGGGTCTGACCCTTTTAAGAATCAGTGAGAGGGTCAGACCCCTTTCCGGTTTGACTTGAAATCATTGTGATCCTGCTGCTCGATAACTACGACTCCTTCGTCTACAACGTCGCGCGGTACCTGCGACTCGCCGGCAAAGCGACGCGGGTGGTCCGCAGCGACGCGATCACCATGGACCAGTGCTATCAGTTGCAGCCCGAAGCGATCGTGCTCTCGCCGGGACCGCACCGCCCCGAACAAGCTGGCTGTTGCCTCGATGTCGTCGAATCGCTCGCTGGAGAGATCCCGATTCTCGGTATCTGTTTGGGACATCAAGCCATCGCGGCAGCGTACGGCGGCAGCGTGATCGTCTCGCCACCGGCCCACGCTGCGGCTTCCATCATCAACCACAACTCAACTGGCATTTTCAGCGGCTTGCCAAAACCGATCTCCGTGGGCAGGTATCATTCCCTGTGCGTCGACGCCGCAACCTTACCCACTTCCCTCGACATCACCGCCACAACACTCCAAACGGATGCGTCACGATCGATCGTGATGGGTATTTCCGATCACGCCCGCTGCGTCCACGGCGTCCAGTTCCATCCCGAGTCATTGCTGACCGAACATGGTCACGACCTGTTTCGAAACTTCTTTACTTTGGTCGATCGACACCACGAGCGTGCCCGCCGCATCCTCGGTGCCGACGCCGGTACGGGGCGGCCCGTCGCGTGGATGTCGCGCTCGGGCTATCGTCAACGCATGTTGGCGTCCGCCGCAATGGGTCGCGATGAATCGGCATCAGGTCGCTATCGAAAATCACCGCTACCGACGCTCTCGATCGCTCAGCCGCGACCACTACCGGTCCGGCCGATGCCATTCACCGACGGGGAGACGAAGTGATTTTGGAATCGGTTGTCACCACCGTCAGTCCTGAGGGCCGCGTCAACATTGCGCCGCTGGGTCCGATCGTCCATCCACCCGCCGACAACGAAACGCTGCCGTCGTTCTGCCTACGTCCCTACGAAGGTTCACGCACCTGCCGCAATCTGTTGGCCACCGGCAAAGCCGTGATTCACGTTACCGATGACGTGTTATTGCTCGCCCGCGCCGCGATTGGGACCGTCGATCCGGCCGGCCTGACGTGTGCCGCCGAAGATGCGTCACCCGAGCACATTCGCCTCCGCGACTGCCATCGCTGGTTTGCGATCGAAGTCGCGCAGACCGGCGGCACACCTCCGCGGCACGAATTGATGGCGAGTTGCGTTGCCGAGGGCATCGTTCGGCCGTTCTTTGGATTCAACCGCGCCAAACACGCCGTCATCGAAGCCGCCATCCTGGCGACGCGAATCGACATGATCGATTCGGTCCGGATGATCGACGAACTGCAGCGACTCCGCATCCCCGTGGAGAAGACCGCGGGGCCGGACGAGCTGGCAGCGTTCGAACTCGTCCAGACCTACATCGAGCAGCATTCGTCGTCCACCGCCGAGAATTCGGCATGACGTATCGCGTTCGGATCACGACGGGCGCACGCTTGCACTTCGGATTGCTCGATATCGCCGCACCGTTTGGTGGTTGTGGCGTGATGATCGACACGCCGAAAACAATCGTCACGGCGAGAGTATCAACGAAGTTCTCATTCACGACAAACGTGAACGATCCAGATCACCGTGCCCGCGACCACCACCAGCGTGCTACCGCGATCGCCCAGCGAATTGCGGATGCGACCGGCTCGCCAGCGAGTTTACCGCCCGTCCACGTCGAAGTACTCGATGCGGCACCGGCGCACACGGGACTGGGCAGTGGCACACAACTCTCCCTGGCGATCGCCGAAGCGATCCTGCGCGTGTCACCAGTCACGTCATCGTCGGAGCTAGCTGCTGACTTGACCGGTATACCACCACGGGTCGGGGAGCTTTGGCTCGGCGCCGCAGACCGCGGCAGACGCTCAGCCGTCGGTACTCACGGCTACCTGACCGGCGGATTCATTGCCGAGGGACTGACGCCCGCGCGCACGCTTTATCCACTCAACACGCTCGACGTGCGTCTGGAGATGCCGCCCGCGTGGCGCGTCGCGATCCTACTGCCCATCGCCGCTGACGGTGCCGGCACCGTCAGCGGCGATCAAGAGCAAGCCAAGTTCGATGCCCTCGACGCCGTCTCGACTCAACGTCGCGACGAACTTGCGAACATCCTCACGACCCGGCTCATGCCAGCAATTCAAGATGCTGACTTCGCTTCCTTTTGCGACGCCACGACACAGTACAACCAAAGCAGCGGCGAACTATTTGCGCTCGTCCAAGGCGGCGCGTACAACGGCGCAGCAACGACGCACTTGATCGCACGTCTACGCACCGCGGGATTCAGCGGAGTCGGTCAAAGCAGTTGGGGGCCCGGCGTGTTTGTATGGCACCCTGACGAAGCATCCGCCGCCCAGTTTCAGCAGCATTGGAATAGCCCCGAACTCTCCGTCTTCACTGCCCGTCCCCAATCCACCGGCCGCACCGCCGAGGTGAGCTGGTAACGGCCCACCAAACCCCGACAGCCTGTGTACTCCGGGCGATAGGCTGGACCAACAATGTGAACATTCTATCGTAAAAACTGAGGCAGCTTCCTCAGCGGCTTCCATAGCCGCAATCCCCAAGGCGGCAGTAGACCGTTGCTGACCCACGCACTGCGATCGTCCGCGTTGGCGCTAACCCGACTGCGAAGGCTTGCATTGCTGGCACCGCCGACTCGCATCTTGACCATTACCCGCGGCAGATAACGCATCGAAATTTGATGCTTGACCATCATCCGCACCAGCAACTCATAATCGGCCGCCGTCTTCATGTGGTCATTGAACGCGCCAAATCGTTCGTAACAGCGTCGCCGCAAATACACGGTGGGATGCGGTGGCATCCAACCGCGGCGAAACTTCGAGACCTCGTAGTCACCCGATACCCACTTGCGGCGAACACGACCGGGCGACTCCGCATCGACGTAAACCAGATCGCCATACACCCCATCGATGTGCTCGTCGGCCAAACCCTCGGAGACTCGCCGTAGCACGCCGTCATCGGCGAACCAGTCATCGGCATGCAGGAAACCGATCACATCCCCAGTGGCCGCCGCAATGCCTTTATTCAGGGCATCGTAGATCCCTGCATCTGGCTCGCGAATCGATCGCGTGATGCGGTCCCCGTAACTGACCACCACGCCAGGTGTATCGTCAGTCGAATTCCCGTCGACGACGATGTACTCCAACTCAACATCCTTCTGAGCCAGTACCGAGTCAATCGCATCGCCAATCGTATTGGCGCGATTGTAGACAGCCGTGATTACCGAAACTTTCATGATTCAAATCGCACTCGCGATACCCCTATGTACAACGCTGCCGGTTCGATCATTGTAGCCGGACCGCTCGGTCGGTCCGAGTTGCCACCCACAACGAACGTGAATCGCTGCACGATACAGCGCAACCCTCGCAAGATCAAAAAGCGATCCAACGCCAGACCCACCAAGCACGACAGCGATCGGAGTCCCCCTCAACCAAACGGCAGATTCCGCGATCACATACAAATCTCGAATTAGCGGTATCAGGGCGAATTCCCTACCGCGTGACTCCCGCGGATCCGTTCATGCTAGCGCGTTCGGCTGTTTTCGCGGGCGCGGCTCCGTCGACCACTTCTCGGCCGCGACGGGCCACCGTCACGATCGTGTCAGCGAACGCTTTGCGAACCGGCGGATCGACTTGCGGTAATCGATTGGCAACGTCCAGCATTGCCGCCGGGTTCTGACTGCTCGCTTGACTGACCTGGGAGATGAATCGTGCGGTCTGGACGAAGTTACTGTCCGCCGAGCGGCCGATGATGGGGCTGAAGGTCCGCGCGATCAGATCCACGCCGAGACTCTCGAGCTGCACAAAACAATCGAGCGTCCCCGAAACGGTGGTGTCACCGTCCGCATTCTTGGCGTAGGCCGAGTGCAATACGAAGACGCCTTTCCCGCGAATCGCCGTGGGCACCATTTTGCCGTCGTAGGATCCTTCGACCACAAAGATGTGCTGGTTCGCGTCGCCATACACCAAATCGACGTTGCACAATGTACCGGCCTGATCACTGGCTTTGATCCGGTACGGACCGATGCGATGACACTGTACTTTGGTGATGTCCATTAAATCCCACAGACCGACGAGCACGTCGGGATTGCGGGTAAGGAACAGAAACATGTCCTGGTCGCACCGCACCGCTTGGCTGGGTAATTGCCGAAACAGCGTCGGATTATCCGTGATTTCAAGGATCTGAGTGCGTGCCTCGGGCGTCAATCGATCCAGCGGCAAGGCATTAATAATCGCCTCACGATGGGCCGGTGAACCGACTCTCGGCTCAGCATCATGGTCTTGTCCCCAACCGAACACCGAGGGAAATCGGTGCGTGTTGGTGTGCTGCGACGCGGCCGCCTGAGACGGCGCCGATCGCGTCTGTGGCAACTGAGTCTGCGGCGATTGGGCTTGCACTGACTGCGTTTTTGGCAGCTCCGTTGCAAGGATCGCCAGCAGTACTCCGGCGACTACCCGGAAAGACCGCTCGGTCCAGTGCGCGCATAAATCGTCCATCGTGGTTCTGGAGATCACCAGCACCGCCCCCGTATTGCGTTGATATCGCTCGTAACTGACGAACGTCGTCGCGACTCGTTCCACCAAGGTCGCGACAGACCGGCGACGACCCCGACTCAGAAAACTGAGTCACAGCCGTGCCTACTCTGGTTTCGGTTATGACGATGGTAGGACGTGAGGAAACCAGGCCAGGAGTGTGGAAATACCATTGGCCCCTTCGCGGCTGCGAGGTTCTGACCGATACTGGCTAGCCCACTGAAACAAACCTCAATGCAAATTTGAACTTTGCAGCTTTTTTTCTAGAACCGGAGCAGATTCTCGATGGCCAAAAAGACGATCGATCAAACCGAAGTCAAAGGCAAAACCGTCCTCATGCGGGTCGATTTCAACGTCCCACTCAACGAGCAAAATGAAATCACCGACGACCGCCGCATCCGGATGGCACTACCGAGTATTCGCAGCGTGATCGATCGGGGCGGCGTCGTGATCCTGATGAGCCACTTGGGACGGCCCACCGGTGGTGCCGGCAACGAGAAATTCTCGCTCGCTCCCGCCGCCGCCCGGTTGGGTGAACTGCTCGGCAGCCCCGTGCATTTCGCCAGCGACACGGTCGGCGAAGACGCGCAGGTCAAGGCCGCCGGCTTGAAAGCGGGCGAGGTTCTCGTGCTGGAAAATCTGCGTTTCAATCCTGGCGAGAAAAAAGGTGACGCCGAATTCGCCGGCAAACTCGCCGCCCTGGCCGACGTGTACTGCAACGACGCCTTCGGCACCTGCCACCGTGAAGATGCCTCGATGGTCGCCGTACCCCAAGCCATGGCTGGCAAACCTCGCGTCGTCGGTCACCTCGTCGCCAAAGAGATCCAGTATCTCTCCGACGCGATCAGCAATCCCGCCCGTCCGTTCGTCGCCATCCTCGGCGGCGCGAAAGTCAGCGACAAGATCAACGTGATCAACAATTTGTTGGGCATCTGCGACGCGATCCTGATCGGCGGAGCCATGGCCTACACGTTCTCGCTCGCCAAAGGTGGCCAGGTCGGCGGCAGCTTGGTGGAAAAGGACAAAGTCGATTTGGCCAAGGAGTTGCTGGCCAAGAGCGACGGCAAGCTGCACCTGCCCGTCGATACCCACTGCGGCGACGACTTCGGCAACATCGCGGGTTGCAACAAAAAAATCGTCCCCGCCGGTCAGATTCCCGACGACATGGAAGGTTTGGACATCGGTCCCGAAACGGCCAAGAATTACGCCGAAATCATCAAGGGCTCCAAGACCGTGGTCTGGAACGGCCCGATGGGCGTGTTTGAAAAACCACCGATGGACGCCGGCACCCGAGCCGTCGCTCAGGCCGTCGCCGAAAGTGACGCGGTCAGCATCATCGGCGGTGGCGACAGCGCCGCGGCCGTCGAGCAACTCGGCTTCGCCGACCGCGTCAGCCACGTCAGCACCGGCGGCGGCGCCTCACTGGCGATGCTCGAAGGCAAGAACTTCGCCGCCG